>NZ_JBJGXN010000005.1:0-487836 GCF_045447035.1 Pseudomonas sp. O230 | reverse complement strand
AGAAGACACGAGATTTGGCGCTTTTCAACTTGGCCATCGACAGCAAGCTACATGCTTGTGACTTAACCAAGCTGCGAGTACGAGACATAGCCCATGGGGAGCGCGTGTCGTCACAGGCCATCGTGATGCAGCAGAAAACTCGCCACCCAGTGCAATTTGAAATTACTGAGCAAACCCGAACGGTTCTGGAGGCTTGGATGCATAAGGCCCACCTCAGCAGTGAGGACTTATTGTTTCCGACCCGGTTGCACGACTCAGGCCATCTCTCCACCAGACAGTGCGCTCGGATAGTCAAAGCATGGGTAACAACCATTGGCCTTGACCCAACGATGTACGGTACTCATGCGCTACGGAGGACCAAAGCATCGCTGATCTATCGGAGGACGAAGAACCTGAGAGCTGTTCAACTCCTGCTTGGTCATACGAAGCCTTGAAAGCACCGTCAGATACCTGGGAATCGAGGTCGAAGATGCCTTGGAAATGGCGGAACAGACGGAAGTTTAACCGCCCGTCGCGATCCGACCCGAAGCCGCCATCATCAGCCCGTGCGAACGTTACTGGATCAGGCTCAGGAACCTTTAAAAGGCGGTATGTGTTGGTGCACCGCTAACACGGCTCAGGGGCAGTTCCGCGAGGGCAGCGGTTGACCGTTGTCCAGGCCGAAGGCAGTCAGGCCGTCTACACGGTCACCGACCAGAAAAGTGCAGCGGGTCCAGCGTCGATGAAGAACGGCTGGTCCCGCGTGATTCGTAGATCAACGCTTTGTGGCATCACACTCGTCACGTAAGTCGCTGTTCTGGATATTGCCGCAGCTTTGGCCATTGGTTTTGGCCTCGCAATACGCGCGTTGATCGCTGTTGTCGATGTTGCCGCAACCAGCATAGGCGTAGGTACTCAACATCAATAACATCGCAATGATGACTCTCATCACTCTCTCCATGGGGTGTCAGGAAATAGCCTGACGCTGATTGATCCAAAATGACATTGTTGCTTGTGCAATCAAATTGACATCATTTTTTGGGGAGGTTCTATGGGCGGATGAGACGATTCGGGCGTACAGTTTTATGTTTACTGCGGCGCCTGAATCGCGCCTGGTCTCGTAGACTTTCCGAGTGACCGTATATGGCCGATCGCTGTCCGTCGCGAGTGGAAGCTATTGGCTGGAAGCGGGACTTTGTTAACTTTGGTAGAAAGCAAAAAACTGGGGAGAGGGGGCTTGGAAAAAGGGGATAGGTTTGTGAGTGGATTGGCCGTGGCGACCAGCGGCGGTCTAGCTATGGGGCGCTCCCACTTTTTAGGCTGCACGCCTTCCTTCATTGAATGTCTTTCAGATAATCCTTGAGCGCGATTAGCGGACGGTCGAGCTGCTCCAGTGTCCCCGTAGCATTGAAATCTGCAGCCAACCTTTGTAGCTCGCGCCCCAGGACTGTATCAACACCGCCGATGGCGTATAGCGCCAAACCAACACAATGCGCCACCCTAAACTGAATCCCCTCAAAATCCCCCCGCCGCACCAACAACCCAAAAACCTCCCGCTCATAATCACTCATGATCGGATCATCCCGCAAAATCGGACTCGCCCCCTCCGTCTCATAAGCCAGCTTAAGACAGAACAGAGCAACAGTTTCCAGCAGCAGTTCCATGGGATGAATCCTTGAGAGTTGTCGTACCAACCGAGAACGAGAAGATCAAAAGCATCGCCAGCAACCCAATTCCGACAGGTCAGCGGGGTGTCAGGGGCTTTTCTACAGACGAAAAAAAAGGCCTTGCTAAGCAAGACCTTTCTTAATTTTGGTGCCCCGAGGGAGACTCGAACTCCCACTTCTTGCGAAAACGGATTTTGAATCCGCCGCGTCTACCAATTCCGCCATCAGGGCTCAATGGCGGCGAAGTATAGAGATGAGATTACCGTCGGTCAATCAGGTACATAGAGAATTTTCACTATTTCGGCTAGACTTCCGGCCCCTGCTAGACGAACCCCATCATGCGCGTTGCTGACTTTACTTTCGAACTCCCTGATTCGCTGATTGCTCGCCACCCTTTGGCCGAGCGTCGCAACAGTCGCCTGTTGACCCTGGATGGGGTCAGCGGCGCCCTGGCACACCGTCAATTCACTGATTTGCTCGAGCATTTGCGCCCGGGCGATTTGATGGTGTTCAACAATACCCGGGTGATTCCGGCACGGCTGTTTGGCCAGAAGGCTTCCGGCGGCAAGCTGGAAATTCTGGTGGAGCGGGTGCTCGACAGTCATCGCGTGCTGGCCCATGTGCGGTCCAGCAAGTCGCCGAAGCCGGGTTCGAAGATCCTGATCGATGGCGGTGGCGAGGCCGAGATGCTGGCGCGTCACGATGCGTTGTTCGAGTTGGGGTTTAGCGAGGAGGTGTTGCCGCTGCTCGATCGCGTCGGGCACATGCCGTTGCCTCCTTATATAGACCGCCCGGATGAAGGCTCGGACCGCGAGCGTTATCAGACGGTGTACGCCCAGCGCCTCGGCGCGGTGGCGGCGCCGACGGCGGGGCTGCATTTCGATCAGCCGCTGATGGAGGCGATTGCCGCCAAGGGCGTCGAGACCGCTTTCGTGACCTTGCACGTGGGTGCGGGTACGTTCCAGCCGGTGCGCGTCGAGAAGATTGAAGACCACCACATGCACAGCGAATGGCTGGAAGTCGGCCAGGACGTGGTCGATGCCGTGGCCGCTTGCCGCGCTCGCGGTGGTCGTGTGGTGGCGGTGGGGACCACCAGCGTGCGTTCGCTGGAAAGCGCTGCGCGCGATGGCGTGCTCAAGCCGTTCAGTGGCGACACCGACATCTTTATCTTCCCGGGCCGGCCATTTCATGTAGTCGATGCCCTGGTCACCAACTTCCATTTGCCCGAATCCACGCTGTTGATGCTGGTTTCGGCGTTCGCCGGTTATCCCGAAACCATGGCTGCCTATAAAGCAGCGGTGGAGCATGGTTACCGCTTTTTCAGCTACGGTGATGCGATGTTTATCACTCGTAATCCTGCGCCGACTGCCCCTAAAGAATCGGGCCCTGAGGAAACTGTATGAGTCGTATGTCGTTTGAATTGCTGGCCACTGACGGCAAGGCTCGTCGCGGTCGTTTGACCTTCCCGCGCGGTACCGTCGAGACCCCGGCGTTCATGCCGGTGGGCACGTACGGCACTGTGAAGGGCATGCTGCCGCGGGATATCACCGCCACTGGCGCGGAAATCATTCTGGGCAACACCTTCCACTTGTGGCTGCGCCCTGGCACGGAAGTGATCAAGAAGCACGGCGACCTGCACGATTTCATGCAGTGGAAAGGCCCGATTCTTACAGACTCCGGCGGTTTTCAGGTGTTCAGCCTGGGCGCGATGCGCAAGATCAAGGAGGAGGGCGTGACCTTCGCTTCTCCTGTGGACGGCGCCAAAGTGTTCATGGGGCCGGAAGAGTCGATGCAGGTCCAGCGTGACTTGGGCTCGGACATCGTGATGATTTTCGACGAATGCACGCCGTACCCGGCTGACGAAGACGTCGCGCGCATTTCCATGGAGCTGTCGTTGCGTTGGGCCAAACGTTCGAAAGAAGCCCATGGCGACAACACGGCGGCGCTGTTCGGCATCGTTCAGGGCGGCATGCACCAGGACCTGCGCATGCGTTCGCTGGAAGGCCTCGACCAGATCGGCTTCGATGGTCTGGCCATTGGTGGTCTGTCGGTGGGCGAACCAAAGCACGAGATGATCAAGGTGCTGGATTATCTGCCGGGTCAGATGCCGGCTGACAAACCTCGTTACCTTATGGGCGTTGGCAAACCGGAAGATCTGGTTGAGGGTGTGCGCCGCGGTGTGGACATGTTCGATTGCGTGATGCCAACCCGTAATGCCCGCAATGGGCATCTGTTCATTGATACCGGCGTGCTGAAGATCCGTAACGCGTTTCATCGCCATGATGATTCGCCGCTCGATCCGACCTGCGATTGCTATACCTGCCAGAACTTCTCCCGCGCTTATCTGCATCACTTGGACAAGTGCGGCGAAATGCTGGGAAGCATGCTCAATACCATCCATAACTTGCGTCATTATCAAGTGCTTATGGCTGGTTTGCGCGAGGCTATTCAACAGGGTACATTGGCCGCCTTTGTCGATGCCTTCTACGCCAAACGCGGGTTACCTGTTCCGCCTTTGGACTGAGTTTTCTGACCCCAAGATTCAACATTTGCAACTGGAGTGCTAAATGAGCTTTTTTATCTCGAATGCCATGGCTGACGCTGCTGCACCGGCCGCTGCCGGCCCAATGGGTGGCGGTTTTGAGTGGATTTTCCTGGTCGGTTTCCTGGTCATCTTCTACCTGATGATCTGGCGTCCACAGGCCAAGCGCGCCAAAGAGCAGAAGAACCTGCTGAGCAGCCTGCAAAAAGGCGACGAAGTTGTGACCACTGGCGGTATCGCCGGCAAGATCACTAAAGTGGCTGATGATTTCGTGGTTCTGGAAGTTTCCGACACTGTCGAAATGAAGTTCCAGAAAGGCGCCATTGCCGCCACGCTGCCAAAAGGCACGCTGAAAGCGATCTAAGTTTCAACTTCTACTCAATCGACGGGGCGCGCAAGGCGCCCCGCGTCATAAGCGGGCGGCGTGATGCTGAACAAATACCCTCTGTGGAAATACATTCTGATCCTGGCGGTGCTGGCGGTCGGTCTGATTTATTCCGCTCCCAATCTATATCCTGATGACCCGGCCATTCAGGTCAGCGGTGCAAGCACTGCGCTGCTGGTCAATCAGGCTGATCTGGATCGTGTGAGCGTTGCGCTCAAGGAATCCGGGATCAACGTCAAGGCAGCCACACTGGCGGCCAACGGCAAGGGCGGTCTGATTCGTCTGACCAAGGCTGAAGATCAGCTGCCGGCCAAAGACGTCGTGCGCAAGGCATTGGGTGATGACTACGTCGTTGCACTGAACCTGGCGCAAACTACCCCGCAATGGCTGCGCAGCCTCGGCGCGCACCCGATGAAGCTGGGTCTGGACTTGTCCGGTGGTGTGCACTTCCTGCTGGAAGTGGACATGGACAAAGCCCTCGACGCACGCTTGAAAGTGTACGAAGGCGATGTTAAGAGCCTGTTGCGTAAAGAGAAACTGCGCTATCGCAGCCTGCCGCAACTCAACGGTGCCATCCAGCTGGGCTTCGCTGATGAAGCCTCCCGCGAACAGGCCCGTGCACTGATCCGCAAGAACTTCAACGATTTCGACATTGTGCCGGCCGACCTCAATGGTCAGGCGGTGCTGCGTCTGGCGATGACCCCGGCCAAGCTGGCGGAAATCCGCGAATACTCCATCAAGCAGAACTTGACCACGGTACGTAACCGCGTCAACGAGCTGGGTGTTGCCGAACCGATCGTTCAGCGTCAGGGCGCCAACCGCATCGTGGTTGAGCTGCCGGGCGTGCAGGACACCGCAGAAGCCAAGCGTATCCTCGGCAAGACGGCCAACCTTGAGTTCCGTCTGGCCGCTGAGCCGGGTGCTTCGAAAGCCACTTCCGAAACTTTCGAGTTCCGTGAAGGCAAGCGTCCGCCAGCACAGATCGAGCGTGGCTTGATCATCACCGGTGACCAGGTGACTGACGCCAAAGCTGGCTTCGGCGAGCACGGCACACCAGAAGTGAACATCCGTCTGGATGGTCACGGTGGCGAGCTGATGAGCCGCGCGACGCGCAGCAACGTCGGTCGCAGCATGGCGGTGATCTTCATCGAGCAGCGTCCGGTTACCACTTACGTCAAGCAAGTGGTTAATGGCGTCGAGAAAGACGTAGCGGTTCAAACGTTTAAAGAAGAGAAGAAGATCATCAGCCTGGCGACCATTCAGTCGCCGCTGGGTGCTCAATTCCGCATCACTGGCCTGAACGGTCAGGGCGAGTCATCCGAACTGGCGCTGTTGCTGCGTGCCGGTGGTCTGGCTGCACCGATGTACTTCGCTGAAGAGCGCACCATTGGCCCGAGCCTGGGTGCCGATAACATCACCAAAGGTATCGATGCATCGCTGTGGGGCATGCTGTTTGTCTCGCTGTTCATCATCGCCATCTACCGCTTCTTCGGCATCATCGCCACCGTCGCGCTGGGCGTGAACATGGTGCTGCTGCTGGCCTTGATGTCGCTGCTGGGTGCAACACTGACCCTGCCGGGTATCGCCGGTATAGTGTTGACCATGGGTATGGCGGTCGACGCCAACGTACTGATCTTCTCGCGGATTCGTGAAGAGATCGCGGCGGGCATGACCGTACAACGGGCAATCAACGAAGGCTTCGGCCGGGCATTCACCGCGATTCTCGACGCCAACCTGACCACATTGTTGGTCGGCGGGATTCTCTTTGCGATGGGCACCGGCCCGGTCAAAGGCTTCGCAGTGACCATGTCCCTCGGGATCTTTACCTCGATGTTCACGGCCATCATGGTGACCCGCGCGATGGTCAACCTGATCTTCGGCGGTCGTGACTTCAAGAAGTTGTGGATTTAAGGGGCTGCCATGTTACGTACAATCAACTTCATGGGCGTTCGCAACTTCGCGTTCGGCGTCACATTGTTCCTTACTGCGTTGGCACTGTTCAGTGTCGCTACCAAGGGCATGAACTGGGGCCTGGACTTCACCGGCGGTACGCTCATTGAGCTGACCTACGAGCGTCCGGCCGATGTCACCAAGGTGCGTGAGCAACTGGCCACTTCGGGCTATCACGAGGCAATCGTGCAGAGCTTCGGGGCGACTACCGATTTGCTGGTGCGCATGCCGGGTGAAGACCCGCAGCTGGGCCATCAAGTGGCGGAAGCGCTGCTGAAGGTCGGCGGCGACAACCCGGCGACGGTCAAGCGCGTCGAGTTCGTCGGCCCGCAGGTGGGTGAAGAGCTGCGCGACCAGGGCGGCCTCGGCATGCTGATGGCGCTGGGCGGCATCCTGATCTACCTGGCATTCCGCTTTCAGTGGAAGTTTGCGGTCGGTGCGATCGTATCCTTGATCCACGACGTGATCGTGACCATCGGTATCCTGTCGTTCTTCCAGATCACCTTCGACCTGACGGTGTTGGCGGCGGTGCTGGCGATCATCGGTTACTCGCTCAACGACACCATCGTGGTATTCGACCGGGTTCGTGAGAACTTCCGTGTGCTGCGCAAGGCCAGCCTGATCGAGAACATCAACATCTCGACCACGCAAACCCTGCTGCGGACCATGGCGACGTCGATCTCCACCTTGCTGGCGATTGCGGCGCTGCTGTTCTTCGGTGGCGACAACCTGTTCGGCTTCTCCATCGCCCTGTTTATCGGTGTTCTGGCGGGTACTTACTCGTCGATCTACATCGCGAACGTGGTGCTGATCTGGCTGAATCTGAACAGTGAGGACTTGATTCCTCCTGCGGCGAGCGAGAAGGAAGTCGACGACCGTCCATAACGGCCATCGTTTTTCCAGCTGTCAGCCCGAAAAGGCGCGAGTTGAACTCGCGCCTTTTTTTATGCTCCAAGGCTGGGAGAAGCGCGGACATGTTCCGCGGGTGATGGTCAGGAGGTTCATGTGAACAAGTCGTTGCTGGTTGGTGCGGTATTGGGTGCTGTCGGTGTGACTGCCGGGGGTGCTGTTGCCACCTACAGCCTGGTTAAAAGCGGCCCTGAGTATGCGCAAGTTCTAGCCGTTGAACCGGTCAAGACACAAATCAAGACGCCGCGTGAAGTGTGCAAGGACGTAGCGGTCACCCGGCAAGCGCCGGTGAAAGATCAGCATCAGATTGCCGGTACGGTGGTGGGTGCGCTGGCAGGTGGTCTGCTGGGTAACCAGATCGGCGGCGGCACCGGCAAGAAAATTGCCACGGTTGCAGGCGCGGTCGGTGGTGGTTACGCCGGCAACAAGGTCCAGGAGGGCATGCAGGAGCGTGACACCTACACCACGACTCAAACTCGCTGTAACACCGTGAATGACATCAGCGACAAGGTTGTGGGTTATGACGTTCGTTATTCGCTGGATGGCAAGGAAGGCAAGGTGCGGATGGATCGCGATCCGGGCAACCAGATTCCGGTCGACAAGGAAGGTAAGTTGATCCTGTCGCAGAATGAACAGGCTCATTAAGTAGCTCAGGTTTAAAAAGAAGCACCCTGCGGGGTGCTTTTTTTGTGCCCGGGATTTATGCCGCGCCACAAATCCCCTGTGGGAGCGGCTTGCCCGCGATAGCGTCATCAACTGCACCATCAATGTAGACTGACACTCCACCATCACGGGCAAGCCCGCTCCCACAGGGGTCTACAGTGTTCTTGAGGGTGGATTTGCAGGCATAAAAAAAGCACCCCGAAGGGTGCTTTTTTGTCGCTGCGAGCTTAGCGCTTCAGCGAGGCCGGCAGGTGCGGCTGGATCGCCGTCAGCACTGCCTTGAAGCACTTGGTGTTACCGGCAACGATGTGACCTTTCTCAAGGAAATCGTGACCGCCGGTGAAGTCGCTCACCAAACCGCCGGCTTCCTGGATCAGCAGGGCGCCTGCAGCCATGTCCCACTCGGACAGGCCCGACTCCCAGAATGCGTCGAAACGGCCAGCAGCCACATAGGCCAGGTCCAGGCTCGCCGAGCCAGCGCGGCGGATGCCGGCAGTCTGGCCAACCAGAGCGCGGAACATGCCCAGGTAGTTGTCGAGGTTGTCCATCTGGTCGTCGCGGAACGGGAAGCCGGTACCCAGCAGGGCGCCGTCGAGGCTGGTGCGACCGCTGACGCGCAGGCGACGACCGTTCAGTTGAGCGCCGCGACCACGGCTGGCGGTGAATTCTTCCTGGCGAACCGGGTCCAGAACAACAGCGTGTTCCAGGCGACCGCGGTATTTGCAGGCGATGCTGACAGCGAAGTGAGGAATGCCGCGCAGGAAGTTGGTGGTGCCGTCCAGCGGATCGATGATCCACAGGTACTCTTCGCCTTCGATCCCGGTGCCGGCGTGCATGCCGGTTTCTTCACCCATGATCGAGTGGTTCGGGTAAGCCTTGCGCAGCGCGTCGATGATTTTCTGTTCAGCGGCGCGATCCACCTCGGATACGTAATCCTTGGCGTCTTTTTCGTCGACCTTGATGGTATCCAGGCGCTCGATGGAGCGGAAGATCAATTCACTGGCGCTGCGGGCGGCGCGCAGCGCGATATTCAGCATGGGCTGCATGGATGTGTCACCTAAGGTTGTTAAAGAAAGCCGGGCATTCTATCAGAACTTTTCTACAGGAGAAGGTCGGCGTTCGCTTTCATAGCTTAACGGTAGTAGGCGCTGTAAGATTCGGCTCCCCTTTATTGTGTTCGAGAACGCCTCCCGTGCTGCATAACATTCGTGTCGTCCTGGTCAATACCAGCCACCCCGGCAATATCGGCGGGGCTGCGCGTGCCATGAAGAACATGGGCCTGTCGCGGCTGGTGCTGGTCGAACCGAGGTTGTTCCCGCATCACGAGGCCGATGCCCGGGCTTCCGGTGCCGGCGACATCCTTGAAAACGCGCAAGTCGTCGCCACCTTGGAAGATGCCTTGGTCGGCTGCAATCTGGTGCTCGGCACCAGCGCCCGTGACCGGCGTATTCCCTGGCCGCTGCTCGATCCTCGCGAATGCGGGACGAAAGTGGTCGAGGAAGCAGGGCAGGGCGCCGAGATTGCCTTGGTCTTTGGTCGTGAAGATTCCGGCCTGACCAATGAAGAGCTGCAGCGATGTCATTATCACGTGCACATCCCATCAGACCCTGAGTTCAGCTCGCTGAACCTTGGGGCAGCGGTGCAGGTGTTGAGCTATGAAGTGCGTATGTCCTGGCTCGCGGCCCAAGGCCAGCCGAGCAAGGTCGAGAAGGAAGAAGTGGCATCGGTCAAAAGCGCTGAGCTGGCGACCATGGATGAGTTGGAGCGATTCTATGAGCACCTGGAACAAACCCTGGTGGCCATCGAATTCCTCGATCCTGAGAAACCACGGCACTTGATGGCGCGCCTGCGTCGATTGTACGGACGAAGCTCGGTCAGTCGGGCGGAAATGAATATATTGCGTGGCATCCTCACGGAAACCCAGAAAGCGGCCCGTGGTGAGCTTCTAAAGCGGAAGGATTAATGATGTTCGAGCGTTTGCGTGAAGATATCCAGAGTGTTTTCCATCGTGACCCGGCGGCGCGTAACGCTTTTGAAGTCCTGACTTGCTATCCGGGCATGCACGCCATCTGGATTCATCGTTTGTCCTCTATGTTGTGGCGGGCGGACCTGAAATGGCTGGCGCGGCTGGTGTCGAACTTTGGTCGCTGGTTGACCGGGATCGAGATCCATCCGGGTGCCAAGGTCGGTCGTCGGTTCTTTATTGACCATGGCATGGGCATTGTCATCGGTGAGACCGCTGAAATCGGCAACGATGTCACGCTGTATCAAGGCGTGACCCTGGGCGGCACCAGCTGGAATAAAGGCAAGCGTCACCCAACGTTGGAAGATGGCGTTGTGGTCGGTGCCGGGGCCAAGGTGCTCGGGCCGTTCACCGTGGGTGCGGGGGCCAAAGTTGGCTCCAATGCTGTGGTGACCAAGGCGGTGCCTGCCGGTGCGACAGTGGTCGGCATTCCGGGGCGAATCATCGTCAAGTCCGATGAAGAGCAGGACGCCAAGCGCAAGGCCATGGCCGAGAAGATCGGTTTCGATGCCTATGGGGTCGGCGAAGACATGCCTGACCCGGTGGCGCGTGCCATCAATCAGTTGCTCGATCATTTACAGGCGGTCGACGGTCGACTGGAGGGGATGTGCGGGGCGCTGAAGGACCTGGGCAGTAATTACTGTGCGAAAGATCTGCCTGAGCTGCGTGAAGAAGACTTTGCGTGTGTGAAGGACAAAGATCAGAGTCAGGCCAGCTAAATCGCGTCATCGTTCATCGCGAGCAAGAGATCGAGTTGTCCGGACGGACGCGGTCCAATGTGGGCGCGAGCCTGCTCGCGATGAGCGATGGCTAGGTATTACTGGCTGTTGATGGCCAGCCTTTGCTATGATGCTGCCGCTCTTTTGCGGGTAAACCTGAGTAAAGCACTAGGTCTTATAGTTGACTTAAATACTCGGGAATTGCATACTCGCCCCATTCCGAACTCCGTGGTAATTGTCCATGCGACTGACTACAAAAGGCCGATACGCCGTGACCGCCATGCTTGATCTGGCGTTGCACGCGCAGCACGGGCCGGTGTCCCTGGCCGATATCTCCGAGCGCCAAGGCATCTCCCTGTCCTACCTCGAACAGCTTTTCGCCAAATTGCGCCGCAGCAATCTAGTGTCCAGCGTCCGTGGTCCGGGCGGCGGCTACCAACTGTCCCGCGACATGCAGGGCATCCAGGTTGCCCAGGTGATCGATGCGGTAAACGAATCGGTCGACGCCACCAAATGCCAGGGCCAGGGCGATTGCCATCAAGGCGATACCTGCCTCACTCACCACTTGTGGTGCGACCTGAGCCTGCAGATCCACGAATTTCTGAGCGGTATCAGCTTGGCTGATCTTGTCACTCGCCGTGAGGTACAAGAAGTAGCCCAGCGTCAGGACCAGCGCCGTTGCAACAGCAAGGCGCCACGCCTGGACAAGATTGAAGCGTCCGCCGTCGAATGACAGCCAAAGAGCTAGCGGCACGCCAGCCAGCCTGATTTAGGAGATAGTCCATGAAATTGCCGATTTACCTTGATTACTCTGCGACCACCCCGGTCGATCCGCGTGTTGCGCAAAAAATGAGTGAATGCCTGCTGGTCGACGGAAACTTCGGTAACCCGGCGTCTCGTTCCCACGTGTTCGGCTGGAAAGCTGAAGAGTCCGTCGAAAACGCCCGTCGTCAGGTCGCAGACCTGGTCAACGCCGACCCGCGTGAAATCGTCTGGACCTCCGGTGCCACCGAATCCGACAACCTGGCAATCAAGGGTGCGGCGCATTTCTATGCGACCAAAGGCAAACACCTGATCACCACCAAGATTGAGCACAAGGCTGTCCTAGACACCATGCGCCAACTGGAGCGTGAAGGCTTCGAAGTGACTTACATCGAACCGCGCACCGATGGTCTGGTGACCCCGGAGATGGTCGAAGCTGCCCTGCGTGACGACACCATCCTGGTTTCGATCATGCACGTGAACAACGAAATCGGCACCGTCAATGACATCGCAGCCATCGGCGAACTGACCCGCTCCAAGGGCATTCTGTTCCACGTTGACGCGGCTCAGTCCACCGGCAAGGTCGACATCGACCTGTCGAAGCTGAAAGTCGACATGATGTCGTTCTCTGCCCACAAGACCTACGGTCCTAAAGGTATCGGCGCGCTCTACGTCAGCCGCAAGCCGCGTGTGCGCATCGAAGCGACCATGCACGGCGGCGGTCACGAACGTGGCATGCGTTCTGGCACCCTGGCGACCCACCAGATTGTCGGCATGGGCGAAGCCTTCCGCGTAGCCAAGGAAGACATGGCTGCCGAGAACGTGCGCATCAAAGCCCTGAGCGACCGTTTCTTCAAGCAGGTCGAAGACCTGGAAGAGCTGTACGTCAACGGCAGCATGACCGCCCGCGTTCCGCACAACCTGAACCTGAGCTTCAACTATGTTGAAGGCGAGTCGCTGATCATGGCGCTCAAGGATCTGGCTGTTTCGTCCGGTTCTGCCTGCACCTCGGCTTCCCTGGAGCCTTCGTACGTACTGCGCGCCCTGGGCCGCAATGACGAACTGGCACACAGCTCGATCCGTTTCACCTTCGGCCGTTTCACCACCGAAGAAGAAATCGACTACGCCGCGCAGAAAGTCTGCGAGGCCGTTACCAAGCTGCGCACCCTGTCGCCGCTGTGGGACATGTACAAAGACGGTGTCGACATTTCGAAAATCGAGTGGGCGGCACACTGATTTCAAGTCGCCGCAATCCAGCCCTGTCGAACCCAGGTTCCCAGGGCTTCAAGAGCGACTCTCTGATGAGTGAGGATTAAGAATCATGGCTTACAGCGAAAAGGTCATCGACCACTACGAAAACCCGCGTAACGTCGGCAAGATGGACGCGGAAGACCCGGATGTCGGCACTGGCATGGTCGGCGCTCCGGCGTGCGGCGACGTGATGCGCCTGCAAATCAAGGTCAACGAGCAAGGCATCATCGAAGATGCCAAGTTCAAGACCTACGGTTGCGGTTCGGCTATCGCCTCCAGCTCCCTGGCGACCGAGTGGATGAAAGGCAAGACTCTGGATGAAGCAGAGACCATCAAAAACACTCAGTTGGCCGAAGAACTGGCCCTGCCGCCAGTGAAAATTCACTGCTCCGTACTTGCTGAAGACGCTATCAAAGCGGCCGTTCGCGACTACAAGCAGAAGAAAGGCTTGATCTGACTTTCAAGATTTTGCGACGAGTAAGGAGTCACCGATGGCTATCAGCATGACAGAAGCGGCTGCTCAACACGTGCGACGCTCCCTCAATGGGCGCGGCAAAGGTGAAGGGATTCGTCTGGGTGTTCGCACCACGGGCTGTTCCGGCCTTGCCTACGTGCTGGAGTTTGTCGACGAGGTGGTTGATGAGGATCAGGTGTTCGAAAGTCACGGCGAGAAAGTGATCATCGACCCGAAAAGCCTCGCCTACCTGGATGGCACCGAGCTCGATTTCGTCAAGGAAGGGTTGAACGAAGGCTTCAAGTTCAACAACCCCAACGTACGCGGTGAATGTGGCTGCGGCGAAAGCTTCAACATCTGAGGCTTCTTGTGGGTACTCCTTGTCATTTCGCTTTATTTGAGCTGCAACCGAGTTTCAATCTGGATCTCGATCAGCTGGCTACGCGCTACCGTGAGTTGGCGCGCAGTGTTCATCCGGACCGTTTTGCGGACGCTTCCGAGCGCGAGCAGCGGTTGGCGCTAGAGCAGTCCGCAAGCCTTAACGAGGCCTACCAGACGCTCAAAAGTCCTCCGAAGCGCGCGCGATACCTGCTCGCTCTGAATGGTGGCGAGTTGCCGCTGGAGGTCACGGTGCATGATCCGGAGTTTCTTCTGCAGCAGATGGCGCTGCGTGAAGAGCTCGAAGACCTGCAGGACAGTGCCGATTTGGCCGGTGTTGCGGTGTTCAAGCGTCGCCTGAAAACCGCGCAGGATGAACTGAACCAAAGCTTCGCAGCCTGTTGGAATGATGCAGCGCAACGTGAGCAGGCCGAACGCCTGATGCGGCGCATGCAGTTCCTCGACAAGCTCACCTACGAAGTGCGCCAGTTAGAAGAGCGCCTCGACGATTAACCCAGTGCCGCTCCGGTCGCACTCCTGATATACAGATAAGTCCTGATCACGATGGCCCTACTGCAGATCGCCGAACCCGGCCAAAGTCCTCAACCGCACCAGCGTCGTCTGGCTGTGGGGATCGACTTGGGCACTACCAATTCGCTGGTCGCTGCATTGCGCAGTGGTCTTTCCGAGCCCCTGGCCGACGCTGACGGGCAGGTCATCCTGCCGTCCGCCGTGCGCTATCACGCCGATCGCGTTGAAGTCGGCGAGTCGGCCAAACTGGCTGCCGCTACCGATCCTTTGAACACCGTGCTGTCGGTCAAGCGCTTGATGGGTCGTGGTCTGTCCGACGTCAAGCAATTGGGCGAGCAACTGCCGTACCGCTTTGTGGGCGGCGAATCGCACATGCCGTTCATCGACACTATTCAGGGGCCGAAAAGCCCGGTCGAAGTCTCCGCCGATATTCTGAAGGTGCTGCGTCAGCGCGCCGAGGCTACTCTGGGCGGCGAACTGGTTGGCGCGGTGATCACCGTTCCTGCCTATTTCGACGACGCTCAGCGTCAAGCCACCAAGGACGCGGCCAAACTGGCTGGTCTGAACGTGCTGCGTTTGCTTAATGAGCCGACCGCCGCTGCGGTGGCTTACGGTCTGGATCAACATGCTGAAGGTCTGGTCGCGATTTATGACCTGGGCGGCGGCACCTTCGATATTTCGATTCTGCGCCTGACCGGCGGTGTGTTCGAAGTGCTGGCCACCGGCGGCGACAGCGCCCTGGGCGGCGATGACTTCGATCACGCAATTGCTGGCTGGATCATTGAGACTGCGGGTTTGTCCGCCGACCTCGATCCGGGTGCTCAACGCAATCTGCTGCAAACCGCCTGCGCCGCCAAAGAGGCGCTAACCAATACTGCGTCGGTTGAGGTCGCTTATGGTGACTGGAAAGCCGAACTGACTCGGGAAGCCTTCAATACGCTGATCGAGCCGATGGTTGCTCGCAGCTTGAAGGCCTGTCGCCGCGCGGTGCGTGATTCCGGCATTGAGCTGGAAGAAGTGCACGCGGTGGTCATGGTTGGCGGTTCGACCCGTGTGCCTCGCGTTCGCGAAGCGGTCGCTGAAGCCTTCGGTCGCCAACCGCTGACCGAAATCGACCCGGATCAAGTGGTGGCCATCGGTGCCGCGATTCAGGCCGATACCCTGGCGGGCAACAAACGCGATGGCGGTGAACTGCTGTTGCTCGACGTGATTCCGTTGTCCCTGGGGCTGGAAACCATGGGCGGTCTGATGGAGAAGGTGATTCCGCGCAACACCACCATCCCCGTTGCTCGCGCCCAGGACTTCACTACCTATAAAGACGGCCAGTCGGCCATGGCGATTCACGTGTTGCAGGGTGAGCGCGAGCTGATCAGCGACTGCCGTTCGCTGGCCCGTTTCGAGCTGCGTGGCATTCCAGCGATGGTGGCCGGTGCGGCGAAGATTCGCGTGACCTTCCAGGTCGATGCCGACGGTCTGCTCAGCGTCGCGGCCCGTGAATTGGGTTCGGGCGTTGAAGCCAGCATTCAGGTCAAGCCGTCTTACGGTCTGACCGACGGTGAAATCACCAAAATGCTCAAGGATTCGTTCGAGTACGCCAACAACGACAAAGTCGCCCGCGTGTTGCGTGAGCAGCAAGTCGATGCCCAGCGCCTGATCGAAGCGGTGCAGGGCGCCCTCGACGTCGACGGCGAACGTCTGCTCGACGCCGAAGAGCGCATGGTCATCGAGTTGCAAATGCAAGAACTGACCGAATTGATGAAAGGCACCGATGGTTATGCCATCGAGCAGCAGACCAAGCGTCTGTCGCAAGTGACCGATGCCTTTGCTGCCCGTCGCCTGGACTCGACGGTGAAAGCCGCGCTGGCGGGGCGCAACCTGAATGAAATCGAGGATAACTGATGCCGCAGGTCATTTTTCTGCCACACGAAAAGTTTTGCCCGGACGGCATGGTTGTTGAGGCTGAGCCCGGTACATCCATTCTCGAGCTGGCCCATGAACACCATATCGAGATGGAAAGCGCCTGCGGCGGCGTCTGCGCTTGCACCACTTGTCACTGCATCATTCGTGAAGGCTTTGACTCGCTGGAAGAAGCGGACGAACTGGAAGAAGACTTTCTCGATCGGGCCTGGGGCCTTGAGCCGCAATCTCGTCTAGGCTGTCAGGCGATTGTCGGGACTGAAGACCTGACCGTTGAAATTCCGAAATACTCGCTCAACCATGCAGCTGAAGCGCCGCACTGATTCAAGGAAGTGTTATGAGTCTGAAATGGGTTGATGTGCTGGAAATCGCGATCCAACTTGCTGAATCCAAGCCGGATGTGGACCCGCGTTACGTGAACTTCGTCGATCTGCACAAATGGGTGCTGGCATTGCCGGAGTTCAGCGATGATCCGACCCGCGGTGGCGAGAAGGTGCTTGAAGCCATTCAGGCGGCCTGGATCGAAGAAGCAGACTGAGTCTGCGCCGTACGCAGTTAGGCAATACCAAAGAACCCGCGTATAATTCGCGGGTTTAATTTTTCACAAATTACCGTTTCTGGAGTTACACCATGGCTGTTCAACGTACTTTCTCCATCATCAAGCCTGACGCTGTTGCAAAAAACGTCATCGGCGAGATCACCACTCGTTTCGAAAAAGCAGGCCTGCGCGTTGTAGCTTCGAAACTGAAGCAACTGTCCAAAGCCGAAGCTGAAGGCTTCTACGCTGAGCACAGCGCTCGTGGTTTCTTCGGCGACCTGGTTGCTTTCATGATCTCCGGTCCAGTTGTTGTTCAAGTTCTGGAAGGTGAAAACGCTATCGCTCTGAACCGTGAGCTGATGGGCGCTACCAACCCTAAAGAAGCTGCTGCCGGCACCATCCGCGCTGACTTCGCTGATTCCATCGACGCCAACGCTGTACACGGTTCGGACTCCGAAGCCGCTGCTGCTCGCGAAATCTCGTACTTCTTCGCAGCTACTGAAGTAACCACTCGCTAAGCATTGGCTTATGAGTGAAGGTGAATCCATGACTACATCGACTGTAAAAACTAACCTGCTGGGTCTGACTCAGCTGGAAATGGAAAAATTCTTCGACTCAATCGGGGAGAAGCGTTTCCGTGCCGGTCAGGTAATGAAATGGATTCACCACCTTGGCGTCGATGATTTCGACGCCATGACGAACGTCAGCAAAGCCTTGCGCGACAAGCTCAAGGTGATTGCTGAAGTTCGCGGTCCTGAAGTGGTCAGCGAGGACATTTCCACCGACGGCACCCGTAAGTGGGTGGTGCGCGTGGCGTCCGGCAGCTGCGTCGAGACCGTCTACATCCCTCAGGGCAAACGCGGCACTCTGTGCGTTTCGTCCCAGGCAGGCTGTGCCCTGGATTGCAGTTTCTGCTCCACCGGCAAGCAAGGTTTCAACAGCAACCTCACCGCCGCTGAAGTCATCGGCCAGGTGTGGATTGCCAACAAATCGTTCGGCAGCATTCCGGCGACCGCCGACCGTGCCATCACCAACGTGGTGATGATGGGCATGGGCGAGCCGCTGCTGAACTTCGACAACGTCGTGGCTGCCATGCATCTGATGATGGATGACTTGGGCTACGGGATCTCCAAGCGCCGCGTGACCCTGTCCACTTCGGGCGTGGTGCCGATGATTGATGAGCTGTCCAAGCATATCGACGTCTCCCTGGCGTTGTCCCTGCACGCACCGAACGACGCATTGCGTAACCAATTGGTGCCGATCAACAAGAAATATCCGCTTAAGATGCTGCTCGAGTCGTGCCAGCGCTACATGTCGTCCTTGGGCGAAAAACGCGTGCTGACCATCGAGTACACCTTGCTCAAGGACATCAACGACAAGGTTGAACATGCCGTTGAGATGATCGAGTTGCTCAAGAATATCCCGTGCAAGATCAACCTGATTCCGTTCAACCCGTTCCCGCATTCCGGCTATGAGCGTCCGAGCAACAACGCCATTCGCCGTTTCCAGGATCAGCTTCACCATGCCGGCTTCAATGTCACCGTACGCACCACCCGTGGTGAAGACATCGACGCCGCGTGTGGCCAATTGGTAGGGCAGGTGCTGGATCGCACCCGTCGCAGCGAACGTTATATCGCCGTGCGCGAGTTGAGTGCCGAGAACGATATGGCGCAAAACGCCGCGAAATAAATTAAGAGAGGATCTCTATGTCCCTGCGCTTTGCGCTGCTTGTGCTGTTGGCCAGCCTTTGTGCTGGTTGTGTCCTGTCGGGCGATTTCAACCCGATGAAGACCAGCAAGGGCCGCGATGAAGCGCGTGTCGCCTACGTGCAACTGGGGCTGGGGTACTTGCAGCAAGGGATGACCGAGCGGGCGAAAGTGCCGTTGAAAAAGGCGCTGGACCTGGATGATTCGGACCCTGACGCCAACGCGGCGCTGGGGCTGGTGTTCCAGGCCGAGATGGAGCCGGAGCTGGCCGACCAGCATTTTCGCAAGGCGCTGTCCTCGCGCCCCGGCGATGCACGCATCCTGAACAATTACGGCAGTTTTCTGTACGAAGAGAAACGATACAAGGAAGCCTACGAGCGCTTTGAACAGGCTGCCGCCGATACCCTGTATCCTGAGCGTTCGCGAGTGTTCGAGAACCTGGGTATGACCGCTTCGATGCTTGGCCAGCGTGATCTGGCCCGGCAGCAACTGGAAAAAGCCCTGCGTTTGAACCGTCAGCAACCCCGTGCATTGCTGGAAATGGCTGAGTTGTCTTACGAAGACAGGCATTATGTGCCCGCGCGTGACTACTACGATCGTTTTAGCCTGCTCACCGAGCAAAATGCACGTAGTCTATTGCTCGGCGTTCGGCTGGCAAAAGTGTTTGAAGATCGCGACAAGGCCGCCAGTTTTGGCCTGCAACTAAAACGACTCTATCCCGGTACGCCGGAATATCAGCAATACCTGTCGGAGCAATGATGAAAGCGGCGCATCCCGAAGTTGTAGCAGCGAATCGCGTTAACCCCGGTGAGACTTTGCGCCAGGCCCGCGAAAGCAATGGCTGGTCGCTGGCCGAAGTAGCCCTCAAGCTCAACCTCACCGTTAATTCCCTGGGTAATCTGGAAGCCGGCGCATTCGACAAGCTGCCGGGGCATACCTTCGCTCGCGGTTATATTCGCGCGTACGCCAAGTTGCTCGGCATGGACCAGAGCGTTCTGGTTCAGCAATTCGACCAATCCACTGGTACCGACTCCCAGGGCAGCAACGTCCACAGCCTGGGTCGCATCGAAGAACCGGTGCGGGTTTCCCACACTATTTTGCGAATCGTCAGCCTGCTGTTGCTGATCGCGGTGATCGGCGGTGGTTTTGTCTGGTGGCAGGATCAAGCCTCATTGCGCACCAAGGACCTGGCCAGCCTGAGCCCGGAACACGTTGAAGTCGAAGGCGCTGACGGCACCACTCAGATCCATCCGCTGGACGAGCCAGAAGACCAGGCTGTCGCGGAAGGGCAGGCTGAAGGCTCGACTGCTCTTGCATTGCCGCAAGCCGAGACTTCGGCTGAAGCACCGGTTGAAGCTGAAGCCATTGCGCCTGCTGCCGCGCCGACTGCACCGACGCACAGCACCACGCCAGTTGCCCCGGCACCAGTTGCCCCGGTTCACAGCACCGCCCCGGTTGTCGCGACGCCATCCCCGACTGCTCCTGTTGTGTCGACCCTGCCTGCCACCGCTTCCGTGACGCCAACAATTCCTGCTTCGACAGCGGCTGCCCCAGTTGCCGGCCAAGGCCAGGTTCAACTGCAATTCACCGCCGATTGCTGGACACAAGTCACCGACGGCACCGGCAAAGTGCTGGTGAGTGGCCTCAAGCGTAAAGGCGAAAACGTTACTGTCAGCGGCAAGCCGCCGTTTGCCGTGCGCCTGGGCTTCGCCCGTGGTGCGCAGGTTAGCTACAACGGTCAGGTGGTTGATGTCGCTCCGTTCACCAGTGGCGAGACTGCTCGCCTGAAGTTGGGTCAATAAGTCATGCACGGCGAATCTCCAATCAAGCGTCGCGAATCCCGGAAAATCTGGGTCGGTAACGTACCTGTTGGCGGCGATGCGCCCATCGCTGTGCAGAGCATGACCAACAGCGACACCAATGATGTCGCCGCCACCGTGGCCCAGATCAATCGTCTGGAAGCCGCTGGCGTCGATATCGTGCGCATTTCCGTGCCTGACATGGACGCCGCCGAAGCTTTCGGCAAGATCAAGCAACTGGTCAAAGTGCCGTTGGTGGCCGACATTCACTTCGACTACAAGATCGCTCTGCGCGTAGCCGAATTGGGTGTTGATTGCCTGCGCATCAACCCGGGCAACATTGGTCGCGAAGACCGCGTGCGTGCGGTAGTCGATGCCGCCCGCGATCGCGGGATTCCGATCCGCATCGGCGTCAACGCCGGTTCCCTGGAAAAAGACCTGCAAAAGAAATACGGCGAGCCGACCCCGGCCGCGCTGGTCGAGTCTGCCCTGCGTCACGTCGAGCACCTTGAACGCCTGAACTTCCAGGACTTCAAGGTCAGCGTGAAAGCCTCCGACGTGTTCATGGCCGTCGCCGCTTACCGCTTGCTGGCCAAGGAAATCGTCCAGCCGCTGCACCTGGGCATCACCGAAGCCGGTGGTTTGCGTTCAGGCACAGTGAAATCCGCCGTGGGCCTCGGTATGCTGCTCGCCGAAGGGATTGGCGATACTATCCGCATCTCGTTGGCGGCTGACCCGGTCGAGGAAGTGAAAGTCGGCTACGACATTCTCAAATCTCTGCACCTGCGCTCCCGTGGCATCAACTTCATCGCCTGCCCGAGCTGCTCGCGGCAGAACTTCGATGTGGTCAAAACCATGAACGAGCTGGAAGGGCGCCTCGAAGATCTGCTGGTGCCGCTGGATGTCGCGGTCATCGGTTGCGTGGTCAACGGGCCGGGCGAAGCCAAGGAAGCCCATATCGGCTTGACCGGCGGCACGCCAAACCTGATTTACATCGACGGCAAGCCGTCGCAGAAACTGACGAATGACAATCTGGTGGATGAGCTTGAACGCTTGATCCGCCAGAAAGCGGCCGAAAAGGTCGAGGCTGACGCAGCTGTAATCGCTCGCGGCTGATCGAACGAATTTAAGGATTTAAAGTGAGCAAGTCTCTGCAAGCCATTCGTGGCATGAACGACATCCTGCCCGAACAGACTCCCTTGTGGCGTCATTTCGAGGGCACCGTTTCGCGTCTGCTGGATAACTACGGTTACAAGCAGATCCGCATGCCGATAGTCGAGTTCACCGAGCTGTTCAAGCGCTCCATCGGTGAAGTGACCGACATCGTCGAAAAAGAGATGTACACCTTCGAAGACCGTAACGGTGATTCGCTGACCCTGCGCCCTGAAGGCACAGCGGCCTGCGTGCGTGCGGTGCTCGAACACGGCATCACTGGCGGTGGCCAGGTGCAGAAGCTTTGGTACATCGGCCCGATGTTCCGCCACGAACGTCCGCAGAAAGGCCGTTATCGCCAGTTCCACCAGATCGGCGTCGAGGTGTTCAACCTCGACGGTCCGGACATCGACGCCGAGCTGATCGTGCTGACCTGGCGCCTGTGGGGCGAGTTGGGCATCCGTGATGCGGTCAAGCTTGAGCTCAACAGCCTGGGCACCAGTGAGTCCCGTGGTCGTTATCGTGAAGCGCTGGTCGAATTCCTGTCTGCTCACCTGGACAAGCTCGACGAAGACAGTCAGCGCCGTCTGAAGACCAACCCGCTGCGGGTTCTGGACACCAAGAATGCCGACACTCAGGCGATCCTGGTCGACGCGCCGAAAATGGCCGACTACCTCGACGAAGAATCCCGCTTGCACTTCGAGGGCCTCAGGGCGCGTCTGGACGCCGCCGGCATTCCTTACGTAATCAACCCGAAGCTGGTGCGCGGGCTGGATTACTACAGCAAGACCGTTTTCGAATGGGTCACCGACAAGTTGGGCGCTCAAGGCACTGTGTGTGCCGGCGGCCGTTACGACGGTCTGGTGGAGCAGATGGGCGGCAAGCCGACCCCGGGCGTTGGTTTCGCCATGGGTATCGAACGCCTGGTCCTGCTGCTTGAAACCCTGGAGCAGATCCCGGAAGAGATCTCCCGTCAGGTCGACGTCTATCTTTGCGCATTCGGCGAGGCTGCCGAGTTGGCTGCGCTGACGTTGAGCGAGAAGGTTCGCGATCAATTGCCCAACCTGCGTCTGCAGATCAATGCCGGCGCCGGCAGCTTCAAAAGCCAGTTCAAGAAAGCCGACAAGAGCGGTGCGCTGTACGCATTGATCCTCGGTGACGACGAAATGGCCCAGCAAGTGGTAGGTTTCAAACCCCTGCGTGGCCAGGGCGAACAACAAAGCATTGCCTGGGATGCGCTTGCTGCACACCTGGCCACCTGCGTCGTGCAGGGTTGAAGCTGTCATAAACAGCCGATTTAGCGATTAAGGAGTATTGGGGTGTCGAGTACCGAAGACGAAAACCTGGCGGATTTAAAGGACTGGTGGACACGCAACGGCAAGCCCCTGGTCACTGGCGGCCTGTTGGCGCTGGTCATCGTGTTCGGCTGGCAGGCCTTTCACAAGTATCAGAGCAATCAGTCGCAAGGCGCCTCGATGCTCTATCAGCAATTGCTCGAAACCACGCTGACGCCTGACGGCAAGCCCGATGCCGCCCGTGTTTCGGACCTGGCCGGCAAGCTCAACAGCGAATTTGGCGGTAGCGCCTACGCGCAATATGGCAGCCTGTTCGTGGCGAAAGTCGCGGTCGACAGCGGCAAGCTGGACGACGCTGCCACCGAGCTGAAAGCCATCGTTGCCAAACCGGCCAACCCGGCACTGGGCGAAATCGCCCGTCAGCGCCTGGCGCAGGTGCTGGCCGCGCAGAACAAGGCCGATGAAGCCCTGAAGCTGCTCGAAGGCGATACCGATAAAGCATTCCTCGCCACTCGCGAAGAACTCAAGGGCGACCTGCTGGTGCAGTTGGGTCGTACCGACGAAGCGAACGCTGCGTATCAAAAAGCCAAGGCGGCACTGTCGGATGAAGCGGCAGTCGGTGGCCTACAAATCAAGCTGGACGACCTGGCCAAAGGGGATGCGTGACGTGATCCGTTGGAAACATGCAGCATTGCTGGCTCTGGCCGTTTTGGCCGCGGGTTGCAGCAGCAACAGCAAAAAAGAATTGCCACCTGCCGAGCTGGTCGACTTCAAAGAAGAAGTGGTCCTGCAAAAGCAGTGGAGTCGTTCGATCGGTGACGGTCAGGGCGAAACCTACAACATGCTGGTTCCGGCGATCGATGGCGATACCATTTATGCCGCCGACGTTACTGGCGTGGTGATGGCGATGGATCGCAGCAATGGCGACGTCAAATGGAAGAAAGATCTGGATCTGCCTGTTTCCGGCGCCGTAGGCGTAGGTTATGGCCTGCTCGTGATCGGTACGACCAAGGGCGAAATCGTTGCGATGGACGCCACCAACGGTGAAGAGAAATGGCGCGCTCGCGTGTCCAGCGAAGTTCTCGCACCGCCGGCCAACAACGGTGACGTGGTTGTGGTTCAGACTCAGGATGACCGTCTGATCGGTCTGGATGCCACCACCGGTAACCAGCGCTGGTTGTATGAAAGCACGCCTGCCGTCCTGACCCTGCGTGGCACCAGTGCGCCGATCGTGACCAACCGCCTCGCGGTGGCTGGCCTGTCGACCGGTAAAGTGGTTGCGCTCGATATTTCCAACGGCGTGCCGGTGTGGGAACAACGGGTAGCGATTCCACAAGGTCGTTCGGAGCTGGAGCGCGTTGTCGATATCGACGGTGGCTTGCTGCTGTCCGGCGGTACCTTGTACGTCGCCAGCTATCAGGGTCGCGTTGCGGCACTGGATCTGGAAAGCGGTCGTCAGCTCTGGCAGCGTGATGCTTCCAGCTATGCCGGCGTTGCCCAGGGTTTCGGCACTGTGTATGTGAGCCTGTCTTCGGGCACCGTTGAAGGCGTCGACGAGCGTTCCACCACTGCTTTGTGGAGCAACGATTCGCTGGCTCGCCGTCAATTGTCGGCTCCGGAAGTGTTCTCCAGTTATGTTGCAGTCGGTGACATGGAAGGCTACGTACACCTGCTGAGCCAGGTGGACGGTCGCTTCGTCGGCCGCGAACGCATCGACAGCGACGGCCTGCGTGCCCGTCCGCTGGTGGTGGGTGACACGATTTATCTGTATGGCAACAGTGGCAAACTGGAAGCCCTGACCATCAAGTAGAACTATGCTGGACCTATAGGTAGTAGCGAGCTTGCTCGCGATGGACGTCAACGATAACGCGTGCAATCTCTATAAACGCGGTGCTGTGACGTTCTTCGCGAGCAAACTCGCTCCTACACGAGCACCAGCCGCTGCCTCGCAGCGGCTTTTGTATTTTCTGAAATAACGAAGTGGAGAGCCGCATGGTTCCCGTAATCGCCCTGGTGGGCCGACCGAACGTCGGCAAGTCCACCTTGTTCAACCGCCTGACCAGGACTCGTGACGCCATCGTCGGCGACTTGTCCGGTCTGACCCGTGATCGCCAATACGGTGAGGCCAAGTGGCAAGGGCGTTCCTACATTCTGGTCGACACCGGCGGTATCTCCGGTGACGAGCACGGTATGGACGAAAAAATGGCCGAGCAGTCGCTGCTGGCCATTGAAGAAGCCGATGTCGTTCTGTTCCTGGTAGATGCCAAGGCCGGTTTCACCGCCGCCGACCAGATGATCGCCGAGCATTTGCGCAAACGTAACAAGCGTTCCTACGTGGTTGCCAACAAGGTCGACAACATCGACCCTGAAATGGCCCGCGCCGAGTTCGCCCCGTTGGGCATGGGCCACGCGATCCCGATCGCTGGCGCCCACGGTCGTGGCATCACCCAGATGCTCGAAATCGCGCTGAGCACCTTCCCGAAAGACGATGACGAGCTGGAAGAAGGCGAGGAAGAGATCGTTGCCGAAGGCGAGGAAGCCAAGCGCATTCCTGGCCCAAGCGAAAAAGACGGGATCAAGATCGCCATCATCGGCCGCCCTAACGTCGGCAAGTCGACCCTCGTCAACCGCATGCTCGGTGAAGACCGTGTCATCGTTTATGACGAGCCGGGCACCACCCGCGACAGCATCTACATCCCGTTCGAGCGTAACGACGAGAAGTACACCCTGATCGACACCGCCGGTGTGCGCAAGCGCGGCAAGATCCACGAAGAAGTTGAAAAATTCTCCGTGGTCAAAACCCTGCAAGCGATCAAAGATGCCAACGTGGTGATCTTCGTGATGGACGCCCGCGAAGGCGTCGTCGACCACGACCTCAACCTGCTGGGCTTCGCCATTGAGTCGGGTCGTGCGCTGGTGATCGCGATCAACAAGTGGGACGGCATGACGCCGAGCGAGCGCGACTTCGTGAAGGTCGAGCTGCAACGTCGCCTGTTCTTCGTTGACTACGCCGACATCCACTTCATCTCGGCCCTGCACGGCACGGGCGTGGGCAACCTCTACGCCTCCGTACAGAACTCGTTCAAGTCTGCGGTTACTCGCTGGCCAACCAACCGCCTGACCACGATTCTGGAAGATGCGGTGGGTGAGCACGCGCCGCCGATGGTCAACAACCGCCGGATCAAGCTGCGTTACGCCCACTTGGGTGGCGCGAACCCGCCGATCATCGTGATTCACGGTAACCAGATCGAGAAGGTGCCGAAGTCTTACGTTCGCTATCTGGAAAACACTTACCGTCGTGTCTTGAAGCTGGTCGGTACGCCGATCCGCATCGAGTTCAAGGGCGGCGAGAACCCGTACGAAGGCAACAAGACCTCGCTCACTGACCGTCAGGTCAACAAGAAGCGTCGCATGATGTCGCACCACAAAAAGGCCGACAAGAAGCGCCGCGACAAGCGCTGAGGCTTCCGTCGGCAGTAAAAAGGGTACTCACCAGAGTGCCCTTTTTTTATGGGCGTCGGATGGGCTATCCTCGGGCTCTCCCGCGCCGCCGTTAGAGCCGGGTGTAGAGCAGGGAATCACCGATGATCACCAGTAAGCTGCCGAATGTCGGCATCACTATCTTCACGCAGATGTCTCAGCTCGCGGCGCAAACCGGGGCGATCAACCTGTCACAGGGTTTCCCCGATTTCGATGCCCCGCAAGCCCTGTGCGATGCGGTCGGTCGGCACATTGCCAATGGCCACAACCAGTATTCGCCGATGACCGGTCTGCCGGCATTGCGTCAGCAAGTGGCGGCGAAGATTGCTCGCAGTTACGGCGTCAATGTCGATGCCGACAACGAAGTGACCATCACGCCCGGCGCCACTCAGACGATCTTCTGCGCGATTCAGGCGGTTATCCGAAGCGGCGACGAAGTGATCGTGTTCGATCCGTGCTACGACAGTTATGAGCCGGCGACGGAGCTGGCCGGTGGCCGTTGCGTGCATGTGCAGCTTGGACTGAATGATTTCTCCATCGACTTCCAGAAACTGGCTGAGGCCATCACGCCGCGCACGCGGATGATTGTGCTGAACACGCCGCACAACCCGAGCGGCGCGTTGATCAGCCGTGCCGAGCTGGATCAGTTGGCGGACCTGATCCGTGATCGTGACATCTACCTCGTCAGCGACGAAGTCTACGAACACCTGGTATTCGACGGTGTGCCGCACGTCAGTGTGCTGAACCACGAAGAGCTGTATCAGCGCGCCTTCGTGGTCAGCTCGTTCGGCAAGACCTATCACGTCACTGGCTGGAAAACCGGCTACGTGGTCGCACCGCCGGCCCTCACCGCAGAGCTGCGCAAGGTGCACCAGTACGTCAGTTTCTGCGGTGTGACCCCGTTACAATACGCTTTGGCCGACTTCATGGCCGAACACCCGGAACACGTTGAAGAACTGCCGGGTTTCTACCAGGCCAAGCGCGATCAGTTCTGCGATTTACTGGCGCCATCGCGTTTCAGTTTCAACCGCGTCACCGGCACCTATTTCCAGTTGGTCGATTACTCGCAGATCCGCCCCGATCTCAACGATGTCGAGATGGCGCTGTGGATGACTCGCGAACACGGCGTGGCGAGCATCCCGATCTCGGTGTTCTACCAGACGCCGCCCGAAGGCCAGCGCCTGGTACGCCTGTGCTTCGCCAAGCGCGAGGAGACCCTGCGTGAAGCAGCGGCAAAACTATGCGTGATCTGAGTGCATTGCCGAATCTGACCATCGCGCTGATCCAGACAAGCCTGGCCTGGCACGACCGCCAGGCCAATCTGGAGCATTTCGAGACACTGTTTGAGCAGGCTCGCGGCGCTGACCTGATCATCCTGCCGGAGATGTTCACCACCGGTTTTTCCATGGAGTCCGAGACCCTCGCGGAGCCGGAAAACGGTCCCACCAGCAAATGGCTGCGCGCCCAGGCTGCGCAACTCGATGCGGTGATCACCGGCAGCATCATCGTTCAGGCCGCTGACGGCAGTCATCGCAATCGCCTGTTGTGGGCGCGACCGGATGGCGAGGTCTGGCATTACGACAAGCGCCACTTGTTCCGCATGGCCGGCGAGCACAATCACTACACACCGGGCGAGCGCCAGGTGCAGTTCGAACTCAAAGGCTGGCGCGTGCGGCCGCTGATTTGCTACGACTTGCGTTTCCCGGTGTGGAGCCGCGATGCCCAGGACACCGATCTGTTGCTGTACACCGCGAATTGGCCGGGGGCGCGGCGCCAACACTGGAACCGTTTGCTGCCAGCGCGGGCAATCGAAAATCTGTGCTACGTGGCGGCGGTGAATCGCATCGGGACGGACGGGAAAGGCTTCGCTTATACCGGTGACAGTCAGGTGCTGGATTTTCAGGGCGAGACGTTGCTCAGTGCCGGTGAGGCGGATGGGGTGTTTCAGGTAGTTCTGGAGGCAGCGGAACTGGCGGCGTATCGCACGCGGTTTCCGGCGAATCTGGATGCGGACACGTTCGAGTTCACCTGAGATATTCACCGCCTGGACCGGCCCCTTCGCGAGCAAGCCCGCTCCCACAGTTGATCGGTGTGAACACAAATGTTGTGTGCACCCAAAATCCCCTCTGGGAGCGGGCTTGCTCGCGAATAGGCCTCATAGGCAACACAAAAATCCCAGACAAACAAAAAGGCCCCAAGGTTCGCACCTTGGGGCCTTTTACATTTCAGCGAACGCTTACGCCGCTTTCGCTTCCGGCTGGCTCAACGAGCGGTTCAGCGCGCTGAACAGGGCCTTGAAGCTGGCGGTGGTGATGTTTTCATCGATACCCACGCCGTGTACGGCACGTTCACCGTTCACTCGCAGCTCAATGTAGGCCGCGGCCTTGGCATTGGTGCCCGCGCCGATCGCGTGTTCGTTGTAGTCCATGATCTCCACCGGAATCGGCAGACCGGCCACCAGCGCTTCCAGTGCGCCGTTGCCTTTGCCGCGCCAGTGCAGGTTGGTTTCGCCCTGGCCTTTGCCGGAGACTTCCACTTCCACGGCGCTGTGACCGTTTTCTTCCTGCAGGCGATGGCTGACCAGCGCGTACGGGGTGTTGGCTTGCAGGTACTCGCTGTGCAGCAATGCATGGATCTGCTGGGCGGTCATTTCGAGGCCCAGACGATCGGTCTCACGCTGCACGACCTGGCTGAACTCGATCTGCATGCGACGCGGCAAGCTGATGCCGTATTCCTGTTCCAGCAGATAAGCGATACCGCCCTTGCCCGACTGGCTGTTGACGCGGATCACCGCTTCGTAGCTGCGGCCGATGTCGGCCGGGTCGATCGGCAAGTACGGCACTTCCCACAGGGCGTCCGGTTTCTGCTGGGCGAAGCCCTTGCGGATGGCATCCTGGTGCGAGCCGGAGAACGCGGTGTGAACCAGGTCGCCGACGTACGGGTGACGCGGGTGCACCTGGATCTGGTTGCACTCTTCGACGACTTTGCGTACGCCATCGATGTCCGAGAAGTCCAGCTCAGGGTGAATGCCTTGGGTGTAGAGGTTCAGTGCCACAGTCACCAGGTCGACGTTACCGGTACGCTCGCCGTTGCCGAACAGGCAGCCTTCGACACGGTCCGCGCCAGCCATCAGGCCCAGCTCGGTGGCGGCCACGCCAGTGCCACGGTCGTTGTGGGTGTGCAGGCTGATGATCACGCTGTCACGACGGTTGATGTGACGGCCGAACCATTCGATCTGGTCGGCATAGATGTTCGGGGTCGCGCATTCGACGGTGGCCGGCAGGTTGAGGATCATCTTGTGCTCAGGCGTAGGGTTCCAGACTTCAATGACGGCGTCGCAGACTTCCTTGGCGAATTCCAGCTCGGTGGCGCTGAAGGTTTCCGGCGAGTACTCGAAGGTCCACTCGGTGTCCGGCTGCATGGCCGCATATTTGACGAACAGTTTGGCAGCGTTGACCGCGATGGCCTTGATCCCGTCCTTGTCCTGGTTGAAGACAATGCGGCGGAAGGAAGGGGAGGTCGCGTTGTACAGGTGAACGATGGCTTTCTTCGCCCCGCGCAGGGATTCGAAGGTGCGCTCGATCAAGTCTTCACGACCTTGGGTCAGCACCTGAATGGTGGTGTCGTCCGGGATGTGGCCGTCTTCGATCAGGGTGCGCACGAAGTCGAAGTCGGTTTGCGAAGCGGCCGGGAACGACGCTTCGATTTCTTTCACGCCGACCTGCACCAGGGTTTTCCAGAAACGCAGCTTCTTGACCGCGTCCATCGGCTCGATCAGCGACTGGTTGCCGTCACGCAGGTCGGAGCTGCACCAGATCGGCGCGGCGGTGATGGTCTTCGACGGCCAGGTGCGGTCCGGAATGTCGATGGTCGGGAACGCGCGGTATTTCGAAGACGGGTCTTTGAGCATGCTCATCGGGAAATCCTTAGTGTGTGGGCCGAAAAAAGGCGGCCTGCCGGTGGATCAAAAGTTCTTGGGGAAAGCGTAAGACGAGGCGTCGCAATTCAGCCTGGCAGTCGTGCGCTGACGAGGCACAAGCTGCGGTGCTGGCGAAGCTGAATGAGGGTGTGAGAGGTTTTCATGCCTTCAACCCTAACCGCGAGGGTGAAGGATGGCAAGCAGTCGAAAAAAATTGAGAGGAATACCCGAAAAGTCCATTTAATCGAGATTTTATTGCTCTAATTGTCGGTGATCGTTTTGATGTTTGCGCAAGGTTTGCGCGATGCGCAATTGAAGACTTTGAATTGTTGGCTCTGTCAGCACAGCTATTCTTAAAGTCTCGGCAAGACGACTGGCAGGCAGGAGTCGGCAATGAACGAATCGGATTGGAAGCGTTACAGCGCGTTGCGTCCCTTGGCCCATGAACGGATGTGTGTCCGGATCATGGAAGAGGTCGAGCGCACGGTGCTGGATAAAACCCTGGTGCCTTATGAGCGGATAGAAGCCAGCGAAGAGTTGCTAAAGGCCGGACAAAAGGAACTGTATTGGGCGTTCGGTGTGTTCAGGTTTTCACGACATGAGGCCCGCTCGCATTTACTCGGGCTGTGTGCTCGGGAGTTGATCAGTCCTGAGGAGTTGACCGGGTTCTCGGAGGAGACTCAGGCGTGGATCAAACACTGCCTGGCGGACCGGGAAGTCCATGGGATTGAGGATCTTGAGGCGGAATAGGCGGTGGCAGTGATGCCCTCTTCGCGAGCAGGCTCGCGAAGAGGGTCGCTAGCCTCAACGACTATTTATGGCTGGAACGCACCGATAAAAATGGCCGGATCCACCCGCGCATCATTCAGGCTGATGTTCCAGTGCATATGCGGTCCGGTCGCCCGTCCGGTTGCGCCAACCTTGCCAACCACACCACCACGCGCCAGTGGCTGCCCGACTTGCACATCAATCTTCGACATGTGGCAGAACATGCTGATAAAGCCCTGCCCATGGTCGACAAACACCGTGTTGCCATTAAAGAAGTAGTTACCGATCAGAATCACCTTGCCTGCCGCCGGGGTCTTGATCGGAGTGCCGGCGCCTACGGCGAAGTCCAGGCCTGAATGGGGATTGCGCTCTTCACCATTGAAAAAGCGGCGCACGCCGAACTTGCTCGACAGCGGCCCGTTCACCGGTTTGTCCAATAGCAGGTTACTCGGGGTGTTCGGACTGAACGTGCGGTAGGCGGCGATCTGCTCGGCGAGTTCGCGCTCGATGCGCTTGAGATTGTCCGGGTCTGGATTGACCTGTTGGGTATTTTTCAGGGTGATGCGCTGTTCCGGGTATTTCTTGTTGCCGACGGTGAAACTCAGGTTACGGCCGCCACTGCTAATGGACTGGGCGCCCGGCTTGACGGTCAACGGCACACCGACGATTGCCAACCAATTGTTCTGTTCCTTGACCACCAATACTGGTTTGCCCTGATAACTGGCCTTTGGTGCCTGGGCAGAGCTGCCCAGATCCACCACCGCCACGCCGCCCGGCACCGGTTTGTTCAACAGGCGAGTGATGTAACTGTCGGCGTGGGCGTTGAAGGTCAGGCACAGCAACAGCAGTGGAGCTAGAAAACGCGGCATGGATCAATCCAGTAAAGAAAGGGTGACAGGCGTCAGGTGGTTGTCTTCGACCCGCACTTGCAGTTCGCCTTCACCCAGTTTGGCTTTGAGGCGCTGGCCGTTGTGGGTTTGCGCGGCGTTGCGGATCGCGTTGCCGCGCTCGTCGAGCAAAATGCTGTAGCCACGGCCGAGGGTCGCCAGCGGGCTGACCACGTGCAGCGTCTGCACCTGACTTTGCAATTGCAGGCGACGGGATTTGAGGCCTTCGCGAATCGCTCGAGGCAGGCGTTCGGCGAGGCTGTCGAGGCGCTGGCGCAGCATCGCCAGTTGCCGCCCCGGATGCTGCCCGGCGAGACGGGTTTCCAGGCGGATCAAGCGTTCGCGACGGGTGTTGAGGCTGCGTTCGAAGGCGCGGCGCATGCGCATGTCCAGATCATCCAGACGTTGTGCTTGCTGGCGCAGGCGTTCGCCGGGATGGCGCAAGCGCCGAGAGATGCCTTCCAGACGCAGACGGTCGCGCATCAGGCGGTCACGCATGCGCATCACCAGCCGACGGTGCAGGCTCTCGACCCGACGCACCAAATCACTTGAGTCCGGTGCCAGCAGTTCGGCGGCAGCGGATGGCGTCGGGGCGCGAACGTCGGCCACGAAGTCGCTGATCGAAACGTCGGTTTCATGGCCGACGGCGCTGACAATCGGTGTCACGCAAGCGTCTACGGCGCGGGCCACGGCTTCTTCGTTGAAACACCAGAGGTCTTCCAGCGAGCCGCCGCCACGGGCCAGGATCAATGCATCAAAACCACGGGCATCCGCCAGTTTCAGTGCGCGGACAATCTGCGCCGTCGCTTCGCGGCCCTGCACGGCGGTGGGGATCAGCGTCAACTGCACCTGCGGCGCACGACGACGAAACACGCTGATGATGTCGCGGATCACCGCGCCGGTCGGCGAACTGATGATGCCGATGCGCTGCGGATGCGCCGGCAGCGGCACTTTGCGCTCGGCGCTGAACAGGCCTTCGGCGCTGAGCTTTTCCTTCAGCGCATCGAAGGCCAGACGCAGCGCACCGTCACCGGCCGGCTCGACGGTGTCGAGGATCAACTGATAGTCGCCACGGCCCTCGAACAGCGAAACCTTGCCGCGCACCTTGACCGCCAGACCATCCTTCAGCGCCTGACGAACCCGCGCCGCGTTCTGCCGAAACAATGCGCAACGCACCTGGGCGCCGCTGTCCTTTAGGGTGAAATACACATGGCCGGACGCCGGGCGGGCGAGGTTGGATATTTCGCCTTCGACCCAGATATTGCTGAACACGTCTTCGAGCAACACCCGCGCGCGGCCGTTGAGCTGGCTGACGGTCAGGACTTCACGGTCCAGGCCGAGTCTTGCAAAGGGATCTTTAATCATGGGGCGCAGTTTAAAGGCATTCGGCGCTGAATCTCCATGCGTCAGCGTAAATCCCTGTGGGAGCGAGCTTGCTCGCGATGACGGTTTAACATTCACCATTGATGTCGACTAACACATCGCTATCGCGAGCAAGCTCGCTCCCACAATGATTTGTGCAGGTGTTGATGAAGTGTTGAACCAGCGCCGTGGGATTCTGCCGGCAGGCGAGGGCGACGGTGCTGCGGCAATCCGGGGCGGCCAGGGGCAGGAAATGAATGTCGGGTGGGGCGATGTCCTGCATCGACTCCGGCAGCAGGGCGATGCCGAATCCAGCCTGGATCAATTGCAGTTGCGTGGTTTTGCGCGACACCACCCGCGCCGCTTTCGGGAAGAATCCCTGACGCATGCACAACTCGGCGGACAGGTAACTCAACCCGCCCCGTTGCGGGTGCGGGATGGAGATAAAGGCTTCATCCTTCAACTGCGCCAGATCGATGCCCGTTGTGGACTTATCCACAGCCAGGCGGTGATTCGGCGGGACCGCCAGCAGCAGGCGTTCGCTGTACAGCGGAGCAATGTGCACCCCCTCACGCTGACGCAACACCGGCAGGCGCAGCACCCCGACATCCAGCCGACCTTCGGCCAATTCTTCCAGTTGCGCTTCGGAGGACAGTTTGACGATCTCCATGGACACGTCGGCCTGCTGATCCAGATAAGCACTGATAACCCGCAGCAGGCGACCACTCATGGGCACGGTGCTGGAGTGACTCAGGCGCAAGGTGCCCAGTTGCCCGTTGCCCACTTGGGTCGCCATTTCACTGGCCTTGGCCAGCTCGCTCAGCAGGTTTCTGGCGCGCGGCAAGAACGCCTCCCCGGCGGCGGTCAGTCGCGGCTGGCGCGCCGTGCGTTCGAACAACGGGGTTTGCAGGCGGGTTTCCATCTCTTTGATCTGCCGGCTCAAGGCTGACTGAGCAACAAACAAACGCTCGGCGGCGGCACTGAAACTCCCGCACTCGGCGATTTCCACGAAGTAACGCAATTGACGGGTTGAAAGCACGAGGCATGCCTTTTTGAGATGGGTGGTCGGCTTTGAAGATATTAGTCGCAAGGCTCGGCACTGGCTAAAGTCTTCACAGGTATTTGATAAAGGCGTGCAGATGAACGTGCTGGAGTTGTTAAACCAATGGCCATTCGGCGCGACGGATTGGCTGGTGATCGGCCTGGGCATCGCTTTGGCGTACATCGTATTTGGCATTGCCGGGTTCGGCACTGCGTTGGTGGCGGGCCCGATTCTGATTCTGTTCATGCCGTTGTCGAAAATCGTGCCGTTGCTGGTGTTGCTGGATTTCGTCGCCGCGTTCGGCAATCTGCTGCCGTCGCGACGGGATGTGGCCAAGCCGGAATTGCTGCGGCTGCTGCCGTGCATGGCGGTGGGGTGCACGCTGGGGGTGATTTTTCTGCTGAACCTGAAGTCCGACCTGTTGTTGCTGTTGATGGGGCTGTTTATCAGCGCCTATGCGATTTACAGCCTGTGGGTCAAAACCCGCCCGACGCAGTTGTCGGCAGGTTGGGCGGTACCGATGGGCACGATCGGCGGGATGTTCGGTGCGCTGTTTGGCAGTGGCGGCTTTTTATATGCGATCTATTTGAACAGTCGGTTGCCCAAAGACGCCGCGCGGGCGACCCAGAGCGCGCTGATCAGTTGCAGCACCGTGGTGCGCCTGAGTCTGTTTGCTGTCGCGGGTGTGTATGCCGAGCTACCCTTGTTGGTACTGGCGCTGTGTTTGTTGCCCGCCATGGCGCTGGGGTTGTGGATCGGCCGGCGGTTGACCAGGCGATTGTCCCGCGAGGCGTTTGTGCGGCTGGTGACGTGGCTGGTGCTGGTCAGCGGGATTGCGTTGATCGGGCGGTATTTGAGTACTTGACCGGATTTCGTCAGGGATTAAGCTGCCCGCCATTCCGACGCCTTCGCGGGCAAGCCCGCTCCCACAGTGACCGGGGTGGACATGATTTTTATGTACACCACCAAGCCTTGTGGGAGCGGGCTTGCCCGCGAAGGCGTCAAACGGTACGCCGCAGAACTTTCCATTTTGACGCAGCAGGCTTGCACCCATGAACTCTCAAAGCATCATCGTCCCGAAAATCTCCACGCTGCCGGTGCACGAACCCCGGGCCAGGGCAGTCGTGCGGTGGCTGGTGCGCAAGAACATCATCAAGGAAGAGCTGACCACCTGCGGCCGCACCGGCAACCGCATGGGCCACGCGATCGCTGACGGGGCCCGCGCGGTGGTCCTGCACCCGCAAGCGCTGCCGTTCGGCGAGCCGGTCAATGGCCTGGAGATTGTTACCAAGCGCTGCATCTATGCGCCGGCCAAGGGTTTTCTTGAGGAAGCAGGCTGCGCCGAGTGTCGCAAGGAAGTCGGCGAAGCGCTGTTCGAAAGCCTCGAAGACTGGATGCCGGGGCGCACCGATAACTTCACCTGCCCGGAATGCGGGCATGAAGACGACATCAACGGGTTTCTGTTCCTGCAGGAATGCGGGTTTTCCAACCTGGGATTCATTTTCAACAACTGGGCGGAGGCTGGGTTCAAGCAGAGCTTTATCGATGAGTTCGCCGACTGGCTGGATCAGCCTGTCAGTTGGGTCAAAGTCGAGCTGTAGGCGGCGACAATCTCCGTATATCAGTAATGCCAATAATAGACAGAGTTTTACATTGAACCCGAGGGGGTGTCTGACTATAATGGCGCGCTTCCATTTTCCCGCTCGGGAGCCCCCGCGATGCTGCGTATCAGCCAAGAAGCTCTGACATTCGACGACATTCTCCTAGTGCCTGGTTATTCCGAGGTGCTTCCTAACGAAGTCAGTCTCAAGACCCGCCTTACCCGTGGCATCGAGCTGAATATTCCTCTGGTTTCTGCCGCCATGGACACCGTTACTGAAGCCCGTCTGGCAATCGCCATGGCTCAGGAAGGTGGCATCGGCATTATCCACAAGAACATGACCATCGAGCAGCAAGCTGCCGAAGTGCGCAAGGTCAAGCGTTACGAAGCCGGCGTGGTCAAGGACCCGATCACCATCGAGGCTGAAGCCACGGTTCGTGAACTGTTCGAACTGACCCGCATGCACAACATCTCCGGCGTTCCGGTTTTGCACAATGGCGACCTGGTCGGCATCGTCACTTCCCGTGACGTGCGTTTCGAAAATCGTCTGGAAGCTACTGTCCGCGAAGTGATGACGCCGAAAGAGCGTCTGGTCACGGTCAAGGAAGGCGCCGACAAGAACGACGTTCGTGAGCTGTTGCACAAACACCGCATCGAACGCGTACTGATCGTCGACGACAAATTTGCCCTCAAAGGCATGATGACCGTCAACGACATCGAAAAAGCCAAGGCGTACCCGCTGGCCAGCAAGGACGATCAAGGTCGTCTGCGCGTTGGCGCTGCGGTCGGCACCGGTAAAGACACCGGTGACCGCGTAGCTGCCCTGGTCAATGCCGGCGTTGACGTGGTGGTGGTCGACACCGCTCACGGTCACTCCAAAGGCGTGATCGACCGCGTTCGCTGGGTCAAACAGAATTTCCCTGAAGTGCAGGTCATCGGCGGCAACATCGCCACCGGCGCCGCTGCCAAGGCCCTGGCCGAAGCTGGTGCTGACGCGGTCAAGGTCGGTATCGGCCCTGGCTCGATCTGCACCACCCGCATTGTCGCCGGTGTCGGCGTCCCGCAAATCAGTGCCATCGCCAACGTTGCCGCCGCCCTTGAAGGCACCGGTGTTCCGTTGATCGCCGACGGCGGCATCCGTTTCTCCGGTGACCTGTCCAAGGCCATCGTGGCTGGTGCTTCCTGCGTGATGATGGGCTCGATGTTCGCCGGTACTGAAGAAGCGCCGGGCGAGATCGAACTGTTCCAGGGTCGTTCGTACAAGGCTTACCGCGGCATGGGTTCGCTGGGCGCCATGTCTCAGGCTCAAGGTTCCTCCGACCGTTACTTCCAGGACTCCTCGGCAGGCGCCGAGAAACTGGTTCCGGAAGGCATCGAAGGGCGTGTTCCGTACAAGGGCAGCCTGAGCGCGATCATCCATCAACTGATGGGCGGCCTGCGTTCCTCGATGGGCTACACCGGCAGTGCCGACATCGAAGAAATGCGCACCAAGCCTGAGTTCGTGCGGATCACCGGCGCTGGCATGGCCGAGTCCCACGTTCATGACGTACAGATCACCAAAGAAGCGCCAAACTACCGCGTAGGTTGAGCCTTCAAGCAAAAAGTTAAGTAACCGGGGCTGTTTTATTCAGCCCCGAGTTGTTTCTGAATCACGACTGTTTCTGAATTACTTAGACGAGACTGAATCATGGCCCTCGACATTCACGCCCACCGCATCCTGATCCTCGACTTCGGTTCCCAGTACACCCAACTGATCGCCCGCCGCGTGCGTGAAATCGGCGTGTACTGCGAACTGCATCCGTTCGACATGGATGACGAAGCGATTCGCGAATTCGCTCCAAAAGGCGTCATTCTCGCCGGCGGCCCCGAGTCCGTGCACGTAGCCGACAGTCCGCGCTGCCCGCAAGCCGTATTCGACCTGGGCGTACCAGTCTTCGGTATTTGCTACGGCATGCAGACCATGGCTGAGCAGCTGGGTGGCAAGGTTGAAGGTTCCGAACTGCGTGAGTTCGGTTACGCCCGTGTCGACGTGGTCGGCAAGAGCAAGCTGCTCGACGGCATCGAAGACCACATCGACGCCGACGGCCTGTTCGGCCTCGACGTGTGGATGAGCCACGGTGACAAAGTCACCAAGATGCCTCAGGAATTCCACATCCTGGCCAGCACCCCGAGCTGCCCGATCGCCGGCATGTTCGACGATGCTCGCGGCTACTACGGCGTGCAATTCCACCCGGAAGTGACCCACACCAAACAGGGCGGTCGCATCCTCTCGCGCTTCATCCTCGACATCTGCGGTTGCGAAGCGCTGTGGACGCCGTCGAAGATTGCTGAAGACGCCATCGCCAACATCCGCGCCCAGGTCGGCACCGACAACGTACTGCTCGGCCTGTCCGGCGGTGTGGACTCCTCGGTGGTCGCCGCGCTGCTGCACAAAGCCATTGGCGACCAGCTGACCTGCGTCTTCGTCGACAACGGCCTGCTGCGTCTGCACGAAGGCGAGCAAGTGATGGCCATGTTCGCCGAGAACATGGGCGTCAAGGTGATCCGCGCCAACGCTGAAGACCAGTTCCTGAACAACCTGGCTGGCGAGTCCGACCCAGAGAAGAAGCGCAAGATCATCGGCCGTACCTTCATCGACGTCTTCGATGCCCAGTCCAACAAACTGGACAACATCAAGTACCTCGCCCAAGGCACCATCTACCCGGACGTGATCGAGTCGGCTGGCGCGAAAAGCGGCAAGGCTCACGTGATCAAGTCGCACCACAACGTGGGTGGCCTGCCGGAAGAGATGAACCTCAAGCTGGTCGAACCCCTGCGCGAGCTGTTCAAGGACGAAGTCCGTCGTCTGGGCCTGGAACTCGGCCTGCCGTACGACATGGTCTACCGTCACCCGTTCCCGGGCCCGGGCCTGGGCGTGCGGATCCTCGGTGAAGTGAAGAAGGAATACGCCGACCTGCTGCGTCGTGCCGACCACATCTTCATCGAAGAACTGCGCAAAGCCGACTGGTACCACAAGGTCAGCCAGGCGTTCGTGGTGTTCCAGCCGGTGAAATCGGTTGGCGTTGTAGGCGATGGCCGTCGTTACGCCTGGGTCGTGGCCCTGCGTGCCGTGGAAACCATCGACTTCATGACCGCGCGTTGGGCTCACCTGCCTTACGAACTGCTGGAAACCGTCAGCGGCCGTATCATCAATGAAATCGAAGGCATCTCCCGCGTCACTTACGACGTGTCGAGCAAGCCGCCAGCGACGATTGAGTGGGAATGATTGGGCGTCCGGTACTGACCGGCACCAACTAGCAAGAATCACCCTGAAGCCCGCGTAATTGCGGGCTTTTGGCTTTTTGGGTCTGGCAAACGCTGGAAGCTTTCTGCATCGCCAGGCACCGTGTTTATGTGGCCTGGTACGGGGCATTGGCTGAGCCAAATGCCATGCTTGGTGCTCGATACCATGTCGCCTCCTTAGGGAGGGGCTTGGTATCAAGTCTCATGATCCACCCGGTTTCATTGGGTTTTCTTGTGGTGCGTGAGCAACGGGCTATATGTAGCCGTCACTGTTTCAGCTTATGAAGTATTGACCCAATTACCAATAGTTCTCTGACCATGACTCCTGGCCTGCGAGCTCTTGACGACATTGGATCTTGAGTAGGTATTATAGGATCGGTGTGGTATCCGCAGACCGGTCAATTCCACAGCAGCACGCGACAGCGTACAAGGAACTTTTGCTCTGCAAATAGCTCAATTCAGGCCTTCTTTTAGACAATTCAGGGATCGAATGAAAACTTCTTTGGCGTTTCCATTAGCAATCACTTTCGCTCTTATCATGACCGGCTGCAGCAGCCGTCAGGCGGGTGATCTTACGTCAGAGCCGGTCGTTCCACTGGCTATGAATGACCATCAAGCCAGCGTGACTTTCCGTACCATAGGCGGCGAGGGTGATCGTCCTGTCAGTTACACGTACGGGTATGCCAATACTGGATTCGAGAGCGCGGGCGAGCGGGTTTATGACTCTGCTTACTTCAAGCGCATACCGGCTTATCTGAAGAAAATCGCCGGAGGTACTGACAGCATCAGTAAGCTGGTCGAGGCGGACAAAACGGTGTACGTGCAAGGGGAGGTCAAGGACAAACCGTTTACCTTTAACGGTATTCCCATGCCTACGCCGTTCGACAAGGAGCAGCCTGTTGCGCAGCAATTCATGCCGCAAGCCAAGAAGAATTACGTGGTTGAAACCGTGATCGCCGACACTTGGGTCATGAACGTGTACGAAGTTTCCGCAACCGGTGAACGCAAAACCATTGGCGTTCCAAAAAAAGATGCCGGCGCAAACTGACCGCGCAGGGATTTCATGAGTAGCTGCAACCCAAGCACTGGCCCTTGCCGGGGCCGAGCCAGTAGACGGAAGCCCGGTTGGAAGTGATCCCGGTCTGACTGATCGTCCGTAACACCCGAAAGGCCCCGTGAATGTGAGTTCACGGGGCCTTTTTGCGATCAGGCCGCTACAGTGGGCAGGCGTCCTTCCAGTGCCAGGCCCATGCGGTTGAGTGCGTGGACAAGGCTGATCAGATTCGCGTAGGTCACCTGATGCACGGAGGTCCAGGCCGGACGGTTGATCAGTAAGCCGCCATCCGCTGTGCGCTCAATCATCGTTCGTACAATCTGGTTGGTCCGGCTGCGATGGATCAGCGTCAGGGTTTCGTCTGACCTTTCAATGGTGAACATGCCCTGGCGGAACAGCAACTGATCGATTTGCTTGGATGTTCTTTGAATGACCTGAGTCGGCACCTGCAGGCTGATGTCGGCGTACAACGTGTCGACATTGCCGAGCATCTGGGTGGTAGCCTCCGTAAAGTCACGGCCTATGTCGATGCCATGGTCGATGTCCAGGTGCGGACTCTGGTCTGGGCGCACTTCTTCGATGCGTAAGCCGATACCTCCCTCTGTTTCGCTGATGCCGGCCATTCCCCTGAACGTGTTGGTACTCTCCTGGTCGGTGAGCACCACCCATTTTCCGCCGCCGTTGCGGGCATGAGTGGCTTGCATGATGGTATGGGTGAGGTAGGTCTTGACGGATTGCCTTGATAGGGCGCGGAAGTTCGGGTCGGTGTAGCGATAACTTGCCAGGCAATCGGTGGCCTGGATTCGAATGCCGTTCTGTTGGGCCGTCCTGACGACTTCCAGAGGCGTGAACTGTTCGGCGGGATCACCTGGCAGTTTTTGCAGATACCTTTCCAGCATGCCATCCATCAGCCCGGTTTCGGCGAATTTGTTCAGGTCGACTTGATTGAAGTCGTTGAGCAGGCGATGCATGTAAATCGTCTTGACGCCTTGTTTCGCCAGCGTCGGCATGTTTTCGATCAGGAACCGCATGCTGGCGATGCGATCCTGGCTTTCACCGACCACCAGCCCCGGCGCCGCGTCGAATACCTTCTCGATGAGTTCTGTAACGGTGGTGGATGGGGTGATCACGGGCTGAACCGGGCGAGCGGGCAACGACGCAAAAAAGCCCTCCCGACTCTGGAAACCGGTCGCATCCCTGACCAGTACCGTGCGACGTCCTGCGACGAACTCTTCATAGGGGGCGACGCCTCTGAGATCCCCGTTAGGCATCGTCACGATTTTTATATGAGTCTCTTGTTCTCCCAAGGCCAGGAAGTTCAGTGAGCGTCCATTGGGGGCATCGTATCGGGTCAAGTGCCTGTAAAAATCAGCCTTTGGCCGTACATGAGTATGCGGTGCGGAGGGGCCCGGAACAGGCTTGCTGAGGCCTTTGCCGCCGCCCGTCAACCGGCTTTTCGGCGCCAGCTCCCATTCCCCCTCGGCATTCAGACGTACGGGAATCGACCCCGTAAAGGCATTCGGGTTTTCCGGATCGATGATGGCCCAGGTCCCGCCGCCGTTGACGTCCGCTTCATAGCGCACGTAGTAGGCCTGATCGTTTATCAGGATGGCGTGGGAAGGCTGTGAATCGAGTGTGTAGACACCCTGGAATTTGCCACTGGTGGCCATGGGGTGGTTTTCGAGGATTTCATTGCTTTGCCAGTGCTCCGGCACTTCAAACGCTGGTGCGGTTTCATCGGGCAGGGTGGGCAACAGACCCGCGGGCACGGGGCTTTCCTCTGACTCTAAGGGCGCCTTCGGGTCTTGCGTGTCGACGGTTTCTTGCGGATCGAGCGGCTTGTTCAAATCCGCCATTTCGGCCGCTTCCGCCGCCTCAGCCACGGCCCCGACTTCGTCCAATACGTTGACTTCCTTGAGTAACGGGATATTGAACAGGGTATTGACGCCGGCGAGCACCGCGCCAATGACACCCGCCTTGCGTTCCGCTGCTGTCTTGCCATTGACGGCCTTGTCGATGTTCAAACCCATCGCGGCGATGCTGGCCCCGATCACGGGCAGGGCGATGGGCCAGCCGAGTACTGCCAATGGGCCGAAGACCTTCAGGCCGACGGTCAGATAACCCAACCACAGGTGCTCGCGCATCTGCCCATTGGTCACCAGGGTCAGATTGGCCTCTTCCAGCATCGCGCTCTTGACTGCCTGGCTCTGCCAGGTGAACACGTCACCGCTGAGGGTGAGGTCTTTTTGATTGATCAAATGATGGTCGTACTTGCCCCAGGTGGCGACCAGCTGATTCATCAACGGGGTGATGTTGTCCTGCACTTCCTTGCGCACCGACAGCGGGAAATGGGTCATGAATTCGCGACGGGGCTTTTCTTCGTTCAGTTACAGCAACATCCACCAGTGCATGTCCGTCACTGTCGGGTGCACGTGGAAGGACTCAGCGGCCCCGGGAACGTAGGTGATCTGCCGGCCGTTGCGATCAACGATGCGCAGAATATCGGTGGCGACATGCCCGGCGGCATCCAGCGCGCAGACCCGAAGATCCGCAGGCGTGGTGGTTTGCGCTTGCAGGGTTGCCAGGGTGATCGGCCAGGGTGCGTCACCGACGACGGCCCTGATGACGGTCTGGAAATCCTCTTCCCCCAGCTGACTGCTTTCGCGGGCCTCGATGGCTTTGCTCAGGTAATTACATTTGGCCAGGGCGCGGTAGTCATCGAAATGGGTGGCCCAGAACGCATTGAGTTTATTCAGATAGCGCTCACTGAGGTTCTTCTCCCACAGGTCGGCGAGCACCTTGCTGGGGTACATCCGCACTTCATTGGTTTCGTTGTAAATGCTGGCGTTGGCATCCGCGGTGTAAAACCCGCCATTGCTGTTCAGTTCGAGGGCGTCGTCCTGGTCGGTCACACGGTAGCGATGGATGACCAGTTGCGTCAGGGTGAAGGATTCACTGGGTTTGGGCGCGTGCTCCCAGCCCAGAAAGGCCTTGGTGCTGCTGGCCGAGACGTTGTCGAAGCGATGCCACCAGACCTGATCGGGGTCCAGGTGGGTGATGCCGTGTTTTTGCAGGATTTCACTGGCTACTGCATGCGCTTCCTCCTGCAAGCCGGGGCAGGCGGTCACCACGACCGGCGCGATGAGTTTGAGTTTTTCCTGGTCGGCGGCATTGCTTGATGCGGGGGTATTTTGTTCGGTGGACATGCTCTCGCTCCTTGAGAAATGGGCCGCGATGATTGCCCGTTTCCATGCAGGAGGTGCACTACATAGTTATGCCCACACGTGATTGAAGAACCTGTAGGGTCTCAGCGCCGCGCCACGTCCGAAAAGTAGAACTTGTCGAGGGTGTGCCGTGATTCCGTGTACTCGAACTGCCGGCCGTCCTGCAGAAACGTATGGTTGCTGACCACGATCACATGGCTCTGGCCGTCGAGATCGAGGTGTTGCTGGTCGTCCTTGCTGCGGGGCACGGCTTCGATGGTGCGCTGGGCGTAGGCGATTTGCAGTTGCAGGGTCTGTTCGATGAAGGCGTAGATCGAGTGTTCGGCGATGTCCCGCGATAGTCCGGGAATGACGTCACTGACGAAATGGTTGATATCGAGGATCACACGTTTTCCATCGATCCGCCGTACGCGTTTGATCCTGGTGATCAGGCTGCCTTCTTCGGCCTTGATATGTTCCAGCAGTGCTCCTTCGAGCGGGATCTGGCTGAACTCGACCACCTCGGTGCTGACGTTGTTGCCCAGTCGCGGATAGGTTTCCTGAAAGCTGACGATGCCACCCAACTGAAATTCGATCGGGTCGGTCGACAACACAAAGGTGCCTTTTCCGTGGACTTTCTGGGCGAAACCGCGCTCCTGTAGTTGCTCGATGGCCTTGCGCACGGTGCCGCGACTGGCCTGGTAGCTGTCCATCAGTTCGGTTTCGGAAGGCAACCGGGCGCCGCGTTCCAGGCGTTCGGTCGTGATGCTGGCAAGCAGATCGTTGTAGATCTGGTTGTATTTACTCATGGGGATGGCTCTGTGCCGCAATGTGCTCAAGGTTTCGAACCTTAAGGGCAGGGTAGGGGTTTGTCCATGCGGGTTTGGGTTTTCATCGTCTGAGTCGGTGGGAAAAGTCGCCACTGGTCGGCTGATAAACAAACAAATTCAAACTCGTCTGTACGAGTTGTTGATTTAACTCGTACAGACGAGTACTTTTCGCTTCGGCGTGCTGCCAATAACAAAAAACTACAGCGGAAAAAAAAGCATGAGCCACGACTATCCGAACATCGTCAGCGAGTTGCTGCAAAGCCTCGGTGGCAGCGACAACCTCGAGCAGGCCGCGCATTGCGTCACACGTCTGCGTCTTGCCCTCAAGGACCCGAGCCGGGTCAACAGCGCCACGCTGAACCAGATCGACCTGGTCAAAGGCTCATTCTTTACCGGCGGCCTGTTCCAGGTGGTCATCGGTCCCGGCGAGGTGGAGAAGGTTTACGCAGAACTGCGCCGTCAAACCGGTCTTGCCGCGTCAACAATCGCCGACGTCAAACAGAAAAGCGCCGACAAGATAAACGCCATGCAACGCCTGGTGCGGGTGTTTTCCGACGTGTTCATGCCGATCCTGCCGGCGCTGATCATTGCGGGCCTGCTGATGGGCATCAACAACCTCATCGGTGCCAAGGGCATGTTCATCGAGGGCCAGACCCTGCTGGAGGCTTACCCCAAGCTTGACGGGCTCTGGAGCCTGATCAACCTGATGGCCAACACGTCGTTCGTGTTCCTGCCTGCATTGGTGGGCTGGTCAGCCGCCAAACGGTTTGGCGGCAGCGAAATTCTCGGCATCGTGCTCGGCCTGATGCTGGTTCACCCCGATCTGCTCAATGCCTGGAACTACGGCAAGGCCGTCGCCGGTCTCGACGGCCAGAGCCTGCCGTATTTCGACATCCTCGGTTTGTTCCAGATCGAAAAGGTCGGTTATCAGGGGCAGATCCTGCCGATCCTGCTGGCGGCCTACGTGATGAGCGTCATCGAAAAATGGCTGCGGGCGCGAGTGCCTAATGCCGTGCAATTGCTGGTAGTGCCGATCACCACCATCGTGGTCACCGGTGTGCTGGCGCTGGCGGTCATTGGCCCAGTGACCCGGCATCTGGGGATTCTTATCACCGAAGGGGTGGTCACCCTGTTTGATCTGGCGCCGATGGTCGGCGGTGCGATCTTCGGCCTGCTTTACGCACCCCTGGTGATCACCGGCATGCACCACATGTTTCTCGCGGTCGACTTGCAGCTGATCTCGACCCAGGGCGGCACCTTTATCTGGCCCATGATTGTCATGTCCAACCTCGCCCAAGGCAGCGCGGCGCTCGCGGTGTTCTACATGACCCGTAATACGCGGGACAAATCCATGGCGTCGACCTCAGCGATTTCGGCCTATTTTGGCATCACCGAACCGGCAATGTTCGGGGTCAATCTGCGCTACAAGTTTCCGTTTTACGCCGCACTGACTGGTTCCGCGCTGGGGTGCATCTTCCTGTCGCTGAACAAGGTCCAGGCCTCGGCCATCGGTGTCGGCGGTTTGCCCGGATTTATCTCGATTATTCCTCAGTTCATCCCGATGTTTGTGATCGGGATGATCATCGCCATGGTCGTGCCGTTTGTTTTGACCTGTGGGTTGAGCATGAAGATTGTTCGGCCTGGGTATCGGGTCGCCTGACAGATCGCATTCGACTTGCCCGCGAAGAGGCCCGAAAGGCCAGTACAAAACTTACTGAAGGAAACCGCCATGCAAGACTGGCAACATTCGGTGATCTACCAGATCTACCCGAAGAGTTTTCACAGCCACGCGGGCAACCCTACGGGGGATTTGCTCGGCGTCGTGGCCAAGCTCGACTACCTGCACTGGCTGGGCGTCGATTGCCTGTGGATCACACCGTTCCTGCGTTCGCCCCAGCGCGATAACGGTTACGACATCAGCGATTACTACGCCATCGATCCGAGCTACGGCACCATGGCCGATTGTGAGTTGCTGATTGCCGAGGCCGGCAAGCGCGGGATCAAGTTGATGCTCGATATCGTGGTCAACCACACCTCGATCGAGCACAGCTGGTTCCAGCAGGCGCGCAGCAGTCTCGACAATCCGTATCGCGACTTCTACATCTGGCGCGATCAGCCAAACAACTGGGAATCCAAGTTCGGCGGTTCGGCGTGGGAATACGAGGCGCAGACCGGCCAGTATTTCCTGCACCTGTTCGATCACACTCAGGCCGACCTGAACTGGGACAACCCGCAGGTGCGCGCCGAAGTTTTCAAGATGATGCGTTTCTGGCGCGATAAAGGCGTGGGCGGTTTCCGCCTGGACGTGATCAACCTGATCTCGAAACCGGCGGACTTTCCCGACGACAATACCGACGGCCGCCGCTTCTATACCGACGGCCCGAATGTTCACGAGTACCTGCAGCAAATGCACCGCGAAGTGTTCGAAGGCCATGACCTGATCAATGTCGGCGAGATGTCGTCAACCAGTCTCGAACATTGCATTCGCTACTCGCGACCGGACTCCAAAGAGCTGTCGATGACCTTCAATTTCCATCACCTGAAGGTCGATTACCCGAACCTGCAGAAGTGGATTCGCGCTGATTTCGACTTCCTCGAACTCAAGCGCATCCTCTCCGACTGGCAAACCGGCATGCAGGCCGGCGGCGGCTGGAACGCACTGTTCTGGTGTAATCACGACCAACCGCGAGTGGTCTCGCGGTTTGGTCATGACGGCGAGCATCGGGTGGTGTCGGCGAAGATGCTCGGCACCGCGCTGCATTTTCTCCAGGGCACGCCATTTGTGTATCAGGGTGAAGAACTGGGTATGACCAATCCGGGCTTCGATCACATCGATCAATACCGCGACGTCGAGACCCTGAACATCTTCCGGCTCAAGCGCGAGGCGGGTGCAAGCGATGCCGATAACATGGCGGCGATCATGCAGAAGTCCCGCGACAACGGCCGTACGCCAATGCATTGGAGTACCGAACCGAACGCCGGTTTCAGCGCGGTGGAACCCTGGATTGGCGTGCCGGCCAACTCGGCGCAGATCAACGTTGCCACTCAACTCGACGACCCGGATTCCGTGCTGCATCACTACCGTCGACTGATCAACTTGCGGCGTACCGAAGTGCTGATGTCCGAGGGGATTTACCGTCAGTTGCTGCCCGGGCATGCGCAGGTCTGGGCGTATTTACGGGAAGGCACTGGCGAGCGTTTGCTGGTACTGAACAACTTCTATGGGACGCCTTGCGACGTCGAATTGCCGGATGAAGTGATCAGTGAATTCATGAACCAACGCCTGGTCATCAGCAACTACCCGGACTGTCCGCCGCGAAACCGGCAGGTGTTTCTACGACCGTATGAGTCGTTTGTTTTGCACCTGACCGACCACTAAAAACACCGTCTTTAAAAACACGCAGAACACTGCGCGGGGGCGTTTTGCGCGCTGATTTTGCCGAACAACACAATAAAAATAATGGGGTGGTTCTTGAAAACAACAATAAATCGCAGCCTTGCAGCCGCAGGCTTTTGCCTGGCGTTGCCACTGACGGCCCATGCGCTGGAATTCGGCGGTTACCTGCGCAGCGGCGTCGGAACGTCGGTCAACAGCGGTAAACAACAGTGTTTCCAACTGCCCGGAGCACAGACCAAATACCGCCTCGGTAACGAGTGCGAGCAATATGGGGAACTGGAACTTCGTCAGGACTTGTTCACCCTGGATGACGGTTCGGTGCTCAGTGTCGACGGCATGGCTTCGCTGTATAACCAGTACGACAAGGACCTGACGTTCAACGGCGATAACGGCTCGGTGCGCATGCCGCAGATGTACGCGCAGTGGTCGAACATGCCCAGCCTTAACGGCGGTTCGCTGTGGGCTGGTCGGCGTTACTACAAGCGAAACGACATCCACATTTCCGACTTTTACTACTGGAACCAGAGCGCCACCGGCGGCGGCATCGAGGACGTACTGATCGGTGACCTGAAATACAGCTACGCCTTTTCACGCAAGGACAACCTGTACCAGAAGGATTACATCACTCGTCACGACTTCAACGTCGCCGGTTTCAACACCAACCCCGGCGGTGAACTGGAGTTTGGCCTGAGCTACATCGACAAACCCGACAGCCGTGACGCTCATCGTGGCTGGGCGATTACCACTCAGCATGTGCAAAAAGGTTTTTTGGGTGGCAAGAACAAACTCGCGTTTCAGTACGGCGAAGGGCCGGGCACGGGGTTGGGCTATACCGGTAACGTGAAGCTCGATGACAGTAACAAAAGCTACCGAGTGGTGGAGTTCTTCGACTGGCAGGTGACGCCCCGGTTTGGCGGGCAGGTCGAGGCGGTTTACCAGAAAGACATTCGTCCGGACGGTGCCGATCAGAACTGGATTTCCCTCGGGATTCGCCCGGCGTACGCGATCACCGAGCAATTCAAACTGGTGACCGAACTGGGTCACGACCAGGTCGAAGCCACGGGTGGCACGCGCAAGCTGAGCAAGTTCACCTTTGCCCCGACCTGGTCGCCCAAGGGCCCTGAGTTCTGGGCGCGGCCCGAAGTGCGCTTGTATTACACCTATGCCAGCTGGAACGAGGCGGCCAAGCGTGCGGCCAATGAACTGGCAGCGGGTTCGGCGTTGTCCGACACCGGTGCCTTCGGCACGGCGCGGCACGGTGCGAACGTCGGATTGCAGGTCGAGTACTGGTGGAAATAAGCGATGCTGTCGGAGCGTCGCGCTCCATCGGCACTTCAAAGAACAAAACAGCAGGTGACGTCATGGCCACACCCCAACAATTGCAGCTCCACGCACCCCTGTCCGGCGTATTGATGCCTCTGGACCTTGTGCCCGATCCGGTGTTTTCCCAGCGGTTCATCGGCGATGGGCTGTGCATCGATCCGGCGTCAACAACGTTGTGCGCGCCGCTGGCAGGGGTGGTCAGCAATGTGCAGGCCAGTGGGCATGCGATCAGCATCACCCATGAAAAGGGTGTGCAGGTGTTGATGCATATCGGGCTCGACACGGTGAACCTTGCAGGGAAAGGGTTCACGCGGTTGGTGGAGGAGGGGCAGCAGGTTGACGTCGGGCAGCCGCTGATCGAGTTCGATGCCGATTTTGTTGCGTTGAATGCGCGCAGCCTGCTGACCCTGATGCTGGTGGTCAGCGGTGAGCCGTTCACTTGGCTGGCGGCGGACAATGGGTGGGTCGACAGTGGTCAGCCGCTGCTGGGTTTGAACGCTGTCGAGCCGACAACGCAGGCGTCTGTGGCGCAAGCGGGCGAGGCGCTGTTCTCCAAACCGGTGACGTTACCCAACCCGAACGGCTTGCACGCCCGTCCTGCGGCGGTGTTCGCCCAGGCGGCGAAAGGTTTTTCGGCAAGCATTCATCTGCACAAACAGCAGGAGAGTGCGAACGCGAAATCCCTGGTAGCGATCATGGCGTTGCAGACGGCTCACCATGAAGTTGTGCAAGTCAGTGCGGTCGGCCCGGATGCCGAGGCGGCGATCAAGACGCTGACGGAGCTGCTGACCGCCGGTTGTGGCGAGACAGTGACTGTGATGACGGATGTTACGCCGCTGCCCCTGGAGATTTCATCGCCCAAGGTGCTGCGTGGGGTATGTGCTTCGGCGGGTTCGGCATTTGGCCAAGTGCTGCAGATCGCCGAGCAGGCCCTTGAGGTGAGCGAATGGGGTGAAGGTGCGCAGGTTGAGCGCGATCATTTGTCCGCCGCGTTGACCGAGGCCATTTCAGCTTTGCAGCAGCTGCGCGACAACGCCACGGGCGATGCCCAGGCAGAGATTTTCCGGGCTCACCAGGAACTGCTCGAAGACCCGGGTTTGTTGGAGGTGGCTCATGTGCTGATCGACGAAGGCAAAAGCGCCGGGTTCGCTTGGCGCGCGGCCACCGAATCGACGGCAACCTTGTTCAAAAGCCTGGGCAATGCGCTGCTGGCCGAACGAGCGGCAGACTTGGCCGATGTCAGTCAGAGAGTGCTCAAATTGCTTCTCGGCGTGCGGGACCGCGAGCTGGAGTTGCCTGAAGGCGCCATCCTGATTGCTGAACAACTGACGCCGTCCCAGACCGCCGGGCTCGATACCCGTAAGGTGCTGGGTTTTGCCACGGTCGGCGGTGGCGCCACCAGCCACGTCGCGATTCTGGCGCGGGCGTTCGGTTTGCCGGCGATCTGCGGGTTGCCGGTGCAAGTGCTGGCGCTGGTCAACGGCACCCAGGTGTTGCTCGATGCCGATAAGGGCGAGTTGCAGCTCGAACCGGATCTGGCCGCCATCGAACACCTTCAAGCCAGGCGCAAGCTTGCGCAACAACGCCAACAGCATGAATTGGCGCAGGCGTCACTCGCAGCCTGTACCCGCGACGGACATCATGTCGAGGTGACGGCCAACATCGCTTCGCTGGCGGAGGCCGAACAGGCCATGGCGCTGGGAGGCGCGGGTGTCGGTTTGTTGCGATCGGAGTTTCTCTATCTGGATCGCCATCATGCGCCGAGCCATGACGAGCAGGCATCCACCTACAGCGCCATCGCCCGAGCCCTCGGGCCCGCGCGTAATCTGGTGGTGCGCACGCTGGATGTTGGCGGTGACAAGCCTTTGGCCTACGTCCCGATGGACAGTGAAACCAACCCCTTTCTGGGGGTGCGCGGGATTCGTCTGTGCCTGGAGCGTCCGCAACTGTTGCGCGATCAATTCAAGGCAATCCTGAGCTGTGCGGGACAGACGCGTTTGCACATCATGCTGCCGATGGTGACGCAACTGTCGGAGTTGCGTGTGGCTCGGCAACTGCTCGAAGAGGAGGCGCTGGCCCTGGGCCTCACGGAACTGCCGAAGCTGGGGATCATGATCGAGGTGCCAGCGGCCGCGCTGATGGCAGACCTGTTTGCGCCCGAAGTGGATTTTTTCTCCATAGGCACCAACGACCTGACCCAATACACCCTGGCCATGGACCGCGATCATCCGCGGCTGGCCAGTCAGGCGGACAGTTTTCATCCTGCGGTGCTGCGCCTGATCGCCAGCACCGTGAAAGCCGCCCATGCCCACGGCAAGTGGGTGGGCGTGTGCGGCGCGCTGGCCTCCGAAACCTTGGCCACGCCGCTGTTGCTGGGGCTGGGCGTGGACGAGTTATCGGTGAGTGTGCCGTTGATTCCGGCGGTCAAAGCGGCAGTTCGCACAGTGGACCTGGTGGATTGCCAGGCCATCGCCCAACAGATCCTGGGCCTGGAAAGTGCCGGGCAAGTACGCGAGGCCTTACAGATGTATCGCGACGCGACGGTCGAAACCTCACTGGTGATGGAGAACTGAACATGTTCGAGAAAATGCAGCGAGCGTTCTGGAAAGCCTTGACGCCGGATCTGATCGTGGATGAACCGAAGGTGGTCGTGCCATCGGCGCCTGGCCTGGCAGCGAAGGTCGTGGCCGCGTTGGGTGGTGTGGATAACCTCAAGTCGCAGCAGCCTGTGGCGCTGACCCGGGTTCGGGTGGAATTGTTCGACGCGGGGCGGATGAATCGGCAGGCGTTGAATCTGGCAGGTGTGCCCGGCGTCATGATGCTGGAGGGCGGGGTGGTGCACCTGATTATCGGTCTTCAGCCATAACCGATCCTTCGCCACCGATGCTGTGCGTCTCTCGGTCGCCCTTACTGTTTCTCAACCGCAGGTGTATCGTATTCGCCTTTTGCAGGTCCCCGGACCTGTCGCTGATACGTGAGGTAGTTGAGTTCATGTCCTTTACCCGTCGCCAAATCCTCGGTGGCCTGGCCGGTCTTGTTGTCGTTGGCGTCGGTGCGGGGGGCGCGTCGCGGTACTGGCTGGGCAAGATGGCCGACGCTGACGCAGGTCACGACTATGAGCTGATCGCCGCGCCGCTGGACGTCGAACTGGTGGCCGGGCACAAGACCGAAGCCTGGGCGTTCGGCCCGTCGGCGCCGGGCACCGAGTTGCGCGTGCGTCAGGGCGAATGGCTGCGGGTGCGGTTCATCAACCACTTGCCGGTGGCGACCACCATTCACTGGCACGGCATCCGCCTGCCACTGGAAATGGACGGTGTGCCGTACGTTTCGCAGCTGCCGGTGCTGCCGGGCGAATACTTCGACTACAAGTTCCGCGTGCCCGATGCCGGCAGCTACTGGTATCACCCGCACGTGAACAGCAGCGAAGAACTCGGTCGCGGACTGGTTGGCCCATTGATCGTCGAGGAACGCGAGCCGACCGGTTTCAAGTACGAAAAAACCCTGAGCCTCAAGAGCTGGCACGTCGATGAAGAAGGGGCGTTCGTCGCCTTCAGCATTCCTCGCGAAGCGGCTCGTGGCGGTACGGCGGGGCGCCTGTCGACCATCAATGGTGTCTCGCAAGCGGTGATCGACTTGCCCGCCGGGCAGATCACTCGCGTGCGTCTGCTCAACCTCGACAACACCCTGACCTACCGCCTGAACATCCCGGGTGTCGAAGCGCAGATCTACGCGCTGGACGGCAATCCAGTAGAGCCACGGCCGCTGGGCAAGGAATACTGGCTCGGCCCCGGCATGCGTATTTGCCTGGCCATAAAAGCACCACCGGCGGGCGAAGAATTATCGCTGCGTAACGGCCCGGTACGTTTGGGCACGTTCCGCTCCGTGACGAACAGCGATGCACCGACCCAGTGGCCGCCCGCGCTGCCCGCCAACCCGGTAGCTGAACCGGACATGGCCAATGCCGAGAAACTCAACTTCAATTTCGAATGGGTGGGGTCGGTGTCGGTGAACGTCGACAACGGCAAGCCGCCGAGCCTGTGGCAGATCAACGGCAAGGCCTGGGACATCACCGACAAGACCTGCGCCGACCGCCCGATTGCCAAGCTCGAGAAGGGCAAGAGCTACATTTTCGAATTGAAAAACATGACTCAATACCAGCACCCGATTCACCTGCACGGCATGAGCTTCAAGGTCATTGCCTCGAACCGGCACAAGGTCATCCCGTATTTCACCGACACGTACTTGTTGGGCAAGAACGAGCGTGCACAAGTGGCGCTGGTGGCGGATAACCCAGGGGTTTGGATGTTCCATTGCCATGTGATCGACCACATGGAAACCGGCCTGATGGCCGCCATCGAGGTGGCGTGATGCGACAGATTCGTCCTGCGGCGATCATTGACCGCAGTCGTGACCGCGACTTCATGCGCGAAGCCCTGGCCCTCGCCGCTCAAGGTGCGGCTCTGGGTGAAGTGCCGGTGGGCGCGGTGCTGGTGCAGGACGGTGAAATCATCGGTCGCGGCTTCAATTGCCCGATCAGCGGCAACGACCCGAGCGCGCATGCCGAGATGGTCGCGATCCGCGCCGCGGCATTAGCGGCCAGCAACTATCGCCTGCCGGGCAGCACGCTGTACGTGACGCTTGAACCGTGCAGCATGTGCGCCGGGCTGATCGTGCATTCGCGGATTGCGCGCGTGGTGTATGGCGCTTTGGAACCGAAAGCCGGGATTGTGCAAAGTCAGGGGCAGTTTTTTACCCAAGGGTTTCTCAACCATCGGGTTTTGTTTGAAGGCGGGGTGTTGGCGGAGGAATGTGGGGCGGTGCTTAGCGAGTTCTTCAAGGCAAGACGCGCGAAACCCGCAGACTGAGCACCGCGCCCCTGTAGGGGCGAGCTTGCTCGCGATGGCGGCGGCACATCCAACAATGATGTCGACTGAAACACCGCCATCGCGGGCAAGTCCGCTCCCACAGGGTTATTGGTTGCCTGGAGATCGGGGGTTACTTGCGCGCCACGATCACCGCACGCATCGGCGCCGGCAGCCCTTCAATCGTCTTGCTGTGATCTTCCGGATCGAGGAAGTCGCTGAGCGACTGATACTTCATCCACTCCGTCCCGCGTTGTTCCTCGACGGTCGTTACACTGACATCCACACACTTCACGTCCGTGAAACCGGCACGCCGCAACCAGAGCATAAGCGCCGGCACCGATGGCAAAAACCACACGTTACGCATCTGCGCGTAACGATCTTCCGGCACCAGCACCTGTTGTTGATCACCTTCGATCACCAGCGTTTCCAACACCAGTTCACCGCCCTTGACCAGGCAATCCTTCAACGCCAGCAAATGCTCAATCGGTGAACGGCGGTGGTAGAACACACCCATGGAAAACACCGTGTCGAAGCCTTCGAGCTCCGGTGGCAGGTCTTCGAAGGGGAAGGGCAGGTGCCAGGCATTCGGCTCGGACAAATAGCGCTGAACGGCCTGGAACTGGCAGAAGAACAGCCAGTTCGGATCGACGCCGATCACGCTGTCCGCACCGGCGCCGAGCATGCGCCACATGTAGTAGCCATTGCCGCAGCCGACATCGAGGATGCGTTTGCCCTTCAGGTCCAGATGCGGCGCGACGCGCGACCACTTCCAGTCCGAGCGCCATTCGGTGTCGACGTGCACGCCAAACAGATCGAAGGGACCCTTACGCCACGGCGACAAGCCCATCAGCGCCGTGTGCATTTGCGCACGGGTGGCGTCGTCGCAATCGGTGTCCAGGGTCAGGCCGTTGAGTAAATCGACTTCGCCAGGCTGGATCTTCGGCAAGGCGTCCAGCGCACTTTGCCAGCGCTCCAGGTCGCCGTGACCCTTTTCCATTTTCTTGTCGAGTTGCGCTTGCAGGGTGTTAGCCCAATCGGCCAGCGGTGTGCCGGCCAGACGGCGGACGAGGGGGGATAGATCAATCATGGCAAGGCAATCAACGAGGCAAAGTTAAGACACTGGAACCACGGCACGACTTTCGAGAACCCGGCAGCCAGCAGGCGCTCGCGGTGTTCTTCGAGGCTATCGGGCTTCATGACGTTTTCGATGGCGCTGCGCTTCTGGGCGATTTCCAGTTCGCTGTAGCCGTTGGCGCGTTTGAACGCGACGTGCAGGTCGGTGAGCAACGTGTGTTCTTCGGCGTCGTTGAAGCGCAGCTTCTCCGAGAGAATCAGCGCACCACCGGGCAGCAGCGATTGATGGATACGGCTGAGCAACGCGGTGCGCTGCTCGGGGGCGATGAACTGCAGGGTGAAGTTCAGCGCCACCACTGAGGCCGGCTGAAAGTCGAGGGCGAGGATGTCGCCTTCGATCACTTCGACCGGCAGCAACTCCTGGAACATCGAATCCTGGCCGTTGAGGTATTCGCGGCAGCGCTCGACCATCGCCGCGGAGTTATCCACAGCGATGACGCGGCAACCGTCGGTGCGCACGTGACGGCGCAACGCCTGGGTCACGGCGCCGAGGGACGAGCCGAGGTCGTAGAGCACGCTGTGGGGCTGGGCGAATTGCGCGGCGAGCACGCCGAGGTTTTCAACGATGGTCGGATAGCCGGGCACCGAGCGCTTGATCATGTCCAGGAACACCCGCACCACGTCCTCGTTAAAGGCGAAGTCGGGCACCTGGGCCAAGGGCTGGGCGAAAAGGCGATCGGGTTCTTTGCTCACGGCGGTTCCAGCGGCGTATGTGGAAAAGGCCGGCATTTTAGCCAACTTGGCGCGGGGATGCGCGGGTTGTCTGATAAACCGGCGGGCAGGCAGAAATTCGTTTCGTTCGTGATACCGCCATCGCGGGCAAGCCCGCTCCCACAGGGTTATCTCAATCCTTGTGGGAGCGGGCTTGCCCGCGATGAATTGAACTCGGTTTTTGCGTGAACGCCGACGCTGTTATCCCCCACTGCCCCAGCCAGTAACTGAGGATGATCACGTAAGGCGCGGCATGAAACGGTGCAACAAACCGGTTGATGCCAATCACGCTGTCCGAGAACACAAACGCCAACGCGCCGCCCGCCGCCAGCAATGCCGAGCGTTTTGGCACATCGGTACCCAGTCGAGCCAGTGCCCGCCAAAGCATGGCGCTGATGGCCAGACCGTAGACGATCACCGGGATCAGCAACGGGCCCAAGCCATTGGCAATCAAAATCCCCAACAGCACCGCGCCAACACCCAGCGCGATCACTAGTGGCAACAGCGCCAATCGCCGGCAATCGCTCAAATACGCTTTCAAATAGGCGAGGTGCGCGACCAAAAACGCCCCGAGGCCGAACACGAACAAATCCCCCGGCCACGCCAGCAACACATCGCCCAGTAGAGAGAACATCAATCCAAGGCTGATCCACCGTCGATATTCGCTGGGCGGCGCGTCGTGCAGCCAGCCAAGCAGAGCCAACACGGGCAACGGTTTGACCAGCAGGCAGAGCAGCGCGGCGTGCACGCTCAGGCCGTAAAGAAAGGTCACCGCGCCCATCAGCGCCAGAATCAGCCAGCCCATGATCAGTTAACCGAAATCGCGCAATCGAAGGTCTCAACCGGCAACACTTCCGGTGCCCACGGCTGTTGCGAGGTCAGGCGCAAGCGTCCGTCACCGTTTGCGAATGCCTGGAAACGCCAGGTAGAAACACCGGCAGCACCGACGACGCCAGCATCCTCCGGATTTCGATAAACCTCTGGCCCTAACGCGCGCAACACGCCACCGGCCGAATCCTGGATCGCCCAGCGGTAACCCGTGGTCGGGTTGCTCGGCAGGGTCAGGATCAGGTTTTGCCCACTGGTGAGTTTCACCGGGCATTCGCTTTGTTTTTCCACGGTCACATTGTGTTTCGGTTGCGTGGCGCACGCGGCCAGCAAGGCGAGGGCGAGGGGGACAAACAGGCGGGTGGGGGACATGAGGTCAGCGGCTCCGGCATTCACGACGAACGGCGAGCATAACTGAAGATGAGACAAAGTGTGACGAGCTGCGGGAGTTTGCGTTGTCAGAACTGACGCCATCGCCGGCAAGCCGGCGCCTACAGAGGATGGGGTGTCAGCCACAAAACAGGTGAATGACACAACCCCGTGTAGGAGCCGGCTTGCCGGCGATGGCGATCCCGCAGACGCTACATGACCATCAGAACAACACCTTCGCCACATCCGCAAAGCGCTTGGCGAAATGCACGGTAATCCCTTCCTTCAGGTAATCCGGCAGCTCATCAAAGCTGCCACGGTTAGGCTCCGGCAAGATCAATTCAAAAATCTTCTGCCGCCGCGCCGCAATCACCTTCTCGCGCACCCCGCCAATCGGCAAAACATGCCCTGTCAGCGTCAGCTCCCCGGTCATGGCCACGCCTTTTTTCGGCGGCTGATTGCGGGCGAGCGAGAGCAGGGCGCTGGCCATGGTCACGCCGGCGCTCGGGCCGTCTTTCGGTGTGGCGCCTTCCGGGACGTGCAGGTGGACGAAGGCTTCGTCGAAGAACTTCGGATCCCCGCCAAACGATTTCAGGTTGGAGCTGACGTAGCTGTAGGCAATTTCCGCCGACTCTTTCATCACCTCGCCCAATTGCCCGGTGAGTTTGAAGCCACGGTTCAGCGTGTGAATCCGCGTCGCTTCGATCGGCAACGTCGCGCCGCCCATGCTGGTCCAGGCCAGGCCGGTGATCACGCCGGTGCCGGACAGCACTTGTTCGTTGCGGAACACTGGGTGCCCCAACGAAGCTTCAAGGTCCTTAGGCGCAATTTTGATTACCGCTTTCGGCTCGTCGATCAACTTCACCACGGCTTTGCGCACCAGTTTGCCCAGTTGTTTTTCCAACTGGCGCACCCCGGCTTCACGCGCGTAACCGTCGATCAATGCCTTCAGCGCACTGTCGCTGATGCTCAGGCTGCCTTTAGATACGCCTGCTTTCTCAAGCTGCTTGGGCCACAAGTGGCGCTTGGCGATGGCGATTTTTTCTTCGGTGATGTAACCCGACAGGCGAATGATTTCCATCCGGTCCAGCAATGGGCCGGGGATCGAATCCAGGGTGTTGGCGGTGCAGATGAACAGCACTTTCGACAGGTCCATGCGCAGGTCGAGGTAATGGTCGAGGAATTCGACGTTCTGTTCCGGGTCGAGGGTTTCCAGCAACGCCGAGGCCGGATCGCCCTGGTAGCTCTGGCCCATCTTGTCGATCTCGTCGAGCATGATCACCGGGTTCATCACTTCGACGTCTTTCAACGCCTGCACCAGTTTGCCCGGTTGCGCGCCGATGTAGGTGCGGCGGTGGCCCTTGATTTCGGCTTCGTCGCGCATGCCGCCGAGGCTGAAGCGATAGAACGGCCGGCCGAGGGATTCGGCGATGGATTTGCCGACGCTGGTTTTACCCACGCCCGGCGGACCGACCAGCAGCACGATGGAGCCACTGATTTCACCTTTATAGGCACCGACCGCGAGGAATTCGAGGATGCGGTCCTTGATGTCGTCGAGGCCGGCGTGGTGTTTGTCCAGGACCTTGCGCGCGTGCTTGAGGTCGAGTTTGTCCTCGCCGTACACGCCCCACGGCACCGAGGTGGCCCAGTCGAGGTAGTTGCGGGTCACCGCGTACTCCGGCGAACCGGTCTCGAGGATCGACAGTTTGTTCATTTCCTCTTCGATGCGTTTCTGTGCCTGCGTCGACAACACCTTACCGGTCAGACGCTGTTCGAACTGTTCGATGTCAGCGCTGCGGTCGTCCTTGGTCAGCCCCAGCTCTTGCTGGATGACCTTGAGTTGCTCCTTGAGGAAGAACTCGCGCTGATGCTCGCCGATCTTGCGGTTAACTTCGGCGGAGATTTCTTTCTGCAGGCGCGCGACCTCGACTTCCTTGCGCAGCATCGGCAGGACTTTTTCCATGCGCTTGAGCATTGGCACGCAGTCGAGCACTTCCTGCAACTCAATCCCTGTCGCCGAGGTGAGGGCGGCGGCGAAGTCGGTCAGCGGCGACGGATCGTTGGGGCTGAAGCGGTTGAGGTAGTTTTTCAGCTCTTCGCTGTACAGCGGGTTGAGCGGCAGCAGTTCCTTGATCGCGTTGATCAGCGCCATGCCGTAGGCCTTGACCTCGTCGGTCGGCTCGGTGGGCTGGTGCGGGTATTCGACTTCCACCAGGTACGGCGGGCGATGGTGCTTGAGCCAGGTGCGAATGCGCACGCGGGTCAGGCCCTGGGCGACGAATTGCAGTTTGCCGTTTTCGCGGCTGGCGTGGTGCACCTTGACCAGCGTGCCGTAGAGCGGCAGGGCCGAGGTGTCGAAATGGCGCGGGTCTTCCTGGGGCGTGTCCATGTAGAACAGGGCCAGGGAGTGATGATCGGACTTGCTCACCAGATCCAGCGTTTCAGCCCACGGTTCTTCGTTGACGATGACCGGCAGCACTTGGGCCGGGAAGAACGGGCGGTTGTGGATCGGGATGATGTAGACCTTGTCTGGCAAGTTCTGGCCGGGCAGGGCGAGGCCTGTGCCGGTGGAGTGGTGTTCGGCGTTCTCGGGGTCGGCGTATTCGCTCGGGTCTTCGGGGAATTCTTGCTGGTCGCTCATGGGGCACCTGCGCAATGGGGTATGGGTCTTAGATGGGGCAGGTGGAGGGTGGTTTCAATGGATGGGGGAATTTCAGCGCGGGTGTTCAGGTATTTGACAGTTGACCCACCAATCAATGAGGCCGCGGCAAAGACCTTGCTTCAGCTTTTTCACGGGTGGTCGATAACCTATACAGAAGCTGATCGATTGCATAAGTTTTTCTCGGACAAGCGGTCATGTACCAAGCAATAATAGGTAGTGGCACTTAGCCTTATCTCAGGCATTATCTCCCTCGCTCAAGCATTTGCATCAGCTTATAGCCAAGGCAGGCGATTTCGACTCCCTGACTTTTTCGGAAGCCCCATGGCCCGTTTTCGTTCGCTGTTTTTTATCGCCGCAACCCTTTGCTCCAGTGGCATGGCCAGCGCCGCGACGCTGCAAATCCAGATGCATGACCAGCGTGGCCAGCCATTGGTCGATGCCGTGGTCACTTTGCAAGGCCCGGCCGGTCAGCCTGCGGGTGCGCTCAAGGCCGACATGGATCAGCGTTCTCAGCAATTTGCCCCTCACGTGCTGGCGGTGCATACCGGCACGCCGATCAAGTTTCCCAACAGCGACAACATTCGCCATCAGGTGTATTCCTTCTCACCGGCCAAGCGCTTCGAATTGCGACTGTATGAAGGCACGCCATCAGATCCGGTGCTGTTCGACAAACCCGGCGTCGTGGTGCTCGGCTGCAACATTCACGACTGGATGCTTGGCTACGTCTACGTCACCGAAGACCCGCGTTTCGGCGTGACCGATACCCAGGGCCAATTGGCGCTCAATGTGCCGGCCGGGGTTTACCACGTCACCCTGTGGCATCCGCAGGCGCTGGACATGCAACCGGTGAACGGCGGTGAAGTGAAGATTCCCGCTCAAGGTCTGCAGCAAGTTTTTGCTCTGAACCTCGAAGCCCAGGCCACGCAAAGCCCAACCGCGCCGACATCCAGTGCCTTTGGCGATGCGTTCAAGCGAGCCGCCCATGAAACTGCGCAGTAGTTTTCAGGCTCGCATCGCCTGCGTTCTGATTCTGCTGTTGCTGGTGGTGGTCGGCGCGCTGTATTTCAGCGTGAAAGCGGTGACCAACTCGGCGGTCCGTGCTCAGGCCAACGCTCAGTTGGACGTGGGGACACGAGTATTCGAGCGCCTGTTGGACGTACGTGGCCGGCGCCTGGCCGATGGTGCGCAATTGCTCTCGGCAGATTTTGGCTTTCGCGATGCGGTGGCCAGCGGCGATTCGGCGACGATGGCTTCGGTGCTGTTAAATCATGGCAAACGCATCAATGCCAGTGACATGATCCTGCTGGGCATGGACGGTAAAGTTCTCTCCAGCACCCTCGACGATGTGGTTGAGGGCTCGCCCTTCCGTTATGACCAGGCCTTGCGCGAAGCCCGACGCAATCAACAAACCATGGTCATCGTGCCGTTACAGGGCAAGCCTCATTTGCTGGTGGAAGCCACGGTGCTGGCGCCGCTGCCAATCGCGCGAGTGGTGATGGGCTTCAGGATGGACGCCTCGTGGGCTGAAGAGCTGCGTTCGTTGACCAATCTGGAGGTGTCGTTCATCACCGTAGACCGCCAGCAGCTCGGTCAGTTGGTCAGCACTCAGCCGGATTCGATGAACGACAGCCTGGTGCGCTTGATGCTCGCCAGTCGGCAGGACAGTCAGGTGCCGTTGAGCGAACGTCAGGACCCGAATTTTCTGGGCCGGACATTAATGTTGGCCGGTGCTCTCGAGGGCCGCGACAACCAAGTCATCGCGTTGCTGCAAAGTCCGCTGAATGCCGCGATGCAGGCGTTTGCGCCGCTGGATGAAAAGATCCTCGGCATTGCATTGGTGGCGTTGCTTGCTTCCCTGGCGGGCGCTTTGTTGCTGGCGCGTAGCGTGTCACAGCCAGTGCGAGCGCTGGCCGAGGCTGCCGAGCGCATTGGTCAGGGCGATTACCAGACGCCGGTCAACCTTCAGCGCAGCGACGAACTTGGCCTGCTGGCCGGAGCCTTCAATTCGATGCAAAGCGGCATCGCCGAACGTGAGCAGCAACTGGCTCACAACGCGTTGCACGATCGGCTGACCGGGTTGCCAAACCGTGCGCTGGCCATGGAACGCCTGGGCAGTGCGATCTCGGCGCAGCGACCGATGGCTCTGGTCTACCTGGGCATCGACAACTTGCGCGCAATCAGTGAGGCCGCCGGCCCCGAGTCGGTTGACCAACTGCTCAGGCAAACGGGCGAGCGCCTGCAAGTCGCGCTGCGCCCCGGTGATACGGTGGCTCACCTGATTGCCGATGAGTTTCTGCTGTTGCTCGATGGTTTCGACAGTGATGCGGCGGTGGCGGTGGCCGACCAGCTTCAGCAATTGCTGCTCAAGTCGCAGCGTATCAATGGCCACGATGTAGCCCTGGACTGCCGGCTCGGGATTGCTGCATTTCCGGTCGACGGGCAAAGCGCGCAAACCTTGCTTGAGCGTGCGGCCATCGCCATGAAAGATGCGGCTCAAATACCCGGCCGGCTGCAAATCTACGAGCAGGGGCGCGACCTCGCTCATCGTCGTCAAGTCACCCTGATCCGCGACTTGCGTCAGGCCGCTGTCAACGGTGAGCTTTTACTGCATTACCAGCCGAAACTGGATATCCGCAAAGGTCACGTGCGTCAGGCCGAAGCCTTGTTGCGTTGGCAGCATCCGCAGTTCGGAATGGTGTCACCGGCGGAATTCATTCCCTTGGCCGAACGCACCGGCAGCATTCGCACCTTGACCAATTGGGTGATCGGCGAAGGCATGCGCCAGCTCTCGGAGTGGAACCGCCGTGGTTTGCGCTTGCAGTTGTCGCTGAACATTTCGGCCGATGACTTGCTTGGCGATGATCTGGCAGGTCGGGTTTCGGCGTTGCTCAAAGTTCATCGTTTGCCGGCCGAGCAATTGATTTTCGAAATCACCGAAAGCGCGGTCATGCGTGAGCCGGAACACGCGCTGAAAGTCCTGCATCAGTTACGCGATTGTGGCATCAGTCTGTCGGTTGATGACTTCGGCACGGGTTACTCGTCCTTGGCTCACCTCAAGCGTTTGCCGGTGCAGGAGCTGAAAATCGATCAGTCCTTTGTGCGCGATCTGGATGAAACCAGCGAGGACGCGGTGATCGTCCGTTCCACCATCGAAATGAGCCACAACCTTGGGCTCAAAGTGGTTGCCGAAGGCGTCGAGTACGCACACAGCCTGCGCCTGCTCGAACGCTGGCAATGCGACACGGCGCAGGGTTATCTCATCAGCCGCCCGCTGACTGCGGCGGCTTTCGAAGCCTGGGTCGCGTTACCCCTGGCTGCTCAAACTTCCATGGTTCATTGATGGTCATGACGTCGCGTATTTCCCTGTTGATCGGCTGCCTTGTCGGCCTGACCCTGCAAACCGCTCTGGCCGATAACGGCCGACTGATCGCCACCGGTGGTGCCAGCAGCCTTGAAGGTGCGGCGGGGGGTGGAATCACGCCGTGGGCGGTGCTCGCCGGTTATGGAGAGAAGGGTGAGTGGGGCGCTACGGCGTTCGCCACTACGGTCAACCTGCCGGATTATCGACTCGATGTGGCCGGATTGGCGGTGGCCTATGACAATCGGGTCGAGCTGTCTTTCGCCCGGCAACGGTTTGATCTGGGCTCGCTGGTGAGCAAGTTGAGCCTGCCCGAAGACAGCCTTGGTCAGGACGTACTCGGGGTGAAAGTGCGGTTGTTTGGCGACGTTATCTACGATGACCTGCCGCAGGTGTCCCTGGGGTTTGAGTACAAGCATCAGCGCAATTTCCTGATTCCGAGCCTGGTGGGCGCCAACCGTGACAGCGACACCGAAGGCTATTTGGCCGCCAGTCGTTTGTTCATGGGGGCGGCGTTTGGCTACAACGTGCTGGTCAATGGCAGTCTGCGTTACAGCCGGGCGAACGAATTGGGGTTGCTGGGGTTCGGTGGCGACCGTCGTGATACCCGCAGTCTGCTCAAGGAAGGTTCGTTGGCGGTACTGTTTAATCCGCGCTGGGCCGTAGGCGTCGAGTACCGCGAGAAGCCGGACAATCTGTCGTTTGCCGGGGAAAGCGATTGGGCGGATGTGTTTGTCGGGTATTTCCCCAATAAGCACTTGTCGTGGGTATTGGCCTACGCCCGCCTAGGCGAAATCGCCACGCTGGATCATCAAAACGGCACGTATCTGTCCGTGCAGGGGAGTTTTTGATGCGCTTTGTATTGCTGATCCTGGTGGTATTACTCAGTGGTTGTGCACAACAGCCAGCCAAGGATGATCACCTTTATCGGGCGCTCGGCGAACGACCGGGCATCACTCTGATTGTGGAAGGCATGTTGCTGAACATTGCTCGGGACGAACGCATCGTCGATCGCTTTCGCAAAATCGATATCCAGCGTTTGCGCGACAAGCTGATCGAGCAGTTTTGCGTGGAGGCGGGCGGGCCCTGTAGCTATACCGGCGACAGTATGGCCGAGAGCCACAAGGGGCAGAACGTCAGTCGCAGCGATTTCAATGCACTGGTGGAAGATCTGATTGCGGCGATGGATGCGCAGGGCATTGCTGTGCCGGTACAGAATCGGTTGATTGCGCGGTTGGCGCCGATGCGCGGGGACGTGATCGAGAAGTAACGTTCCGGTTGCTCGGGGCGCGGCGCGGGCGACCTCGCTTCTACGGGGTCTGTGCAGTCCCTGCAGGTACAAGGTTTGCCCGCGAGGACGGTCTTTTTACGGACGAATCTCGATCATCGTCCCGTCCGGCACCAACCCCCACACTTCGCGCATGTCCATGTTGCGCATGGCGATGCAGCCGTCGGTCCAGTCCAGTGTGTGGAACAGGTCTTCGGGGTTTTCTTCGGTGTCCGGCGTACCGTGAATCATGATCATGCCGCCGGGCTCGACGCCTTCGCGCCGCGCGCGCGCGGAGTCGCTGATGTTCGGGTAGGAAATGTGCATCGCCAGGTTGAATTTATCGCTGACCTTGCGCCAGTCCAGCCAATAGAAACCTTCCGGCGTGCGCTTGTCGCCTTCCATCAGCTTCGGCCCCTTGGGGCGTTTGCCCAGGGAGATGCGATAGGTCTTCAGCGGCTTGCCGTCGTTGATCAATTGCAATTGGTGGGCGGATTTGAGCACCAGAACTTTTTCGATGACTTTGCCGTTCAGGGTTTCCGCAACGGAAGCCTGTGACAGAGCGACGAACGACAAGCAAAACACGGCAAGCAACCAGCGCATTGAAACGATATCCCTGAGAGGTGTCGCGGCTATTTTATTTATAGAGGTTTTTTAGGTGATGGCAGGCTGAGCAAGCGGCGGGATCGACTCGGATCGCACGGGGTAGACCTCGGTCCGCCGGTCAGCGAAGAAGCATTCTAAGGTACGGCCCACCGTGCGGAAAGCGAGGTCGGACCACGGGATGTCGGCTTCGTCGAAAAGTGCCACTTCCAGGCTCTCGGGACCGGCGGAAAAATCCAGGTCGACCAGCTCTGCGCGAAAGAACACATGCACCTGACTGATGTGCGGCACATCGATCAATGTATAGATGTTCAGGTTGCGCACCCGCGCGCAGGCTTCCTCGGCCGTCTCGCGAATGGCCGCCTGCTCGATGGTTTCACCGTTTTCCATGAAACCGGCGGGCAGGGTCCAGTAACCGAGCCGTGGCTCGATGGCGCGTCGGCACAGCAACACTTTCGAGCCCCAGGTCGCCACACAACCGGCGACGATATTGGGGTTCTGGTAGTGAATCGCCTGACAGCTGTCACAGACAAAACGCAGACGCGAATCGCCTTCGGGAATGCGTTGGGTGACCGGGTTGCCGCACTGACTGCAAAATTTCATGCTTGGGTTCCTGAATGCTGCGCCTATCTTGGCGTGCGGCGGTGTCTGTCGGCAAGTTGTCGTTTAGCGACACACGGCAGTTCGGGGCTTGGGCGGTCGGTGTGATTGGTGCATGATGCGAGGTAGCGAATAAATCGAGAAGACTCATGCTGGACGAGCTACTGCATCGAGTAAGCAACCACACCCCACGCACACTGGAAACCGACAAGCGTTTCCCGGAGGCCGCGGTTCTGGTGCCCATCACTCGCAGTGATGAACCGGAACTGGTTCTGACCCTGCGCGCCAGCGGGCTCTCGACCCATGGCGGCGAAGTGGCCTTCCCCGGCGGACGCCGCGACCCGGAAGACCCTGACCTGATTTTCACCGCGCTACGTGAGGCCGAAGAAGAAATCGGCCTGCCACCGGGACTGGTCGAAGTGATCGGGCCGTTGAGCCCGCTGATTTCCCTGCATGGCATCAAGGTCACGCCTTATGTCGGCGTGGTTCCGGATTTTGTCGAGTATCTGGCCAACGACGCCGAGATCGCCGCGGTGTTCAGCGTGCCCCTGGAATTCTTCCGCAAGGACCCGCGTGAACATACCCATCGCATCGATTACCAGGGCCGCAGCTGGTATGTGCCGAGTTATCGTTACGGCGAATACAAGATCTGGGGCCTGACGGCGATCATGATCGTCGAGTTGATCAACCTGCTCTATGACGCCAAAATCAGCCTGCACCAGCCGCCCAAGAGTTTTATCAACACCTGAAGCCATCGTTCGTATGGCGTTAAGCCGCGGCTGCCTGAGCCTGAGGACAACACGATGAAATACCGCCTGGGCGACGCCCGCGTCGAGACCCATCCACAGAGCTGGGTCGCCCCCAACGCCGTGCTGGTGGGCAAGGTCAAACTGGAAGAGGGCGCCAACGTCTGGTTTAACGCCGTGCTGCGTGGCGACAATGAACTGATCCTGATCGGCAAGAACAGCAACGTCCAGGACGGCACCGTGATGCACACCGACATGGGCTACCCGCTGACCATCGGCACCGGCGTGACCATCGGCCACAACGCCATGCTCCACGGCTGCACCGTCGGCGATTACAGCCTGATCGGCATTAACGCGGTGATTCTCAACGGCGCGAAAATCGGCAAGAACTGCATCATCGGCGCCAACTCGCTGATCGGCGAAGGCAAGGAAATTCCGGACGGTTCGCTGGTCATGGGCTCGCCCGGCAAGGTCGTGCGCGAGCTCACCGAGGCGCAGAAGAAAATGCTCGAGGCCAGCGCTGCGCACTATGTGCATAACTCGCAACGTTATGCCCGCGACCTGGCAGAGCAGGAACAATGAGCACGCCCGAACGCCCGGTGCTATCGCCCTGCGTGAGCATTTGTGCGCTGGACGAGGATGATATTTGCACCGGGTGTCAGCGCACGGTGGAAGAGATAACGCGCTGGAGCCGGATGAGCAATGACGAACGCCGAACGGTGTTGGGGCTGTGTCATGAGCGGGCCAAGTCCAGTGGGCTGCTTTGGATGATAGGCAACAAATCCGACAATTGATCGCTGGCAAGCCAGCGCCTACAGGTGTTGCGCTGCCCTTTTAGGCGCTGGCTTGCCAGCGATGAGGGCCTTGCCGGCAATATCACTCTCCTTGGCCGAACCACTGCCCTGAAGTACCCTTCGCCCCAAATTGACAGGTCGCCCCTAATTCCATGCTCTTTCTGATCGCCTACATCAGCAGCGTCGTGCTGATCAACTACGCCTTTTCCACCGCCCCGCACCTGGACATCATCTGGTCCGCCTGGGGCGGTCTGGTCTTCGTCCTGCGCGACATGGTGCAAATCCGCTTCGGCCACGGTGCGATCGTGGCAATGCTGGCAGCGCTGGTGCTGTCCTACGTCACGTCCGATCCGTCCATCGCTCTGGCCAGCGCCACGGCGTTCGCGGTCTCCGAATGCATCGACTGGCTGGTGTTCAGCATCACCAAGCGCCCGCTGCACGACCGCCTGTGGATAAGTTCGGCCCTGAGCATTCCGCTCGATACCTTCATCTTCTTCGGCATGATCGACGCCCTCACCCCGGCCGTGACCCTCACCGCCATGGGCTCGAAGTTCGCCGGCGTGACCGCTGTGTGGCTGATCATGGCGTGGCGCATGCGCAAACAGGCCGTCGCCGGCTGAAGCCAAACCCTCAGGTTCATGTAAAATGCCGCGCTTTCTCCCCATGGGAAGCGTGCCAGGCACAGCATCCCTCGATGATCCGCTCCTTTGAGGACCTGAGATGACCCGTATCGGAACTCCATTGTCGCCAACCGCGACCCGCGTATTGATGTGTGGCTGTGGTGAGTTGGGCAAGGAAGTGGTGATCGAGCTGCAACGCCTGGGCGTTGAAGTGATTGCCGTCGACCGCTACGCCAACGCGCCAGCCATGCAAGTCGCGCATCGCAGCCACGTGATCAACATGCTCGACGGCGCCGCCCTGCGTGCAGTGATCGAAGCCGAGAAACCGCACTTCATCGTGCCGGAAATCGAAGCCATCGCCACCGCGACCCTGGTCGAACTGGAAGCCGAAGGGTTCACCGTGATCCCGACCGCGCGCGCCGCGCAACTGACCATGAACCGTGAAGGCATCCGTCGCCTGGCCGCTGAAGAGCTGGACCTGCCGACCTCGCCGTACCACTTTGCCGACACCTTCGAGGATTACAGCAAAGCCGTTCAGGACCTGGGCTTCCCGTGTGTGGTCAAGCCTGTCATGAGCTCTTCGGGCAAGGGCCAGAGCCTGCTGCGCAGCGTCGATGACGTGAAAGCCGCGTGGGATTACGCGCAAGAAGGCGGCCGGGCCGGTAAAGGTCGGGTGATCGTCGAGGGCTTCATCGACTTCGACTACGAAATCACCCTGCTGACCGTGCGTCACGTCGGCGGCACCACATTCTGTGCGCCGGTCGGTCACCGTCAGGAGAAGGGCGACTACCAGGAATCCTGGCAGCCTCAAGCCATGAGCCCGATTGCCCTGGCGGAATCCGAGCGCGTGGCCAAAGCGGTCACCGAAGCCTTGGGCGGCCGTGGTCTGTTCGGCGTCGAGTTGTTCATCAAGGGCGATCAGGTGTGGTTCAGCGAAGTCTCGCCGCGCCCGCATGACACCGGCCTGGTGACCCTGATTTCTCAGGACCTGTCGCAATTCGCGCTGCACGCTCGGGCCATTTTGGGGCTGCCGATTCCATTGATCCGTCAGTTCGGGCCTTCGGCTTCGGCAGTGATTCTGGTGGAAGGGCAGTCGACACAGACGGCTTTCGCCAATCTCGGCGCTGCCTTGAGCGAACCGGATACCGCGTTGCGTCTGTTCGGCAAGCCAGAAGTGAATGGTCAGCGGCGGATGGGTGTGGCGCTGGCGCGGGATGAGTCGATCGAGGCTGCTCGCGCTAAAGCGACCCGTGCTTCCAAGGCTGTTGTAGTCGAGCTGTAAAACCGAGGCGCGGCTATCGCGGGCAAGCCCGCTCCCACAGGATTTAGGTTGTTCGCAGATGTTGTGTACAACTCAGGTCATGTGGGAGCGGGCTTGCCCGCGATGGCGGCCTATCAGGCAACCCGATTCAAATCGTTATTACGCGTCTCTTTCAGGCACAACACCGCAATCAAACTCAGCACCGCCGCCCCCGACACATACCCGCCGACATAACTCAAACCGCCCATCGCCACCAGCTTCTGCGCAAAGAACGGCGCCGCCGAGGCTCCGACAATGCCGCCCAGGTTGTAGGCCGCTGACGCACCGGTGTAGCGCACGTGGGTCGGAAACAGTTCCGGCAGCAGCGCACCCATCGGCGCAAACGTCACGCCCATCAGAAACAGCTCGATGCACAGGAACAGCGCCACACCCCAGGTCGAACCTTGGGTCAGCAGCGGTTCCATCAAGAAGCCGGACAGAATCGCCAGCACACCACCGATGATCAGCACCGGTTTGCGCCCGTAACGGTCACTGGCCCAGGCCGACAACGGCGTCGCAGCGGCCATGAACAGCACGGCGAAGCACAGCAGCGCGAGGAAGGTTTCGCGGGTGTAACCCAGCGTCGACACGCCATAACTCAGCGAAAATACGGTCGAGATGTAGAACAGCGCGTAGCACACTACCATCGAACCGGCGCCCAACAGCATGGGCGCCCAATACTGGCTGAACAGCTCGACCAGCGGGATCTTCACTCGCTCCTGCCGTGCCATGGCATTGGCGAACACCGGGGTTTCGTGCAACTTGAGGCGCACGTACAGGCCGACCATCACCAGCGCGGCGCTGAGCAGGAACGGAATCCGCCAGCCCCACGAGCGGAACTGTTCGTCGTTCAGCGTCATCGCTAGCGTCAGGAATAACCCGTTGGCGGCGAGAAAGCCGATCGAAGGCCCGAGCTGCGGGAACATGCCGAACCAGGCGCGCTTGCCCTTGGGCGCGTTCTCTGTCGCCAGTAACGCCGCCCCGCCCCATTCGCCGCCCAGGCCCAAACCCTGGCCGAAGCGCAGCACGCAGAGCAGGATCGGTGCCCAGGCCCCGATGCTGTCGTAACCCGGCAACACGCCGATCAGCGTGGTGCACACGCCCATCAGCAGCAAGGAAGCGACCAGGGTCGATTTGCGCCCGATGCGGTCACCGAAGTGGCCGAACAGCGCCGAGCCCAGTGGCCTGGCGAGGAACGCGATGCCGAACGTGAGAAACGCCGAGAGCATCTGGGCGGTGCCGGAGGTTTGTGGGAAGAACACCGGCCCGATCACCAGCGCCGCGGCGGTGGCATACACGTAGAAATCGTAGAATTCGATGGCGGTGCCGATGAAACTCGCGGTGGCCACGCGGGTGGCGGAGTTCGTCGGTTGCGCAGGCGTGGTTTCGGTAGAGGTCGTGCTGGTCGTCATGCGGTAATCCCTGACAGTCATGTGCTCCAGTGGAGCGAATTATTATGGTCGAACACCCAGGGATGTGGGTTTGATGCGGGGTGCGGGTAGCACGGGGGTGGGGCGGGGCTTGGGTAAGCGGGGCCGATTATGCCATGGACTTTAGCGCTATTTGTAGGAGCCGGCTTGCCGGCGATAGCGATCTGAGGTGCGCTATCGCCGGCAAGCCGGCTCCTACAGGGGCGTGTTGTCAGGCTGGTGTGGGGATGGCGGCCGTATGCCAGATCAACACGCGGGTAACGCGGTTGTCTTCGGTCTCCAGAATCTCCAGCCGATAACGCCCGATCTTCAGGCATACCGCGCTGTCCGGAATCGTCTCCAGCGCCTCGGTCACCAGCCCGTTAAGGGTTTTCGGGCCGTCGCTGGGCAGGTGCCAGCCGAGGCTTTTGTTCAGGTCGCGAATCGACGCCGCACCATCGATCACCAGGCGTCCATCGGCCTGCGGATGGATGTGCGGGTTATCCAGGCTGTGCTGGCTTTCGAATTCGCCGACGATTTCTTCGAGAATGTCTTCCAGCGTGACGATGCCGAGCACTTCGCCGTACTCGTCGACCACCATGCCCAGGCGCCGCTGCTGCTTGTGGAAGTTCAGCAATTGCAGCTGCAACGGCGTGCTTTCCGGCACGAAATACGGGTCGTGACACGCCGCCAGCAGTGCTTCGCGAGTCAGCAGGCCGTCGGGCAGCAGATGGCGGATCTGACGGGTGTTGAGCACCGCCTCGACCTGATTGATGTCGCTGTGGAAAACCGGCAGGCGCGTGCGCCGATTGGCCCGCAGCTGTTCGAGGATCTCTTCTATCGAGTCGTCGAGGTTGATCCCGTCAACGTCACTGCGCGGCACCAGAATGTCGTTAACCGTGATGTTGTCCAGTGCGTGGATGCCGGCCAGCGGGTGCGGACGGCAAACCGCTTGTTGATCGTCGTGACGATCGTTCGGCGTTTCGTCCTCGCTTTGCTGCACCACTTTGGCTTTGCGGGCGAACGGGCGCATCAGGAGCTGGCTGATACCATTGAGCAGCCAGGCGGCCGGGTAGATGATTTTCAGCGGTGCGCGGAGCAGGGTGTTGCCCAGCGCCAGGACCGCATCGGGATAGCGAGCGGCGAGGGTGCGTGGCAGGTAATCGGCAAACACCAGCAGAAGCGCACCGGCCCCCAGCCACGCGGCCCATGGACCGTTCTCGGCCCAGGTGAAAATCGCCAGCAGGGTGCTGATGACCACCACCAGTGCGCGGCACAAGGTGTTACAGAGAATCAGGCTGTTGAGCGGAAAACTCAGCCTTGCCACCGGTTTGTCGCTGGAGCGCGAGGCGGTGCGTTGCGCCAGTAAGTGCTGCTGAGCCGCTTCGATGGCGGTGAACAGCCCCGACCATAAAATCAGCAGGGCTACCACGGCGAACATCGGCCCTATGGGCAAGTCGTCCATTTATGCCGCCCGTCAGATGTGCAGGATGTATTCACGGACCAGCTTGCTGCCGAAATACGCGAGCATCAACAGGCAGAAACCGGCGAGGGTCCAGCGAATGGCCTTGTGTCCGCGCCAGCCGAGGCGGTTGCGGCCCCAGAGCAGCACACTGAAGACGATCCAGGCCAGGCACGCCAGCAAGGTTTTGTGCACCAGATGCTGGGCGAACAGGTTTTCGACGAACAACCAGCCAGAGATCAGCGACAGCGACAGCAAGGTCCAGCCGGCCCACAGGAAGCCGAACAACAGGCTTTCCATGGTTTGCAGCGGCGGGAAGTTCTTGATCAGTCCGGACGGATGCTTGTGCTTGAGTTGATGGTCCTGAACCAGCAACAGCAAGGCCTGGAACACCGCGATGGTGAACATGCCGTAGGCCAGGATCGACAGCAGGATGTGCGCGAGGATGCCCGGCTCTTCATCAATGATCTGCACCGTACCGGCCGGTGCGAACTGTGCCAGCAGCACGGTCGCGGCGCCCAGCGGGAACAGCAATATCAGCAGGTTTTCCACCGGGATCCGCGAGCAGGCCAGCAGGGTCAAGGCAATGACCGCCGCGGCGATCAGGCTGGCAGCGCTGAAAAAATCCAGGCCCAGGCCGATCGGTGTCAGCAGATGGGTGAACAGGCTGGCGCTGTGAGCCAGCACGGCGAGCACGCCGAGCGTGACCAACAGGCGCTTGTTCGCCTTGGCACCGGTGGCCAGGCGAGAGCCTTGATAGAGGGTCGCAGCGGCATATAAGCATGCGGCGGCGAGGGTAGTCAGCAAACTGGGTGACAAGGGGAGCATAAATCCTGTTAGGCAAGCCCGAAAGGCGCTGAGTTTGGCATAGAACCCACACACCACGAAAGTGCGAGGTGTCCGCGAGTCGCAGTCTTCGCTATAATCCGCGACCTGCCCACGCCGCAGGCTCGCCGAGCACATGTTGATTCCGGTCTGGGCCGCCATTATCCCGGTCTACACAGGGCCTGAAAGGATCGCGCAATGTTTGAAAACTTAACCGACCGTCTCTCGCAGACGCTGCGCCATGTCACCGGCAAGGCCAAGCTGACCGAAGACAACATCAAAGACACCCTGCGCGAAGTGCGCATGGCGTTGCTCGAAGCCGACGTCGCCTTGCCGGTGGTTAAGGACTTCGTCAATTCGGTCAAGGAACGCGCCGTCGGCACCGAGGTGTCGCGCAGCCTGACGCCGGGCCAGGCCTTCGTGAAGATCGTCCAGGCCGAACTCGAAAGCCTGATGGGCGCGGCCAACGAAGACCTGAACCTGAGCGCTGTTCCGCCTGCCGTCGTATTGATGGCCGGTTTGCAGGGCGCGGGTAAAACCACCACCGCCGGCAAACTTGCGCGCTTCCTTAAAGAGCGCAAGAAGAAGTCGGTGATGGTCGTGTCCGCGGACGTTTACCGTCCGGCGGCGATCAAGCAGCTGGAAATGCTTGCCGGTGAAGTCGGCGTGACCTTCTTCCCGTCCGACCTGAGCCAGAAGCCGGTCGAGATTGCGCAAGCGGCTATTAAAGAAGCAAAACTGAAATTCATCGACGTGGTCATCGTCGATACCGCCGGTCGTCTGCACATCGACGAAGAGATGATGGGCGAGATCAAGGCGCTGCACGCTGCGATCAACCCGGTCGAAACCCTGTTCGTGGTCGACGCCATGACCGGCCAGGACGCCGCCAACACGGCGAAGGCCTTTGGCGATGCACTGCCGCTGACCGGTGTGATCCTGACCAAGGTCGACGGCGATGCCCGTGGCGGTGCCGCGTTGTCGGTCCGCGCTATCACCGGCAAGCCGATCAAGTTCATCGGTATGGGCGAGAAGAGCGAAGCGCTCGAACCGTTCCACCCTGAGCGTATCGCATCGCGCATCCTCGGCATGGGCGACGTGCTCAGCCTGATCGAACAGGCGGAAGCGACGCTCGACAAGGACAAGGCCGACAAACTGGCCAAGAAGCTGAAGAAGGGCAAGGGCTTCGACCTCGAAGACTTCCGCGATCAGCTGCAACAGATGAAGAACATGGGCGGCCTCGGCGGCCTCATGGACAAACTGCCAAACATCGGTGGTGTCAATCTGGCGCAGATGGGCAATGCCCAGGGTGCGGCAGAGAAGCAATTCAAGCAGATGGAAGCCATCATCAATTCCATGACCCCGGCCGAGCGCCGCGACCCTGAGCTGATCAGCGGTTCGCGCAAACGCCGGATCGCCATGGGTTCCGGTACCCAGGTGCAGGACATCGGTCGCTTGATCAAGCAGCACAAGCAGATGCAGAAGATGATGAAGAAATTCTCCGCGAAAGGCGGAATGGCCAAAATGATGCGCGGCATGGGCGGTATGTTGCCCGGCGGCGGCATGCCGAAAATGTAAAGAATTCGCGCAAGGGCTTGCTCTTGCGCAGCCCACACGGAAGTGGGATCTCCAGCAAACCCGCACTTGGCGGGAGCTGACTGGCCGTTTTCAACGACGGCTCTATAGCAAATCTGGATGGCGGCCGATAGGCCGCCGGAAAAAGACATTTGCAAAAGTCCGGATATTCCTTAGAATATGCGGCCTTTCGGGCACCTATGCCCGCTGTGCCTTTAGATTTGCAGCACCGACTACAGGAACGATGTTCACATGCTAACAATCCGTCTTGCCCTTGGCGGCTCCAAAAAGCGCCCGTTTTACCACTTGACCGTAACCGACAGCCGCAACCCGCGCGACGGTTCGCACAAGGAACAGGTTGGTTTCTTCAACCCTGTTGCTCGTGGTCAAGAAGTCCGTCTGTCCGTGAACCAAGAGCGCGTAGCCTACTGGCTGAGCGTTGGTGCACAGCCTTCTGAGCGTGTTGCTCAGTTGCTGAAGGACTCGGCTAAGGCTGCGGCCTGAGCAATATGAACGCGACGCCAGCCATTGCTGATGATTTGATCGTTATCGGCAAGATTTATTCTGTTCATGGCGTTCGCGGCGAAGTGAAGGTGTATTCCTTTACTGATCCGACAGAAAACCTGTTGCAGTACAAAACCTGGACGCTCAAGCGCGAAGGCAATGTGAAACAGGTCGAGCTGGTCAGCGGACGTGGGAACGACAAGTTCCTGGTCGCGAAGCTCAAGGGTCTTGATGATCGTGAAGAAGCCCGTCTTCTGGCCGGTTATGAGATCTGCGTGCCGCGCAACCTGTTCCCTGAATTGACCGACGGCGAGTACTACTGGTACCAGCTGGAAGGTCTGAAGGTTATTGATCAACTCGGGCAATTGCTCGGGAAAATCGATCATCTTCTGGAAACCGGCGCCAATGATGTAATGGTGGTCAAGCCTTGCGCTGGCAGCCTGGATGATCGCGAACGCCTGTTGCCCTATACCGAGCAATGCGTGTTGGCCGTCGACCTGGCCGCAGGCGAGATGAAGGTGGATTGGGACGCGGACTTCTAAGCGTGGCTAACTTGCGCGTAGAAGTGATCAGTTTGTTTCCCGAGATGTTCTCCGCCATCAGCGAGTACGGCATCACCAGTCGGGCGGTGAAACAGGGGCTCTTGCAGCTTACCTGTTGGAATCCGCGAGACTACACGACGGATCGACATCACACTGTGGATGATCGCCCATTTGGCGGTGGTCCGGGCATGGTGATGAAGATCAAGCCCCTGGAAGATGCACTGGTTCAGGCCAAGGCAGCAGCCGGGGAGGCGGCGAAGGTGATTTACCTGTCCCCCCAAGGCCGTCAACTGACTCAGTCGGCGGTGCGCGAGTTGGCGAATCTGGATGCATTGATCCTGATTGCCGGCCGCTATGAAGGCATTGACGAGCGTTTTATTGATGCTCATGTCGATGAAGAGTGGTCGATTGGCGACTATGTACTGTCTGGCGGCGAGCTGCCGGCGATGGTCCTGATCGATGCGGTTACACGACTGCTGCCTGGAGCTTTAGGGCATGCGGACTCCGCCGAGGAAGATTCCTTTACGGATGGTCTGCTGGATTGCCCGCACTACACCCGACCGGAGGTGTATGCGGATCAGCGTGTTCCCGACGTGTTGCTAAGTGGCAATCACGCGCATATCCGGCGTTGGCGTTTACAGCAGTCCCTTGGTAGGACCTTTGAACGACGCGCCGATCTTCTGGAAAGCCGCTCGCTTTCTGGAGAAGAGAAGAAGCTGCTCGAGGAATACATCCGCGAGCGGGACGATAGTTAACAACGTATCGATGGTAAGTCCGTTGATTTACCTTAGGAGCACAGCATGACTAACAAAATCATCCTTGCACTCGAAGCAGAGCAGATGACCAAAGAGATCCCTACCTTTGCCCCGGGCGACACCATTGTCGTTCAGGTGAAAGTGAAGGAAGGCGACCGTTCGCGTCTGCAAGCGTTCGAAGGTGTTGTTATCGCCAAGCGTAACCGCGGCGTAAACAGTGCTTTCACCGTTCGTAAAATCTCCAACGGTGTTGGCGTAGAGCGTACTTTCCAGACCTACAGCCCGCAAATCGACAGCATGGCCGTTAAACGTCGCGGTGACGTACGTAAAGCCAAGCTGTACTACCTGCGTGACCTGTCTGGTAAAGCAGCTCGCATCAAGGAAAAACTGGCTTAAGTCCAGCTTCCGATGCAGAAAAAAGCAGCCTACGGGCTGCTTTTTTGTTGCCTGCGATTTATCTTCCATGGCCGTACTGCCGGTCTTGCCTGAGCCTTTATGCCCGCCATCGATCATCCTTTGATAGACCAGTTTCTCGACGCGCTATGGCTGGAGAAAGGTCTCTCCGATAACACCCGCGATGCCTATCGCAGCGACCTGGCCCTCTTCAACGGCTGGCTGCAGGAGAAGGGCTTGGAGTTGATCAATGCCGGCCGTGAGTTGATCCTCGATCACCTGGCCTGGCGCCTGGAGCAGAACTACAAGCCCCGTTCCACTGCGCGATTTCTCTCGGGTGTGCGTGGCTTTTATCGCTATCTGTTGCGGGAAAAGTTGATCGCGGTCGATCCGACGTTACGCGTCGATATGCCTCAACTCGGTAGGCCGCTGCCAAAATCCTTGTCGGAAGCCGATGTGGAAGCGCTACTGAAGGCGCCGGATCTGAGTGATGCGATCGGCCAGCGTGACCGCGCCATGCTCGAAGTGCTGTATGCCTGCGGCCTGCGGGTGACGGAACTGATCAGCCTGACGCTGGAGCAGGTCAACCTGCGCCAGGGCGTGCTGCGGGTGATGGGCAAGGGCAGCAAGGAGCGGCTGGTGCCGATGGGCGAGGAGGCGATTGTCTGGGTCGAGCGTTATATGCGCGATGGCCGTCAAGAGCTGCTCGGCGGACGTCCCAGTGATGTCATGTTCCCCAGTCAGCGCGGCGAGCAGATGACCCGCCAGACGTTCTGGCACCGCATCAAGCATCAGGCCAAGGTCGCCGGGATCGGCAAGTCGCTGTCGCCGCATACCTTGCGCCATGCCTTCGCCACGCATCTGCTCAACCACGGCGCCGATTTGCGGGTGGTGCAGATGCTGCTCGGCCACAGCGACCTGTCGACCACCCAGATCTACACCCACGTTGCCCGGGCACGCTTGCAGGATCTGCATGCCAAACATCACCCGCGCGGTTGAGTACATCCCCAGCAGGAGCGAACTCGCTCGCGAAAAACGCAGGCACAAACGCATTCATCCAGACAACACGCGTCATCGTTGACGACCATCGCGAGCACGCTTGCGCCTGCAAGGCACCCCGCGATGCCCTGCATCAGCCACATTCGGCCCCGCCGACCTTATGTGGTAGGCTTTGCGGGTTTGCACGATGGGCGGTTATGACCCGGTGTTTTGGCACGGGCGTTCTGATCGTCCCATTTGTCCGCCTTCAGGAGTTCTCATGCGTCTGACCCAGATTTTCGCCGCCGCAGCCATTGCGTTGGTCAGCACCTTTGCCGTCGCCGATGACGCGGCCGACAAAGCCATCCGAAAAAGCCTGGAAACCCTCCAGCTCGAAGTGCCGGTGGAAAGCATTTCCGCCAGTCCGTTGCCGGGCCTGTACGAAGTCAAATTGCAGGGCAGTCGCGTGCTCTATGCCAGCGCCGATGGCCAGTACGTCGTTCAGGGCTACATGTTTCAGCTCAAGGACGGTAAACCGGTCAACCTGACCGAGAAAACCGAACGCCTGGGCGTTTCCAAGCTGGTCAACGCTATTCCGGTCGCGGAAACCGTGGTCTACCCGGCTATCGGCGAAACCAAATCGCACATCACCGTGTTCACCGACACCACCTGCCCGTACTGCCACAAGCTGCATGCCGAAGTGCCCGAGCTGAACAAGCGCGGCATCGAAGTGCGTTACGTCGCGTTCCCGCGCCAGGGCCTGGGCTCGCCGGGTGACGAACAGCTGCAAGCGGTCTGGTGCTCCAAGGACAAGAAAGCGGCCATGGACAAAATGGTCGACGGCAAGGAAATCAAGGCCGCCAAGTGCGATAACCCGGTTTCCAAACAGTTCGCCCTCGGCCAGTCGATTGGCGTGAACGGTACACCGGCCATCGTTTTGGCCGACGGTCAGGTCATTCCGGGCTACCAGCCTGCGCCACAAGTCGCCAAACTGGCGCTGGGCGCGAAGTAAATTCGCATCGTCACGGCCAGTCTTTGACGATCATGGTCCGGCGGCAACATTTGCCGGGCCATCAATAGAGAGCCGCGAGCATGCGGCTGTTTTCACGGCCGGCCTTGAGTCGGCCGTTTTATGGGGAGTTCACAGTGAAACCGGTCAAAGTAGGCATCTGTGGGTTAGGGACCGTCGGTGGCGGTACCTTCAACGTACTTCAGCGCAACGCCGAGGAAATTGCTCGTCGTGCCGGGCGTGAAATCGAAGTGGCACAAATTGCCATGCGCACGCCAAAGCCTCAGTTCCAAACGACCGGTATTGCGATTACCAACGATGTCTTCGAAGTGGCCACGAACCCTGAGATCGACATCGTTATAGAGCTGATGGGCGGCTACACCGTTGCCCGCGAGCTGGTACTCAAGGCCATCGAGAATGGCAAGCATGTGGTCACCGCGAACAAGGCACTGATTGCCGTTCACGGTAATGAAATTTTCGCCAAGGCTCGCGAGAAAGGCGTGATCGTGGCGTTCGAAGCGGCCGTGGCCGGTGGCATTCCGGTGATCAAGGCGATCCGTGAAGGCCTGTCCGCCAACCGTATCAACTGGGTCGCCGGCATCATCAACGGCACCGGCAACTTCATCCTCACCGAGATGCGCGAGAAGGGTCGCACCTTCGAAGACGTGCTCGCCGAGGCGCAGGCCCTGGGTTACGCCGAAGCCGATCCGACCTTCGACGTTGAAGGCATTGACGCGGCCCACAAGCTGACGATCCTGGCCTCCATCGCGTTCGGCATTCCGCTGCAATTCGACAAGGCTTACACCGAGGGCATCACCAAGTTGACCACGGCTGACGTGAACTACGCCGAAGCGCTGGGCTATCGCATCAAGCATCTGGGCGTGGCGCGCAGCACTGCGGCGGGCATCGAGTTGCGTGTGCACCCGACGCTGATCCCGGCCGATCGCCTGATCGCCAACGTCAACGGCGTGATGAACGCGGTGATGGTCAACGGTGACGCTGCCGGTTCGACCTTGTTCTATGGCGCCGGCGCCGGCATGGAGCCGACCGCTTCGTCGGTGATCGCCGACCTGGTGGACGTGGTTCGCGCCATGACCTCCGACCCGGAAAACCGTGTGCCGCACCTCGCCTTCCAGCCGGATTCGTTGTCGGCGCATCCGATCCTGCCGATCGAAGCCTGCGAAAGCGCCTACTACCTGCGGATTCAGGCCAAGGACCATCCGGGCGTGCTGGCTCAGGTCGCGAGCATCCTGTCCGAGCGTGGCATCAACATCGAATCGATCATGCAGAAAGAAGTCGAAGAACATGACGGTCTGGTGCCGATGATCCTGCTGACGCACCGTGTGCTGGAACAGCACATGAACGACGCGATCGCCGCCCTCGAAGCCCTGACAGGCGTGGTCGGTCCGGTTGTACGGATCCGGGTCGAGCACCTGAACTAAGCCGTTATCGTTCACCGGGCCCGCGTGCGGGCCCGGGTTTGCGAACACTGTCTATTGGAGCCAGTCATGCGTTATATCAGTACCCGCGGCCAGGCACCGGCCCTGAATTTCGAAGACGTTTTGCTGGCCGGTCTGGCCACTGACGGCGGCTTGTACGTGCCGGAATGCCTGCCACGTTTCACCCAGGAAGAAATTGCTTCCTGGGCCGGCCTGCCGTATCACGAGCTGGCCTTCCGGGTGATGCGCCCGTTCGTTGCCGGCAGCATTCCGGACGCCGATTTCAAAAAGATCCTTGAAGAAACCTACGGTGTGTTTTCCCACAGCGCCGTGGCCCCTTTGCGTCAGCTGAACGGCAACGAATGGGTCCTGGAGCTGTTCCACGGCCCGACCCTGGCGTTCAAAGACTTCGCCCTGCAACTGCTCGGTCGTTTGCTCGACTATGTGCTGGAAAAACGCGGTGAGCGCGTGGTGATCGTCGGTGCGACCTCTGGTGACACCGGTTCGGCCGCCATCGAAGGCTGCAAGCACTGCGAAAACGTCGACATCTTTATCCTGCACCCGCACAACCGCGTGTCGGAAGTGCAGCGTCGCCAGATGACCACCATCTTCGGCGAGAACATCCACAACATCGCCATCGAAGGCAACTTCGATGACTGCCAGGAAATGGTCAAGAACAGCTTCGCCGACCAGAGCTTCCTGAAAGGCACGCGTCTGGTAGCCGTGAACTCGATCAACTGGGCGCGGATCATGGCCCAGATCGTGTACTACTTCCACGCAGCCCTGCAGTTGGGCGGCCCGGCGCGTTCGGTGTCGTTCTCGGTGCCGACCGGCAACTTCGGCGACATCTTCGCCGGTTACCTGGCGCGCAATATGGGCCTGCCGATCAACCAGTTGATCGTCGCCACCAACCGCAACGACATCCTGCACCGCTTCATGAGTGGCAATCAGTACGTCAAGGAAACCCTGCACGCCACGTTGTCGCCGTCGATGGACATCATGGTGTCGTCGAACTTCGAGCGTCTGCTGTTCGACTTGCACGGTCGTAACGGCGCGGCGATTGCCGGGTTGATGGATTCGTTCAAGCAGGGCGGCGGTTTCAGCGTTGAACAAGAGCGCTGGACTGAAGCACGCAAGCTGTTCGATTCGCTGGCTGTGGATGATGCGCAAACGTGCGAAACCATCGCTGAAGTCTATGAGCAGACGGGTGAGTTGCTGGATCCGCACACGGCTATCGGCGTGAAGGCTGCGCGTGAATGCCGTCGCAGTCTGGATATTCCGATGGTGATTCTTGGCACTGCTCACCCGGTAAAATTCCCGGATGCGGTGGAGAAGGCTGGCGTCGGTAAGGCGCTGGAGCTGCCTGTTCACCTGGCTGATCTGTTTGAGCGGGATGAGCGGTGCACCGTGTTGCCGAATGACTTGAAGGCTGTTCAGGCGTTTGTCAGTCAGCATGGGAATCGTGGTAAGCCGTTGTAATCGGGTAGATTGATTGGGGGCAGATCCGTTGCTGCGGTAACGGCGGCTATTGGTTTCGCTTTTACAGCGAGTCACTTGGAGAAGCGCCAAGTAACCAAGCGCTTTTTCCCCTTTCGTTCGGTGCCTCGCTCCGGTCCTGCTCCGTGGGCCCGCCGCCATCGGCCATCCATGGCCGGGGGCGGCTACCGCCACAGCCGCCGAGGCGGCTTGATAGCCGACTTGGCTCATCTTGCGTACGCGTTCTCCTTCACTGCTGCGGCCACTCATTCCGGATATGTACACCGATCCCCTGTAGGAGCTGGCTTGCCGGCGATGGCGTCCGTTCAGTCGCGCACTCATTGCCTGACCCACCGCTATCGCCGGCAAGCCGGCTCCTACAAGGGGCGCCGTACGCTTTTGATTTCCACCACTCATCAGGCCGAGCGTTAGCTCGCCTTCAGCTTTTGATCTGAGCGCCCCCTCGAGAGGCCGAGCGCAGGTTCTGCGCAGTGGGCAACCCGGCAGGGATGCCGGGTTAGCCGCCCCCGGCCATGGATGGCCGATGGCGGCGGGCCCACGGAGCAGGACCGGAGCGAGGGCATGCCGAGCCACAGCGAGGCACCGAACGAAAGGGGCAAGAGCGCTTGGTTACTTGGCGCTTTTCCAAGTGACTCGCTGTAAAAGCGAAATCAATAGTGGCCGTTACCGAAGAAACGGATATTCACCCAATCCCAATCCCAATCCCAATCCCAATCCCAATCCCAATCCCAATCCCCCACTCCCACCCAAGCCATACACAAACCTGTCATCTGCATCATGCATGCTCTACCAACCAGAGACGCCGACGCGTCTGCAACTGGAATCCAGAACTTTCTTCTCGGGCCGGTGGTCACTTATTGTAGACACGCCCCAGGCACCTCGTTTTTGGACTATTGAGTGGTGATCGAGATGGAAAGTATCAGTCTATTGCTCGGCGAGGCTCTGAGCCCTTACCAAGTAACGTTGACCCCATCAGGCACCCACGGTGAATGCCTGGTGACACTGAAGAGCTCGACCGGCGCCATCGTGGTCGAGCGGGAGTTCAATCAGGCTCAGTTGACCGACAAGCGTCTGCTCACGGATGTGGTCGACGGGTTGCATCGCGATTTGCTGATTGCCGAAGGACGCCTGGAACCCTGCGTAATCGCGGCGTTGCGCAATGCGGCACAGGACAAGGTCCTGGGCCGGCCGTAAGTGAATTATTTTTTATGGGAACCTTACGGGCCCAAGGTCAGTCAGAGCATGTAACAGCAGGATCAAGCATTGTGCTCCGGTGCTTGTAGTCGTGCTGCCACTGGTCTTTTTGTAGACCACGTTTAACCCCGAGTCGTCTCCCCACTTCTCGGGGTTTCTTTTTGCCCGCGATTTGTCATTCCTGAGCCTGTTGCTCGAAATACTTGCGGGATTCTTCCAGGTAGGCGCCGCGACTTTCCGGGTCGAGCCACGCGGCGTACGCCTCGCTCAAGCGATCGTGGGGCATTTTGCGCAGCAGTTGATTGATCTCGACAATCGCCTGCCGGCCTTTCGGCGTGTCGGTGCAGCCGATGTATCCGGACAGGAATTTCTCCGCACCGCGAATCGGGTAGAACTGCAACTCATCCTCGGCGATCCCTTGCTGTTGGGCCTGGTAGCGGATTTCCGGACGGTACCCCAGCAGCAACCGCAAGCGCCCCAGGCGCTGCATCTGCAACAGGCTCCCCAAGGCGTCGTTGCCGTAGTGCGGGGTGAGCGAGTCAGGCGGTGCTTGTTTGAGCAGCGCGTCGAGGTAATCACCGTAGTTACGCTCGGCGATAATGCCCAACTTCTCGCCGCCATTCGCCAGGAAGGCCGCCAAGTCCAGTTCACCGTCCTGGATGAAGGGCGCAAGCGTCTCACGGTCAACGCGCCGCACGGCGACGCCGTTACTCATGGCCCGAAACACTGGAATGGAAAACGCGATCCAGCGTTCGCGTTCCTTGCTCCGGTTCAGCGCCGCATCGCAGGTAAGGGACGACTCGTGGAGCATTTGCAAGGCGCGAGCACGGTTGACCCGCATCAAGGTGTGTTTGTATTGCGGCATGCCGGCGATCAACAGTGGCAACAGTTGATCAATAACGCCCTGGCCCTTTTTCGGTCCTTCGAAAATCGTCAGCGGTGGCAGATCCCGCAACAGCCAGATCATGGTGTCCTCGGGCTGCGCCATCGCCGACGAGGTCGGACCGACGAGCAGGACGGTCGCCGCGAACGCGCACATCACCCTCCTGCCGTGCGACAGGCAGGCTGTGGTAACCAGCGAAAGCAGGCGTTTCAGCTTAGATGGCCCCGTCTTCACGCAGCTTTGCGATCTGTTCCTTGTCGTAGCCAAGATCGTTGAGTACCTGCGCATTGTGTTCGCCCAACTGCGGCCCGACCCATTCAGAACTGCCGGGTGTCTCTGAGAGTTTCGGCACAATTCCCGGCATCTTGAAATCTTTGCCGTCCGGAAGCTTTGCCTTCAGGAACATTTCTCGCGCCAGGTACTGCGGATCACTGAACATATCTTCGGCGCTGAAGATACGGCTGGCGGGGACATCGGCCTGATTCAACTGCTCGATGATGGTGTCTAGCGGTAGCGAGTTGACCCAACGATCAATCACCCCATAAATCTCGTCGCGACGGCTATCACGCCCGTCGTTGCTGGCCAGGGCCGGGTCATTGGCCAGGTCTTCACGGCCGATGGTCAGCATGAATCGCTTGAAAATCGCGTCGCCATTGGCGCCGATCTGCACATGTTTGCCGTCGGCGCTGGTGTGGATCGAGGAGGGCGTGATGCCCGGCATGATGTTGCCTGTGCGTTCGCGGATGAAGCCGAACACATCGAACTCCGGGACCATGCTTTCCATCATGGCGAAGATCGCTTCGTACAGCGCCACATCCACCACTTGACCCAGACCGCCGTTGACCTCGCGATGACGCAAAGCCATCAGCGCACCAATCACGCCCCACAGCGCGGCAATCGAGTCGCCGATGGAAATCCCGGTGCGCACCGGCGGCCGGTCTTCAAACCCGGTGATATAGCGCAGGCCGCCCATGGATTCGCCGACCGCACCAAATCCTGGTTGATCCTTCATCGGCCCGGTCTGGCCGAAACCCGAAAGGCGCACCATCACCAGTTTCGGGTTCAGTTGGTGCAAGACGTCCCAGCCCAGGCCGAGCTTTTCCAACACGCCGGGGCGAAAATTCTCGATCAGGATGTCCGCTTCACCGAGCAGCTTTTTCAGGATCGCCAAGCCATCCGGGTGTTTCAGGTTCAGGGTCAGGGACTTCTTGTTACGCGCCTGAACGAACCACCAGAGCGAGGTGCCTTCATACAACTTGCGCCATTTGCGCAGCGGATCACCGCCGTCGGGGGATTCGATCTTGATCACTTCGGCACCGAATTCGCCGCAGATGCGCGAGGCAAACGGCCCCGCGATCAACGTGCCCAGTTCGATGACTTTCAGGCCTGAGAGGGGTTTGGCGGTGAACGGCATGCTGGATCCTGTAGGACAAAGACTTGGCTGATAGAGCGTTTTAGCACAGCCCGCTGTCAGTCGCTCACGGTTGATGGTCGCGAATTCGTTGATTGCCTGCCGCATCGGTTAGACTTGCCGCCTTTCCACGTATCAAGAAGCCCGTTCATGGCCCAGCCGTCCACGACCTACAAGTTTGAACTGAACCTCACCGACCTCGACCGTAGTGTTTACGAGACGGTGAAGCAGACTATCGCCCGTCACCCTTCGGAGACCGAAGAGCGCATGACCGTGCGGCTGCTGGCCTACGCCTTCTGGTACAACGAGCAGCTGTCGTTTGGCCGTGGTCTGTCAGACGTGGATGAGCCCGCCTTGTGGGAAAAGAGCCTGGATGATCGTGTCCTGCACTGGATCGAAGTCGGTCAGCCCGACGCCGATCGCCTGACCTGGTGCTCGCGCCGCACCGAGCGTACCAGCCTGCTGGCCTACGGCAGCCTGCGCGTCTGGGAAACCAAAGTAATCCCGGCGATCAAGAACCTGAAAAACGTGCACATTGCTGCTGTGCCGCAGGAAGTCCTGGAAACCCTTGCCAAAGACATGCCTCGCGTTATCAAGTGGGACGTGATGATCAGCGAAGGGACGATTTTCGTCACCGACGACCGTGGTCAGCACGAAGTCCAGTTGCAGTGGCTGAGCGGCGAACGCGGCTGATTTTTCGTCACGTCATTCGGTTTTGTCCTACGTATTCAAGAGAAGCATCTGTTACCCCATGCGCATCGAACCTCGCCTGTTGCCCGACACCCTGCCATTCCTCGGTGATCTCCCACCGCTGCTGACCCGTTTGTACGCGGCGCGGGGCGTGCTGTCCGAGGCTGAACTGGACAAGAGCCTGGCGCGGCTGATTCCGTTCCAGCAGCTCAAGGGCATTGATGTCGCGGTGGATTTGCTGGTGACCGCGCTGGAGCAGCGTCAGCGGATTCTGATCGTCGGCGACTTCGACGCCGACGGCGCGACGGCCAGTACTGTGGGCATGTTGGGCCTGCGCCTGTTGGGCGCGGCTCACGTTGATTATCTGGTGCCGAACCGCTTCGAGTATGGCTACGGCCTTACACCTGAAATCGTCGAAGTGGCCCTGACCCGCACGCCGCAGTTGCTGATCACCGTGGACAACGGCATCTCCAGTGTCGAAGGTGTGGCGGCGGCGAAAAAGGCCGGCCTTCAGGTGCTGGTCACCGACCACCACTTGCCCGGCGATGAACTGCCGTTGGCCGATGCCATCGTCAATCCCAACCAGCCGGGGTGCGGGTTCCCGAGCAAGGCACTGGCCGGCGTCGGGGTGATTTTCTACGTGCTGATGGCCCTGCGCGCACGCCTGCGCAGCCTCGGCTGGTACGAGAACCAGCAGCAACCGAACATTGGTGAATTGCTGGATCTGGTGGCGTTGGGCAGCGTCGCTGACGTGGTACCGCTGGATGCCAATAACCGGATTCTCGTGCATCAAGGCCTGGAGCGAATTCGCGCCGGACGTGCGCGGCCGGGGATCAAGGCAATCCTCGAAGTGGCGAAGCGCGATCATGCGCGCATCACTTCCACCGACCTCGGGTTCATCGTCGGCCCGCGCCTGAACGCGGCAGGGCGGTTGGATGACATGAGTCTGGGCATCGAATGCCTGCTCACCGAAGATGCCGCACTCGCCCGGGAAATGGCCGTTCAGCTCGACGGCATGAACCAGGACCGCAAATCCATCGAGCAAGGCATGCAGCGCGAGGCGCTGGCCCAGCTCAAGGACTTGCCGGTGGAATCGATGCCGTTCGGCCTGTGCCTGTTCGATCCCGAGTGGCACCAGGGTGTCATCGGAATCCTCGCTTCGCGTATGAAAGAGCGCTATTTCCGTCCGACGTTCGCCTTTGCCGATGCAGGCGACGGATTGCTGAAGGGCTCGGGGCGTTCAGTGCAGGGCTTCCATATTCGCGACGCCTTGAGCGTGGTGGCGGCGCAGCATCCAAACTTGATCAGCAAGTATGGCGGTCACGCCATGGCGGCAGGTTTGACTTTACCGGAAGCGAATTTTCCGCTGTTCGCCGAAGCCTTTGACGCTGAAGTGCGTAGGCAATTGCGCGAGGAGGACCTGACCGGAAGACTGTTGTCGGACGGGACCTTAGCCGTTGAAGAGTTCCACCTCGAACTGGCGCGAGCGCTGCGGCATGCCGGTCCTTGGGGGCAACACTTCCCGGAGCCGTTGTTCCATGGCGTATTCCAGTTGGTCGAACAACGCGTTGTTGGCGAACGGCACCTCAAAGTGGTGCTCAAAAGTGAATGTGGTTCGGTCAAACTCGACGGCATTGCCTTTGGCATCGACCGTGATATCTGGCCAAATCCGACCATCAAGTGGGTGGAATTGGCCTACAAACTCGACCTCAACGAGTTTCGCGGGAATGAGACGGTCCAGTTGATGATTGCCCACATCGAACCGCGTTGATCCCATCGCCGGCAAGTCAGCTCCTACAGGATTTGCGCACACCCTGTAGGAGCCGGCTTGCTGGCGATAGCGATTTTGCTGACGCTGAATCTCTTGGAACCCTCCCTCATCGCCCATTGTCGACTAGGCTCTAAGCACTGCTTGATTGGCCTTGTGACGTCTTGTCGAATTTTTTGCCCGCGGGGGCGGGTGCTGCACCTTTTTCCTGTCACTCGTCGACTTTTCAAACAGAACCCTGGAGCCTGCCCACTGATTCGAGAGGTGCCCCATGAGTCTGCTGCTTGAACCCTATACCCTTCGTCAATTGACCCTGCTCAACCGTATCGCGGTGTCACCGATGTGCCAGTACTCCAGCGTCGATGGCCTGGCCAATGACTGGCACCTGGTCCACCTCGGCAGCCGTGCTGTCGGTGGCGCCGGTCTGATTTTTACCGAAGCCACGGCCGTCACCGCCGATGGACGCATCACCGGCGAAGACCTCGGCTTGTGGAATGACGAACAGATCGAACCCCTGCAACGCATCACTCGCTTCATCGCCGCCCAAGGTGCCGTCGCCGGCATTCAGTTGGCCCACGCCGGGCGCAAGGCCAGCACCCATCGGCCGTGGATTGGCAAGCACGGTAGCGTCAAACTGGAAGACGGTGGCTGGATGCCGGTCGGTCCTTCACCCATTGCGTTCGACCCGCAACACACTCCACCGAAGCAGCTCAATGAGGGCGAAATTGCCGAAGTTATCCAGGCGTTCGTCGACTCTGCGAAACGCGCGCTGACCGCCGGTTTCAAAGTTGTCGAAGTCCACGCCGCCCACGGTTACCTGCTGCACCAGTTTCTGTCACCCCTGAGCAATCAGCGGCGCGATCAATATGGTGGTTCGTTCGAGAATCGAATTCGGCTGGTGCTGCAAGTCACCGAAGCGGTGCGGGCTGTCTGGCCTGAGGAATTGCCGGTGTTCGTGCGCGTTTCCGCCACCGATTGGGTGGAGGACGGCTGGAACCCGGATGAAACCGTTGAACTGGCGCGACGCCTCAAAGGTTTGGGTGTGGACCTGATCGATGTGTCGTCGGGAGGCACGGCGGCCAACGCGGAAATTCCTACCGGTCCCGGTTATCAAACCCGCTTCGCCGAACGAGTGCGCAAGGAGTCGGGCATCGCCACCGGCACCGTAGGAATGATCACCGAGCCGGCCCAGGCCGAGCACATCCTGCGCACCTGTCAGGCAGACATCATCTTCCTCGCCCGTGAGCTGTTGCGCGATCCGTATTGGCCGTTGCATGCGGATGATGATTTGGGGGGGCGCAAGGCCATCTGGCCGGCGCAATATCAGCGTGCAACGCACAGGGATCAGCCGATTCATGAGTCGGATTTGCGTGACTGAGTGAGGCGGAAAAAGCAAAAAGCCCCGGTCGAAGTGATCGGGGCTTTTGTGTTTTTGTGCGGACAACCCTTTAACGTCAGGTGTACTTACGCTTCTCCGGCGCCGGCGGGAAGTACTGATACAACCAGGTCTCGCTCAACGTCCGGTCATTGGTCCGGATGAACAACCGCAGCTCCACCGGTGCCACACTGTCGTTGGTCGGGAACCAGTCGAACGTAATCCGGTAGCCCTTGATGTCATCCAGCACCAGCACATTGAAGTCTTTGACCTCGCCGTTGGAGCACGTGACCACCGGCTCAATGCCTGTGCCTTCCGGCAAGCGGTCCAGGCCGCCGCCAGTGAAGTCCACCGCAAACCGGCGTGCCCACACCTCGGGGTAATGCTCGCCCGGCGCCCAGCCTTCAGTGAAGCCGCCCATGCCCGAACGGGTCGCGGCGACTCGCGCCAGCGGCGTGCCGACCGGCGGCAAAGCGCTCCAGTACAGCTTGTAGCCGTAGTTCAGGGAATCACCCGCCGCGACCGGTTTTTTCGGGGTCCAGAACGCGACGATGTTATCCAGGGTTTCGCCGGTCGTAGGAATTTCCAACAGATCGATAGAGCCTTCGCCCCACGCGGTTGTAGGTTCGACCCACAGGCTTGGGCGCTTGCTGTACCAGTCGACCGTGTCCTGATAATTGGCGAATTCGTGATCGGTCTGTACCAGGCCGAAACCTTTCGGGTCGGTGTCGGCGAAGGCGTTGAATTGCAGGGTGGCCGGATTGTTCAGCGGTCGGCAGATCCACTCGCCATTGCCACGCCACATCGCCAGGCGATCCGAGTCATGGATCTGCGGGTGAATGGTGTCGCACATGCGCCGCTCATGGGTGCCACAGCTGAACATGCTGGTCATCGGTGCGATGCCCAATTGTTCGATGGCGGTACGCGCGTTGATATGAGCGTCGACGGCCATGACGACCTGACTGGCCTGGCAATCGATGTCAAAACGGTAGGCACCGGTCGCGCTCGGTGAATCCAGCAGGGCATACACCACGAAACGGGTGCTGTCCTTGTCCGGGGTTTCAAACCAGAACTTGGTGAAGTCCGGGAATTCTTCACGTTTCTTGGCATAGGTATCGACTGCCAGACCGCGCGCCGACAGGCCGTATTGGCCAGTGGCATCTACCGCACGGAAATAGCTGGCGCCGAGGAACGACAACACATCGTGCCGGTCCAGTTCAGGCGCCTTGAACAGCTTGAACCCGGAAAAACCCAGGTCCCCTGTGAGCTGCTTGGTATCGACCGTGGTTTTTTCATAGTTGAACAGCGAAGGGCGGAAATGCACCTCCCGCGCCTGACGCGTCTTGGGGTCGACGCTGTACATGCGCACCGGCTGCTTGAAACCCATGCCGACGTGGAAAAACTGCACATCCAGCTGACCTTTCAAATCCTTCCACAGGGAATGATTGGCGTCGTAGCGGATCGCGTTGAAATTTTGTGGGGTCATGGTCGCCAGGGTCGGCGGCAGCACCTGCTTGGTGTCCTGATAGCGGTTGCCGGCAAGCTGCTTGGCCTGGATCTTCAGGGCTTCGAAATCGAACGCCTGAGCCTCGCCATCAGCCGTGTCGTTGCCGGCCCAGGCCCGCGCGGCCAGCAGGCCGGAGGCGGACAAACCGGTGTAGGCGGCGATGGCCATGGACGCTTTGAGCAAATTCCTGCGGTGCATAAGTACAACCTGTCGTGAACAATCCCGTGCCGTTCCTGGCACGTGCGGGATCAAAAATGGAGGTTCGGACATGCCTTCGGCCAAACGCAACGGACTTTAAACAGATGCCAAATAGCTTAAACCGTTCGGTGGCAGAGCAAAAATGATTGATGGCGTGACAATGGCGCGGCTGTGAAACAAGACATTTCCGGTAACGTTTCCCACAGTGGTTTCTGATTTACAGGGCGTTTCTGCTTTTTTCGACTAATTACTCTAAAAACCGCTTTTCAGCGCCCGGATAGTTTCTATTCTATGGGCATGACCGGTTTCTGCCCTCAGGCCGGTGGGATTCAGTTGGCACGAGTTGACCGCTGAAAAAGGGTAGGGCGATGCAGTTTTTGAAGTTTTTTTTGACGTAGAGAGGGACATCGTCCATGTCGAAAGTACAAGGCATCACCGAAATGTTGGGGATCTTCCCTTGCCTGGGCATCGGGCGGCGAAGGCGTCGGCTTAATTCCGAGGAATTGAAACTGGTGGAGCGGTATCGCGAGTTGTCGGAGAGTGACCGGATCGCGATGCGGTATCTGGTGGATGCGATGCGGAGTGTTTCGCGGTTTTAGGGAGCTGATAGATGTGGCCGTGACATCAGTGTCACGGCCGGATCTTGTTGAATGAAAGCAACACTTGAGATGCACACTCACTGTAGGAGCGAGCTTGCTCGCGATGGACTTCAACGCGCCGCGTTAAATCTGGAATCACGCGTTATCGTTGACGACCATCGCGAGCAAGCTCGCTCCTACATTGACCTCTAGTGTCTAACTACAGGTGCCCATGATCGGGAACGGTCGCTGCGCCTGCACCAGATCCGGCATGTCCCGCCACTTGATCCAGGCTGACTGTTTCCAGTGCAGCAGCGGCACGGAGAGCCCGCCCCATTGCAACGAACTCAAGCTAGGCATGTTATCCACCGACACCGCATTCGACTCTCGCAGCGCAGGTATGACTTCGTTACTCAGCCATTGGCGCAGGTTGCGGTTTTCCGGGACGAAATGGTGGACCAGCAATGCGTACATTCCAGATTCGCTGACCATGAGTGATTCGACGGTTTTGCCGTTCTTCAGCAGCCAGACATATCGGCGCTGATCGGGGTCGAGTTTTTGGGTGAGTCGCTGGTCCAGCGGGCGGCCCATCAAACGTCCCAGATCGTGGACGCAGAACCAGGCTTGGTTGGCTTGGATGACAGCGTGGAGGAAACGGTTGTGGCGGGGGAAGATGGTTGGGGTGAAGTAGGAGGCGGCTGCGGTTTTTGTGTGCTCTGACATGACTTAAATTCCGTTTTGAATTGGAAAGTCACCACCAACCCTTCGACAGGTTAGGTGGCGAACCGAGTGGCGTTCGAAGTCGGGACACTTCCAGGTCAAAACGGAAGCTGAAAGGCCCGCGCCACACGGCCCGCCATAAAGCAGAACTAGAGGTAGAAAAGCAGCCACAGTTCTATGGGGGCACGTAAGCACCGTTCTGACATTTCCCGGCTTCGACTCCGGATCGCTGATTTTGCAGCGATGGGACAAAGCCTATCGGTCAGGCGCTCGCAGCGGCAAGTCTACTCTGGCGACGCGTGTCGTAGGAATTGGAGCCTTTGCGAGAAGGCTTGGTCTGTAGGATTTTCCTGTTTTTGCACGAAGCGTAAAACTGGAGTCTGAGGCGCCAAGATTGCCCCGGGAACTCAGATGATCCCGGGGCAATCGTTCTTAGTGACCAACCTTCCAAGCATCCCCCGCAGGCGCCGTGCCATGGTCATACGGCTTGGCCATCCACATGTAAAGCAACCCCAGCCCAATCACGATCGCAGTACTCAACACCATCGCATAGTTGATGTACCACGCCGCATCCGGTGTACGCGGCCAGGCCATGTTGATGATGGCGCCGACACCATAAACCAGCGCGCCGATGTTCACCGGCCAACCCCATGCACCGAGGGTGAATTTGCCGCTCGGTTTCCAGCCTTTCAGGCGTGCATACAACGCCGCGAGCACGATCATCTGGAACGCGAGGTAGATGCCGATGGCGGCGAAGCTGACGATGGTGGCCACTGCGTCTTGCAGGAAGAAGCCCAGAATAATGATCAGCGCCGGCAGGACACCGGAGACGAACAGCGCGGCAACCGGAACCTGAGTCGTAGGGGAAATCTTCTTCAGCAGTGAGCTGCCGATGACCATTTCGTCCCGTGCGTAGGAATACAGCAGACGACTCGCCGCCGCTTGCAGGCTGATGACGCAGGAGATGAAGGAAATCATCACCACGCCCATCACTACTTTTGAGCCGACCGGGCCGAAGGCGTTGTTGAGGATGGTGGTGACCGGGTCTTTGTCGGTGCCGTTGATCACAGCTTGCATGTCCGGTACGGCAAGGATCAGTGCCAGGCAAGCGAACATGGCCGCGATGCCGCCGATGTAGATGGTCATGCGCATGGCCACCGGGATTTGCTTGCTCGGGTTCGGGGTTTCTTCAGCCACGTCGCCGCAGGCTTCGAAACCGTAGTACAGGAACATGCCTGCCAAGGAGGCGGTGAGGAAGGCCGGCAGGTAGGAACCATCAACGCTAATGTCGAAGGTGTTGAACAACACGCTGATCGGCTGATGGCGTTCGAAAATCAGCAGGTACACGCCGACGATCACCGCGCCGACCAGTTCGCAGAGAAAGCCGAACATGGCGATTCGCGCCAGCACTTTGGTGCCACTGAGGTTGACCAGTGTCGCGAACAGCGTCAGCACCAGGGCGATGACGATGTTGGTGTTACTGCTCGGTTCAAAACCCATCATTGCGGCCAGATAAGGCCCGGCACCGACGGCAACGGCGGCGATGGTGACGCACAGGGCGATGGAGTAGATCCAGCCGACCATCCACGCCCAGCGCTTGCCCACCAGGCGGCGCGCCCACGGGTAGACGCCACCGGAAATCGGGAACTGCGAGACCACTTCGCCGAAGATCAGGCACACCAGCAACTGGCCGCAACCGACCAGCAAATAGGCCCAGAACATCGGTGGACCACCGGCAGCGAGGCACAGGCCGAACAGGGTATAAACCCCTACGACCGGGGAGAGGTAAGTGAAGCCCAGGGCGAAGTTTTCCCACAGGCTCATGCTGCGGTTGAAGTTGGAGGTGTAACCCAGCTTGCGGAGTTGCTCGGCATCGCTGTCGGCAGCGGCTGCGGAGAGTTCGGGGATTGCGCTCATGGTGTGTTAGCTCCGGAAAATCGGCAGATTTCGGATGTCCGAAACCGTGGCGGGGCCTTGGCGGCGCTGCCCGGATCGGTGGTTATTGTTTTGTTTGTCTGCGTTGAAACCTGGTGGTACGTGTTGCCGGTTTCTGCCTTGAAACCGAGGTGACAGCATCGCCAGCAAGCTGGCTCCTGCAGGTTTGTGCCGTGTGCCAATAATGTGAACGACACAAAACCCTGTAGGAGCCGGCTTGCCGGCGATGCTTTTAGTGCTTGAACATCACATGCCGCACAACGGTGTAATCCTCCAGCCCATACATCGACATGTCCTTCCCGTAGCCGGACAATTTCTGACCGCCGTGGGGCATTTCACTGACGAGCATGAAATGCGTGTTCACCCAAGTGCAGCCGTACTGCAACCGCGCCGACAAGCGATGCGCGCGACCGACGTCGGCGGTCCACACCGACGACGCCAGGCCGTAGTCCGAATCGTTGGCCCAGCCCAGCACCTGCGCTTCATCGGTGAATTTGGTCACCGACACCACCGGCCCGAACACCTCGCGGCGGACGATCTCGTCGTCCTGCAGCGCGTCGGCCAGCACCGTTGGCTCGAAGAAGAAGCCATTGCCTTCAACCGCCTTGCCGCCAGTGATCAAACGGATGTGCGATTGCGCCACGGCGCGCTCGACAAACCCGGCCACCCGGTCGCGGTGTTGCGCGGTGATCAGCGGGCCGAGTTCGGTCGACGGGTCATCCTGCAAGCCGTACTTGATGCTGCTGACCGCCGCGCCGAGCTTCTCGACGAATGCGTCGTAGATGCCTTCCTGCGCGTAGATGCGGCAGGCGGCGGTGCAGTCCTGGCCGGCGTTGTAGAAACCGAAGGTGCGAATGCCTTCCACGGCGGCGTCGATGTCGGCGTCGTCGAAGATGATCACCGGGGCCTTGCCGCCCAGTTCCATGTGCATGCGTTTGACGCTGTCGGCGGTGCTGGAAATGATGTTCGCGCCGGTGGCAATGGAACCGGTCAGTGACACCATGCGCACTTTCGGATGGGTGACCAGCGGGCTGCCGACGGTAGGACCACGGCCGAACACCAGGTTGAGCACACCGGCCGGGAATATTTCCGACGCCAGTTGCGCCAGGCGCAACGCGGTCAGCGGGGTTTGTTCCGACGGCTTGAGCACCACGGTATTACCGGCGGCGAGGGCCGGGGCGATTTTCCAGGCGACCATCATCAGCGGGTAGTTCCACGGCGCGATGGAGGCGATCACGCCCACTGGATCGCGGCGGATCATCGAGGTGTGCCCGGCCAGGTATTCACCGCCCGCCGAACCGCTCATGCAACGGCTGGCGCCGGCGAAGAAACGGAACACGTCGGCAATCGCCGGGATCTCGTCGTTCAGCGCGGCGCTGTAGGGTTTGCCGCAGTTGTCGGATTCGAGTTTGGCCAGCTCTTCGCCGTGGGCTTCGATGGCGTCGGCGAGTTTGAGCAGCAGCAGCGAGCGCTCTTTCGGCGGGGTTTGCGACCAGCTGTCGAACGCCGCGTCGGCGGCCCGCACGGCGGCGTCGACCTGGGCTTCGCTGGCTTCGTTGATTTCCACCAGCACGCGACCGAGGGCCGGGTTGAATACCGGTTGGGCGGGGCCTTCGCCGTCGAGCAATTGGCCGTTGATCAAGAGTTTGGTTTGCATGGCGTTGTCCTCTTCGAATCTATTATTTTTCTACCGGAACCGAATCCCTGTGGGAGCGGGCTTGCCCGCGATAGCGGTCTGTCAGCCGACATCTCTGTTGAATGTCAGTCAGTCATCGCGAGCAAGCCCGCTCCCACAGGTATCCGGTTCCTCCAGTTATTCAGTTATTTCCCGCCACTCCCCGCCACGCTCTCACCGCCACGGGTCAGGTAATAGGCGCCGAGAATCGGCAGCATGGTCACCATCATCACCAGCATCGCGACGACGTTGGTCACCGGTACATCCCGTGGGCGGCTGAGCTGGTTCAGCAGCCACAGCGGCAGGGTGCGTTCATGGCCGGCGGTGAAGGTGGTGACGATGATTTCGTCGAACGACAGCGCAAACGCGAGCATGCCGCCGGCGAGCAGCGCCGAGCCAAGGTTTGGCAGGACGATGTAGCGAAAGGTCTGCCAGCCATCGGCACCGAGGTCCATCGAGGCTTCGATCAAACTGTGCGACGTGCGGCGCAAACGGGCGATGACGTTGTTGTAGACGATCACCACGCAGAAGGTCGCGTGGCCGACGATGATGGTGAACATCCCCGGCTCGATGCCCAGCGTCTTGAAGGTCGCCAGCAGCGCGATCCCGGTGATGATCCCCGGCAAGGCAATCGGCAAAATCAGCATCAGCGAGATGCCCTGCTTGCCGAAGAAATCCCGGCGGTATAACGCTGCCGATGCCAGCGTGCCGAGCACCATCGCAATCAACGTCGCGACGGAGGCGATCTGTAGCGACAGCTTGATTGCTTCCAGTACGTCCGGCCGCGAGAACGCCACGCCGATCCACTTCAGGGTGAAACCCTTGGGTGGAAAACTGAACGCCGTATCTTCGGTGTTGAAGGCGTAGAGGAAGATGATCAGGATCGGGAAGTGCAGGAACACCAACCCGCCCCACGCGGCGATTTTCAAGCCGATTGATGCTTTCTCAGAGTGCATCGAAGGCCCCCAGTCGTTTGACGATGGTCAGGTAAATGGCGATCAACACAATTGGCACCAGCGTGAAGGCCGCGGCCATCGGCATGTTGCCGATCGCGCCTTGCTGGGCGTACACCATGCTGCCGACGAAGTACCCCGGCGGACCCACCAGTTGCGGCACGATGAAGTCGCCCAGGGTCAGCGAAAAGGTGAAGATCGAACCCGCCGCGATGCCTGGAATCGACAGCGGCAAAACCACCTGCATGAAGGTCTGGCGTGGCTTGGCGCCCAGGTCGGCGGAGGCTTGCAGCAACGAGGGTGGCAGGCGTTCCAGCGAGGCCTGGATCGGCAGGATCATGAACGGCAGCCAGATGTAGACGAACACCATGAACCGCCCCAGGTGCGAGGTCGACAAGGTACTGCCACCCACGCCCGGAATCCCCAGCACAAACTGCAACACCGGCTCCAGTCCAAGGTGCTGAACGAACCATTGCGCCACGCCGCCCTTGGCCAGCAGCAAGGTCCAGGCGTAGGCCTTGACGATGTAGCTGGCCCACATCGGCATCATCACCGCGATGTAGAAAAACGCCTTGGTTTTGCCCGTGGTGTAGCGCGCCATGTAGTAGGCAATCGGGAACGCGACGATGGCGCTGGCAATCGACACCACGACCGCCATGCTCAGGGTACGCAGGATGATGTCGAAGTTCGACGGCTGGAACAGCGCGGCGAAGTTGGCCAGGGTCAGGTCCGGCGTGACCGCCATGGTGAAGTCGTCGAAGGTGTAGAAGCCTTGCCACAGCAGCGCCAGCAGCGAGCCGAGGTAGATCGCGCCGAACCACAACAGCGGCGGCACCAGCAGCAGCGACAGGTAAAAGTTCGGCCGGCGATACAGCAGGTTGGAAAACCTGCGCAACGGCGAGCCGCCGGCCGGGGTTTGAGGGAGAGCGACGCTGGTCATCTCACACCCCACCGGCAACGGTGTCGTGCAGCGGGATCATCGCTTCCCGCGCCCAGCGTGCGCTGATGCGTTGCCCGGTCTGATGCTGCGCGCTGACGTCCAGCCATTGATTGTTGGCCTGGCTGATGCTCAGGGTTTGACCGTTTTCCAGTTTCAGTTCATAGCGGGTGGCGCTGCCCTGGTACTGAATGTCGTGGAGCAAACCACTGACTTCGATTTCGTGACTGGCCAGCGGGCCTTCAGCGAAACGCACGTGTTCCGGGCGAATCGAAAACGGCTGCGGGTTGCCGCTGAGCTGCTGCGCCAGATCGCCGCGAATCACGTTGGAGGTGCCGACGAATTCCGCAACGAAGGTGGTCGCCGGTTTCATGTAGAGGTTGCGCGGCGTATCGACCTGCTCGATGCGGCCCTTGTTGAACACGGCCACGCGGTCGGACATCGATAGCGCTTCGGTCTGATCGTGGGTGACGAAGATGAAGGTGATGCCGAGCTGGCGTTGCAGTTTTTTCAGTTCACTTTGCATTTGCTCGCGCAGCTTCAGATCAAGGGCGCCGAGGGGCTCGTCGAGCAGCAGCACCCGAGGGCGATTGACCAATGCGCGGGCCAGGGCCACACGCTGGCGCTGACCGCCAGACAGTTGCACCGGTTTGCGTGCGCCATAGCCGCCGAGGGCGACCATGTCGAGGGCTTCTTCGGCGCGTTTGCGGCGTTCGGTTTTGCCGACGCCTTTGACTTTCAAACCGTAGGCGACGTTGTCGAGTACGTTCATGTGCGGGAACAGCGCGTAGTCCTGAAACACCGTGTTGACGTCACGCTCATACGGCGGCAGCCCGGCGGCTTCGTGGCCGTGAATCCGGATCGAACCTGCACTTGGTTGTTCAAAACCGGCGATCAGGCGCAAACACGTGGTTTTGCCTGAGCCGGAAGGGCCCAGCATGGAAAAGAACTCGCCGTCCTGGATGTCGATGGAAACCCGGTCTACGGCTTTCACTTCGCCGAATAGACGGGAAACGTTGGTGAACTGGACTGCAAGCGTCATGGTGCGGAACTCCGGGAATCTGAATCTTTAAAAGCATCGCGAGCAGGCTCGCTCCCACATTGGAATGCGTTCACTTGTGGGAGCGAGCCGGCTCGCGAAGAGGGCTTAACGGCCGCCCATGATCGCGATGTAGTCCTGGGTCCAGCGGCTGTACGGCACGAACTTGCCGCCTTCAGCCTGCGGGGTTTTCCAGAAGGCGATCTTTTCGAACTGGTCGAAACCGTTGGTTTTGCAGCCTTCGGCGCCGAGCAATTCGTTGTCTTTGCACGCCGCCGGCACAGCAGGCAATGAGCCGAACCACGCCGCTACGTCACCCTGGACTTTCGGTTGCAGCGACCAGTCCATCCACTTGTAGGCGCAGTTCGGGTGCTTGGCCTCGCTGTGCAACATGGTGGTGTCGGCCCAACCGGTTGAACCTTCTTTCGGAATGACCGAGGCCACCGGCTGCTTGTCCGCCACCAGCCCGTTGACCATGTAGCCCCAGGTGCTGGACGCCACGACGCCTTCGTTCTTGACGTCGCTCATTTGCACAGTCGCGTCATGCCAGTAGCGGTGGATCAACGGTTGCTGCTTGCGCAGCAGGTCCAGAGCGGCTTTGTACTGCTCTTCATTGAGCTCGTACGGGTTCTTGATGCCCAGTTCCGGTTTGGTCGATTTGAGATAGAGCGCCGCATCGGCAATGTAGATCGGGCCGTCGTAGGCTTGAACGCGGCCCTTGTTGGACTTGCCGTCCGGCAGGTTCTGTTCTTCGAACACCACACTCCAGCTGTCCGGGGCAGTCTTGAACACGTTGGTGTTGTACATCAACACGTTCGGGCCCCACTGATACGGAGTGCCGTAGGTTTGTTTATTGACGACGTACCACGGGCCATCTTTCAGGCGTGGGTCGATGTTTTTCCAGTTTGGAATCAACGCGGTGTTGATCGGCTGCACGCGTTTGCCGACGATCAATCGCAGGGACGCATCGCCCGACGCGGTCACCAGGTCGTAACCGCCCTTGGACATCAGGCTGACCATTTCATCGGAAGTGGCGGCCGTTTTGACGTTCACCTTGCAGCCGGTTTCCTTCTCGAAACCGGTCACCCAGTCGTAGGCCTTGTCGCTTTCGCCACGTTCGATGTAGCCCGGCCAGGCGACGATATCCAGCTGACCTTCGCCGGCACCGACGGCTTTCAGCGGTTCGGCGGCCTGGATGCTGGCGCTCGCCAACAGCGCCGTGGTGATTGCACTGAGCAGTGCGGTCTTGTGCACGAACATGGGAATTCCCTCTTCTTTAATTATGGTCGGGGCAGTTGTGAACGTGGTGAAGCATGCCGTTAGCGGCTTGTTGTTAGCGTAGTCAGAGATGCTGCCCGTGGCGCGCCATGATGTGCCGCACCACGCTGTAGTCCTGAAGCGAATCGCTGGAGAGGTCTTTGCCGTAGCCCGAACGTTTCAGGCCGCCGTGGGGCATTTCGCTGACCAGCATGAAATGGCTGTTGATCCAGGTGCAGCCGTACTGCAAGCGCGCGGCCACTTGCATGGCTTTGTCGAGGTTCTGGGTCCAGATCGAGGAGGCGAGGCCATATTCCGAATCATTGGCCCAGTCCACTGCTTGTTCGAGTTGATCGAAACGGGTCACGGTGACCACCGGGCCGAACACTTCGCGCTGCACGATTTCATCGCTCTGCTTACAGCCGGCCAGCAACGTCGGCTGGTAATAGAAGCCCGCGCCGGAATGCACGGCCGCGCCGGTCACGCGCTCGATGTGCGGCTGGCCGAGGGCGCGTTCGACGAAACTGGCCACGCGGTCGCGCTGACGGGTGCTGATCAGCGGGCCGATTTCGTTGTCGGCATCGCGCTTGCCGGCGAAGCGCAGGCTGCTGACCGCTGCGCCGAGTTCGGCCACCAGTCGGTCATGAATGCCGGCCTGTGCATAAATCCGGCAGGCGGCGGTGCAGTCCTGGCCAGCATTGTAATAACCGTACGTACGCACGCCTTCGACCACGGCCTGAATGTCGGCATCGTTGCAGACGATCACGGGCGCTTTGCCGCCGAGTTCGAGGTGTGTGCGTTTCAGGGTTTTCGCCGCGGCTTGCAGGATTTTTTGCCCGGTGACGATATCGCCGGTCAGCGACACCATGCGGATTTTCGGGTGACTGACCAAGTGGCTGCCCACGCCTTCACCGCCGCCGCAAATGATGTTGATCACGCCGCGCGGCAGAATCTCGGCCAGCGCGGGCGCCAGGGCCAGAATCGACAGCGGCGTGTGCTCGGACGGTTTGAACACCAGTGTGTTGCCCGCCGCGAGGGCCGGGGCGATTTTCCACGCGGCCATCATGATCGGGTAGTTCCACGGCGCGATGGACGCGACAACCCCAATCGGATCGCGCCGCACCATGCTGGTGTAACCCGGCAGGTATTCGCCGCTGAGCTGGCCGGTCTGGCAGCGCACCGCGCCGGCGAAAAAGCGGAACACGTCGACCGTCGCGCTCAAGTCGTCCTGTCGCGCCAGATGCAACGGCTTGCCGCAGTTCAGGGATTCGAGGCGAGCGAGCAGGTCGGCCTGTTTTTCGATGGCGTTGGCGATGTCCAGCAGTAGGTTCGAGCGTTGTTGCGGCGTGGTCCGCGACCAACTGGCGAACGCACGGTGGGCGGCAAGGATCGCGGCTTCGACTTGCTCGGTGCTGGCTTCGGCGATGTGCGTCAGCACCTCACCGGTGGCCGGGTTGAGGATCGGTTCGACAAAACCCTGACCCGCGACCAGTTCGCCATCGATCAACAGTGCGGTGAACAACGGGGTCTGCGCGCCAGCCATTTTTCGGGTTCTCTTTTCTTGTGTGGCCATGCTGCTCCCTGTGACTGGGGCCGGCCGTCTTATATAGATGAATCAAGACTAGTGCCCGGACCCGAGGTCGACAAATACTAAATACTGAAGGTGGCGTTCGATTAAATAGATGGCTTGCGCCCGCCGTGGGGTTGCTCGCGGGCGACGGTCAGAAACGGGTCGACCAGCGCCGGCCGCGCCGTGCCGCGACGCCAGGCCAGGCCGACGTCGAGGGTCTGGCTCAGGTCTGCGATTGGCCGCGCTTCGATGATGTCGCCCTCCAATGACCATGGGCGATAGGTCATGTCCGGCTGGATCGACACGCCCAATCCGGCGGCCACCAGGCTTCGCACCGCTTCGGTCGAGGCGGTGCGAAGGGTGATGCGCGGTTGAAGCGACGCCGCCGACCACATGCGCTGGGCGTTGCGGTCCATTTCATCGACGTTCAGTTGGATCAGCGGTTCACGGGCGACGTCGGCGAGGTTGATGCTGTCGTGTTCCAGCAGCGGATGCTGGGCCGGCAGCCATAAACGATGGGGCGAATGGGTCAGCACTTCCGTTTGCAAGGCGTGGCGATCTTCGAGGTTGGAGAGGATCAGCACGCCGACATCGATCTCGCCGCTGACCAGCAAATGTTCGATGTACGGGCGCTCGTCCTCCATCACGCGGATCTCGACGTTGGGGTAGGCGCGTTGAAAACGGGTGAGCAAATCCGCGAGGTAGTAACCGGCGACAAGACTGGTAACACCGATGATTAATTGCCCCGCGACCTGGTCGGTGCTTTGTTGCAGGCTGCGCTTGGCGTTATCCACCGTTGCCAGAATCAAGTGCGCCTGGCGCAGGAATTGATGCCCCTGGTGAGTCAGCGTCATGCCCTTGGCGTGGCGGTTGAACAGCCCGACGCCGATTTCCTGCTCCAGTTGCTGGATGGCCAGGGTCAGTGTGGATTGGGAAATAAACGCGGTTTGCGCGGCGGCAGAGATCGAGCCTGTCTCGGCCACCGCGATAAAATGGCGAATTTGACGCAACGTCATCATGAAGAAGTACCCGGTGGGCGGTTTTTATAGATTCACTCGAGTGTATATCTTTTTAATCGATAGGCTTTTCCGCGTCGCAAGAGATGAGCAACATCTGGAAGCACTCTCGCCGGGAGGGGCTGGGCACTTTCGATCTAGGCTGGTGGCCTTAAGTGTCCGGTTAAGCCCTTTCGTGGAGGCGGCAAAATGAATACGCGTGGATTGCTCGATCAACTACTCAAATCCGGCCAGGACCTGTTGCAGAACAAGGCCGGTGGCGCGCAGAACAAGGCATCCAGTGGAGGATTGGGCGGATTGCTCGGCAGCAGCGGTGGCTCGGGCGGGCTCGGCAGCCTGCTGTCCGGCGCGGGTGGCGGCGCACTGGCGGCGGGCGCCATGGGCCTGTTGATCGGTAACAAGAAGGTTCGCAAGGTCGGCGGCAAAGTCGTCATTTACGGCGGCCTCGCGGCGCTTGGCGTGATTGCCTACAAGGCCTACGGCAACTGGCAGGCGCAGCAGGGCACGGCGCCGCAACAAGAACCGCAAACCGTTGATCGCGTGCCAGCGGCGCAGGTCGAGCAACACAGCCAGGCGATTCTCAAGGCGCTGGTGGCGGCGGCCAAGGCGGATGGTCACGTTGACGAGCGCGAACGCGCGTTGATCGAAGGCGAGTTCACCAAGCTCGACAACGACCGGGAGCTGCAACACTGGCTGCATGCCGAACTCAACAAACCCCTCGATCCGACTGATGTCGCCCGCGCTGCCAGCACCCCGGAAATGGCGGCCGAGATGTACATCGCCAGCGTAATGCTGGTTGACGAAGAGAACTTCATGGAAAAGTCCTACCTCGATGAGCTGGCCCGCCAGCTGAAGCTGGAACCGGGCTTGAAGGCCGAGCTGGAAAAACAGGTGCGCCAGGCTTCTGTGTAGCGTCCGGGTTTAAATCCTGTATCGCTCTGGAGGTCGCCATCGCTGGCAAGCCAGCTCCTGCAAGGGAGTTTCGGGGAGCGCTGCATTTGTGTACAACCTGTAGGAGCCGGCTTGCCGGCGATAGCATTTTTCGCCACGCCACCCTTCTCATTTCATTGAGCTGAGAACCGCCGCACATCCGTCTTATAAATGAAACACCGCCCTCGGCTATACTCCGCAGCATTTGAAACGGCCCCGAGGACTGACTGTGAAGAACTGGACGTTGCGCCAACGCATTTTGGCGAGCTTTGCGGTAATTATCGCCATCATGTTGCTGATGGTCGTCGTCTCGTATTCGCGGCTGCTGAAGATCGAAACCAGCGAAGCCAGCGTGCGTGACGACGCGCTTCCAGGGGTCTATTACAGTTCGACGATTCGCGGTGCCTGGGTCGACAGTTATCTCCAGATCCAGGAAATGCTCGGCTTGAAAGAAGGTCAGGGCATCAGTGCCGAAGACGCCGCCGACTTCAAAAGCTTTGAGGCGCGTTTGCAAGATGCGATGAGTAACTATCGCTCCACCGTCACCACGGAGGAAGACAGGGTCGAATTCGCAGCCTTCGAAAAACTCCATGCGGACTACGGCAAAATCCTGGCCACGGTGCTCGACTTGCATAAGCGCAATCAAGAGGCCGAGGCTATCAAGTTGTTCAACGAACAACTGACCCCGACCTGGACCGCAGGGCGCATAAAGCTCAATGACATCCTGCGTGAAAACAAAGCGGTGGCCGACCAGGACATGGCGAACATCGACGACGCCGTAGTGACCGCCAAAATCATCATGGGTATTTCCCTGCTGATCGCGGTACTGGCCGCCGGTCTCTGCGGCCTGCTGCTGATGCGCGCGATCATGGCGCCGATGAACCGGATCGTCGAAATTCTCGAGATCATGCGCACCGGCGACCTCAGCCGTCGCTTGAGCCTCGCCCGCAAGGACGAATTCGGTGCCGTGGAAACCGGCTTCAACGACATGATGACCGAGCTGACATCGTTGGTGTCTCAGGCGCAGCGCTCGTCGGTGCAGGTCACCACGTCCGTGACCGAAATCGCCGCCACCTCCAAGCAACAACAAGCCACTGCCACTGAAACGGCCGCCACCACCACCGAAATCGGCGCCACTTCCCGTGAAATCGCCGCCACTTCGCGCGATCTGGTACGGACCATGACCGAAGTCTCCACCGCCGCCGATCAGGCCTCGGTGTTGGCCGGCTCCGGGCAACAAGGCCTGGCGCGCATGGAAGACACCATGCATTCGGTGATGGGCGCGGCCGATCTGGTCAACGCCAAACTGGCGATCCTCAACGAGAAGGCCGGCAACATCAATCAAGTGGTGGTGACCATCGTCAAGGTCGCCGACCAGACCAACCTGTTGTCCCTGAACGCTGCCATTGAAGCCGAGAAGGCCGGTGAATACGGCCGCGGCTTTGCCGTGGTCGCCACCGAAGTACGGCGTCTGGCGGACCAGACTGCCGTGGCCACTTACGACATCGAGCAGATGGTGCGCGAAATCCAGTCGGCGGTGTCGGCCGGGGTCATGGGCATGGACAAATTCTCCGAAGAAGTGCGCCGCGGCATGTCCGAGGTGCAGCAGGTCGGCGAGCAGCTGTCGCAGATCATCCATCAGGTTCAGGCGCTCGCGCCGCGGGTGTTGATGGTCAACGAAGGCATGCAGGCCCAGGCCACCGGCGCCGAGCAGATCAACCATGCACTGGTGCAGTTGGGCGATGCCAGCAGCCAGACCGTCGAATCCCTGCGTCAGGCCAGTTTCGCCATCGACGAGCTGAGCCAGGTGGCGGTCGGGCTGCGCAGCGGCGTTTCGCGATTCAAAGTCTGATGAGCGAACTCACGGCCAAACGCACCGCCGTGAAGCCGGCGTTGCACGCATTGTTTCTGGTGTTTCGCATCGGCAGCGAGCGCTATGCCTTGCAAGCGATCGAGGTGGCGGAGGTGCTGCCGCGTCTGCCGTTGAAGCCGATAGCCCGCGCGCCGGACTGGGTCGTCGGGGTGTTCGCCTACCGTGGCGCCGTGGTGCCGGTGATCGACCTCAGTGCGCTGACCTTCGGTAAACCGGCCCAGGCGCGCACCAGCACGCGTCTGGTATTGGTCAATTACCGTGCAGATGAGAACGCTGAGACGAAATTGCTTGGGCTGATCCTGGAGCAGGCCACCGACACGCTGCGCTGCAACCCGGCGGATTTTCAGCCTTATGGCCTCGACAATCGCCAGGCGCCGTACCTCGGGCCGGTGCGTGAAGACGCGCAAGGTTTGCTGCAATGGGTGAGGGTCGCCGATCTGCTGGACGAGCAGGTTCGGGCGCTGCTGTTTCCGTCACCACCGCTGGACATGGCGGAATTTGAGGCGCGGCCATGAACAGCGATCAGCGGTTTTTCGATTTCCTCAAGGAACGCATCGGCCTCGACGTCACCTCGGTGGGCCCGGCGATCATCGAACGTGCGGTGCGCCAGCGCAGCACAGCGTCCAACGCGCTGACGGCCGATGAGTATTGGCACACCTTGCAGGGCTCGCGGGACGAGCAACAAGCGCTGATCGAAGCGGTGATCGTTCCCGAAACCTGGTTTTTCCGTTACCCGGAATCCTTTGCCACCCTGGCTAAACTGGCCGCCAAGCGCCTGACCGATATCAATCACATGCGCGCATTGCGGATTCTCAGCCTGCCGTGTTCCACCGGCGAAGAACCGTATTCCATTGCCATGGCCTTGCTCGATGCCGGGTTCAAACCGCATCAGTTCAAAGTCGAAGGCATGGACGTCAGCCCGCTGTCGGTGGAAAAAGCCAAACGCGCGCTGTACGGCAAGAATTCGTTTCGCGGTCATGACGTCGCGTTTCGCGAGCGGCATTTCACCGTCGAGGACGAAGGCTATCGCCTCAGCGAACGCGTGCTCGAACAGGTGCGTTTGCAGGTCGGCAATCTGCTGGATCCGGCGTTGCTGGCCAACGAACCGCCGTATGACTTCGTGTTCTGCCGCAACCTGCTGATCTATTTCGATCAGCCGACGCAACAACAAGTGTTCGAAGTGCTCAAGCGCTTGACCCATACCGACGGTGTGCTGTTTATCGGCCCCGCCGAGGGCAGTTTGCTGGGGCGCTTGGGCATGCGTTCGATCGGTATCGCGCAGTCATTTGCGTTCAGTCGCCAGAGCGCGCCCGAGCCCGAGCCTTTTCCAGCCTTCGTGCCAACACCATTGCCAGTGCGCCAACCGGTGCGCAGCGTCACGCCGCCGCCCTTGCGCCAGCGGCCCTTCGCAACGGTGACGCCGCTGCCGGTGGCGACTAAAGCCGTAAACCCAGACGCCGCCACGTTGCTGGCCAACATCGCCGCACTGGCCAACGAAGGCAAAAGCGCTGACGCCCGCGCCGCGTGTGACAGCTACTTGCGCAGCCATGAACCGGTGGCCCAGGTGTTTTACTGGCTGGGATTGCTCAGCGATGTCGCCGGCAGCGCTTTTGAAGCGCAGGGTTTTTATCGCAAGGCGTTGTACCTCGAACCGCAACATCCCGACGCGTTGATGCACCTGGCAGCCTTGCTGCAATCCCAGGGCGACACGGCGGGCGCCAAACGATTGCAGGACCGCGCCGCCCGCAGCGAGCGCGCAGACAGTGAGCGCAAACGATGAATGCCGCCGACAGCTTTAGCCTCACCCATGAAGATGCGCAGGCCATCGACGATTGCTGGAACCGCATCGGTATCCACGGCGACAAGTCCTGCCCGCTGCTGATCGAACACATTCACTGCCGCAATTGCGCGGTGTACTCGGCGGCGGCTACGCGTTTGCTCGACCGCTATGCGTTGCAGCAGGAAGACCGCGGGCAAGTCTTCGTCGCGGTCGAAAGCGAGGTAAAAACCCGCTCGCTGTTGATGTTCCGCCTCGGCGAAGAATGGTTGGGCCTGGCCACTCGCAGCCTGGTGGAAGTGGCGCCGCTGCAAGCGATTCATTCCCTGCCGCACCAGCGCTCCCGGGCCCTGCTCGGCGTGGCGAATGTGCGCGGCGCTCTGGTGGCGTGCCTGTCGCTGGTGGAGTTGCTCGGGCTCGACGGCGCGAGCAGCGTGGCGACTGGCGCGCGCGTGATGCCGCGCATGCTGATCATCGCCGCCCACGGCGGACCGGTGGTGGTGCCGGTGGACGAGGTCGACGGGATCCATGCCATCGACGAGCGCATCCTCGAGGCAGCATCGCGTTCCGGTACGCAGGCCAGCGCCAAATACACCCGTGGCGTGTTGCAATTCAAAGGTCGCAGCCTGCGTTGGCTGGATGAAGAACAGCTGCTGTCCGCCGTGACCCGGAGCCTCACATGACCCCCGAGCAAATGCGTGATGCCTCTTTGCTCGAACTGTTCAGCCTCGAAGCCGAGGCCCAGACCCAAGTGCTCAGCGCCGGTCTGTTGGCGCTGGAGCGCGACCCGACTCAGGCCGATCACCTCGAATCGTGCATGCGCGCCGCACACTCGCTCAAAGGCGCGGCGCGGATCGTCGGGGTCGATGCCGGCGTCAGCGTCGCGCATGTGATGGAGGACTGTCTGGTCAGCGCGCAAGAAGGGCGGTTGTATCTGCGGCCCGAGCACATTGACGCGTTGCTGCAGGGCACCGATTTGCTGATGCGTATCGCGACGCCAAACAACGCACCGACGCCCGTGGAGATCGATGCCTATGTGGCGCTGATGGCGCGTTTGCTGGATCCGCTGGCACTCGCCGCGCCGATCAGCACACCGATTGCGCCGTTCATGGCCGAAGCCGAGCCAGACATCCCTTTCGTTGAACTGCCCGTTGCGCAAGTCGAGCCGATCGCCGCCGTTCCCGAAGCGCCGGCCGCCCCGATTACATCCCCGCGTAAAAACAGGCGCACCACCGAAAACGGTGAGCGGGTCCTGCGGGTCACGGCTGAACGCTTGAACAGCCTGCTCGACTTGTCGAGCAAATCCCTGGTGGAAACCCTGCGCCTCAAACCGCACCTGGCCACCATGCAACGCCTCAAACGCATGCAGAACAACGGCCTGCGCGCGCTGGAAAACCTCAATGTCCATCTCAAAGACCAGACCTTGAGCCTGGAAGCCCGGGAAGCCCTCGACGATGCGCGGCGGTTGCTGGCGGAGTCCCAGCAGTTGCTGGTGGAAAAGAACGCCGAGCTGGACGAGTTCGCCTGGCAGGCCAGTCAACGCGCGCAAGTCTTGTACGACACCGCGCTGGCCTGTCGCATGCGGCCGTTTGCCGATGTGCTGAGCGGGCAAGCGCGCATGGTCCGCGACCTCGGCCGTGATTTGGGCAAGCAGGTACGGCTGGAGATCGAGGGCGAGAAAACCCAGGTCGATCGCGACGTCCTGGAAAAACTCGAAGCGCCGCTGACGCACCTGTTGCGTAACGCTGTCGACCACGGCATCGAATCCCCGGAGCAACGGCTGCTGGCCGGTAAACCGGCAGAAGGTTTGATTCGCCTGCGCGCCTCGCATCAGGCCGGTCTGTTGGTGCTGGAATTGAGCGATGACGGCAACGGCGTCGACCTGGAAAAGGTCCGCCGCAGCATCATCGAACGTCAATTGTCCCCGGCCGACACCGCCGCGCAGTTGAGTGAAGAGGAGCTGCTGACGTTCCTGTTCCTGCCGGGTTTCAGCCTGCGCGACAAGGTCACTGAGGTCTCCGGACGCGGCGTCGGCCTCGACGCGGTTCAGCACATGGTCCGCCAGTTGCGCGGCGCAGTGGTGCTGGAACAGACGGCGGGCGAGGGCAGCCGCTTCCATCTCGAAGTGCCGCTGACGCTGTCGGTGGTGCGCAGCCTGGTGGTGGAGGTCGGCGAAGAGGCGTATGCGTTTCCGCTGGCCCACATCGAGCGCATGTGCGACCTGCAGCCGGCGGACATCGTGCAGGTCGAAGGCCGTCAGCATTTCTGGTACGAAGGCCGGCATGTCGGGTTGGTCGCGGCCAGCCAGTTGCTTCAGCGTCCGGCGAGCGCGAACAGTCAGCAAACGCTCAAGGTCGTGGTCATCCGCGAGCGCGATGCGATCTACGGCGTGGCCGTCGAACGGTTCATCGGCGAGCGCACGCTGGTGGTCTTGCCGCTGGACGAGCGTTTGGGCAAAGTGCAGGACATTTCCGCCGGTGCGCTGCTCGACGACGGTTCGGTGGTGCTGATCGTCGACGTTGAAGACATGTTGCGGTCGGTGGACAAACTGCTCAATACCGGGCGTCTGGAGCGGATTGCCCGTCACAGTAATCAGGCGCCCGAAGCGGCGCGCAAGCGAATTCTGGTGGTCGACGATTCGCTGACCGTTCGCGAGTTGCAGCGCAAGTTGCTACTCAATCGTGGCTACGACGTGGCCGTGGCGGTGGACGGCATGGATGGCTGGAATGCCCTGCGCTCGGAGGATTTCGATCTGCTGATCACCGACATCGATATGCCGCGCATGGACGGCATCGAACTGGTGTCTTTATTGCGCCGGGACAATCGATTGCAATCGCTGCCGGTGATGGTGGTGTCCTACAAGGATCGTGAAGAAGACCGTCGTCGTGGACTGGACGCCGGAGCCGACTATTATCTAGCCAAAGCCAGTTTTCATGACGACGCCCTGCTTGATGCAGTGGTTGAGCTCATAGGAGGAGCGCGGGCATGAAAATCGCAATCGTCAACGATATGCCCATGGCCGTGGAGGCTCTGCGCCGCGCCTTGGCGTTTGAGCCTGCGCACGAGGTGATCTGGGTCGCCAGTAACGGCGCCGAGGCGGTGCAACGTTGCGTGGAAAACACCCCGGACCTGATCCTGATGGACCTGATCATGCCGGTGATGGATGGTGTCGAGGCGACGCGACGAATCATGGCCGAGACGCCGTGTGCCATCGTTATCGTCACCGTCGACCGCCAGCAGAATGTGCACCGGGTGTTCGAGGCCATGGGCCACGGTGCTTTGGATGTGGTCGATACGCCGGCAATCGGTGCGGGCAATGCCCAGGAAGCGGCGGCGCCGTTACTGCGCAAAATCCTCAACATCGGTTGGCTGATCGGCGACAAGGGCAATCGCGTGCGCCCCGCGCCGGGCCCGTTGCGCAACGCCGGTTCCCGGCAAAAACTGATCGCCATCGGTTCGTCCGCCGGCGGGCCGGCGGCGCTGGAAGTCCTGCTCAAGGGACTGCCCCGGGATTTCCCGGTGGCTATCGTGCTGGTGCAGCACGTCGACCAGGTGTTCGCCGCCGGCATGGCCGAATGGCTCAGCAGCGCCAGCGGCCTGAACGTGCGCCTGGCCCAGGAAGGCGAGCCGCCACAGGCCGGCACCGTGCTGCTGGCCGGCACCAACCACCATATTCGCTTGTTGAAAAACGGTACGCTGGCGTACACCGCCGAGCCGGTCAACGAGATCTATCGGCCCTCGATCGATGTGTTTTTCGAGAGCGTGGCCAGTTACTGGAATGGTGATGCCGTCGGGGTTTTGTTGACCGGCATGGGGCGCGATGGCGCGCAGGGGCTTAAACTCATGCGCCAACAGGGCTACCTGACCATCGCTCAGGACCAACAAAGCAGCGCGGTGTATGGCATGCCGAAGGCGGCAGCGGCCATCGACGCGGCTGTGGAGATTCGCCCGCTGGACAGAATAGCGCCACGACTGCTGGAGATTTTCGCCAAATGACTACGCATAGCAGCAATCCTGGTCCAGGCAGTACTCAGGTGACCGCACATGACTGACTTACAGCTCGACGGCTTCAAAACCGACGAAAACGCAGCGATGGTGTTGTTGGTGGACGATCAGGCGATGATCGGAGAAGCGGTGCGCCGCGGGTTGTCGAATGAAGAAAACATCGATTTCCACTTCTGCGCCGACCCGCATCAGGCGATTGCGCAGGCGATCCGGATCAAACCGACGGTGATCCTGCAGGATCTGGTCATGCCCGGTCTTGATGGCCTGAGCCTGGTGCGTGAATACCGCAATCACCCGGCCACCAAGGATATTCCGATCATTGTGCTGTCGACCAAGGAAGACCCGCTGATCAAAAGCGCGGCGTTCGCGGCCGGGGCCAATGATTACCTGGTCAAATTGCCGGACAACATTGAACTGGTGGCGCGCATCCGCTATCACTCGCGTTCCTACATGACCTTGCTGCAACGGGATGCGGCGTACCGCGCGTTGCGGGTCAGCCAGCAGCAGTTGCTCGACACCAACCTCGTCTTGCAGCGCCTGATGAACTCGGACGGCCTGACCGGGTTGTCGAACCGTCGTCACTTCGACGAGTACCTGGAGCTGGAATGGCGACGTTCCCTGCGTGACCAGAGCCAGTTGTCATTGCTGATGATCGATGTGGACTACTTCAAGTCCTATAACGACAACTTTGGCCACCTCGAAGGCGACGAAGCCCTGCGCAAAGTCGCCACGGCCATCCGTGACGCCAGCGCCCGACCTTCGGATTTGCCGGCCCGTTATGGCGGCGAAGAGTTTGCCCTGGTCTTGCCGAATACATCACCGGGCGGCGCGCGACTGGTGGCGGAGAAGCTGCGCCAGACCGTGGAAGGGCTGAAAATTCCGCACATTTCACCGGCCGAAGGCTCGAGCCTGACCATCAGCATCGGCCTGTCGACCATGATCCCGCAACCGGGCGCTGATTGCCGGCAACTGATCTTGGCGGCGGACAAGGGGCTGTACCTGGCGAAGAACAATGGGCGCAATCAGGTGGGGATCGAGTAGGCGCCATCGCCCGCAAGCGGGCTCCTGCAGTTGATCGCTGTGCGTTTGCGAATGCGCTACCACGGCGCAGTTTCGAAAACGCACCGGGCCTTTTCGGCCAAGCGGGCTGCCGTTTACGGACGTTTACCGTTATACTCGCCGGCTTTCAAAAGTTCGCCAACGAGTGCTGCCCGCCATGGAAATCAACCCGATCCTTAACAGTATCAAGGACCTGTCCGAGCGCTCCGAAACTATTCGGGGGTATCTTTGACTACGATCAAAAGCATGAGCGTCTGACTGAAGTCAATCGCGAGCTTGAAGATCCGTCTGTCTGGAACAACCCGTCGTACGCTCAGGAACTGGGCCGCGAGCGGTCCCTGCTGGCGCAGATCGTCGAAACCCTCGACGAAATGCATTCCGGCCTGGCCGACGCCAAAGACCTGCTGCTGATGTCCGCCGAAGAAGAAGACCAGGCCGCCGTCGATGACGTCGCCGCCGAAGTCGAGCGCCTGCGTGAGTCGCTGGAAAAACTCGAATTCCGTCGCATGTTCAGCGGTGAAATGGACGCCAACAATGCCTACCTGGACATCCAGGCCGGCTCCGGCGGCACCGAGGCTCAGGACTGGGCCAACATCCTGCTGCGCATGTACCTGCGCTGGGCTGACAAACGCGGTTTCGACGCGACCATCATGGAACTGTCGGCCGGTGAAGTCGCCGGGATCAAAGGCGCCACCGTGCACATCAAGGGCGAATACGCCTTTGGCTGGCTGCGTACCGAAATCGGCGTGCACCGTCTGGTGCGCAAAAGCCCGTTCGACTCCGGCAACCGTCGTCACACCTCGTTCTCGGCCGTGTTCGTGTCGCCGGAAATCGATGACAACATCGAAATCGACATCAATCCGTCGGACCTGCGCATCGACACCTACCGTTCCTCCGGTGCCGGTGGTCAGCACGTAAACACCACCGACTCGGCCGTACGTATCACCCACGTACCGTCCAACACCGTGGTCAGCTGCCAGAACGAACGCTCCCAGCACGCCAACAAAGACACCGCGATGAAAATGTTGCGGGCGCGCTTGTACGAGCAGGAAGTGCAGAAACGCAACGCCGCCTCGCAAGCCCTGGAAGACACCAAGTCGGACATCGGCTGGGGTCACCAGATTCGCTCCTACGTACTCGATGCGTCGCGAATCAAGGATTTGCGCACCAACATCGAACGCAGCGACTGCGACAAGGTGCTCGACGGCGACATCGACGAATACCTGGTAGCGAGCCTGAAACAAGGCCTGTAACACCGCCCCCCTGTAGGAGCCGGCTTGCCGGCGATCCCCGGCCACAGGCCGGGGACAATGAACCTGATGGAATACTTAAAGACATGAGCGACCTAGAACTCGACCCGCAAGCCCTGCAACAGGAAGAAAACTCCCTGATCGCCCTGCGCAAGGAAAAGCTTGCCGCCGAGCGCGCCAAGGGCAATGCCTTCCCGAACGACTTCCGCCGCGACAACTACTGCGAAGACTTGCAGAAACAGTACGCGGACAAGACCAAGGAAGAGCTCGCAGAGGCTGCAATCCCGGTCAAGGTTGCCGGTCGCATCATGCTTAACCGTGGCTCGTTCATGGTGATCCAGGACATGTCCGGTCGCATCCAGGTTTACGTCAACCGTAAAACCCTGTCCGAAGAAACCCTGGCCGCGGTGAAAACCTGGGACCTGGGCGACATCATCGCCGCCGAAGGCACCCTGGCCCGTTCCGGCAAGGGCGACCTGTACGTAGAAATGACCAGCGTACGCCTGCTGACCAAATCCCTGCGTCCGTTGCCGGACAAGCACCACGGCCTGTCCGACACCGAACAGCGCTATCGCCAGCGTTACGTTGACCTGATCGTCAACGAAGACGTGCGCCAGACTTTCCGCGTGCGTTCGCAAGTGATTGCGCACATCCGCAGCTTCCTGATGAAGCGCGACTTCCTCGAAGTCGAAACACCGATGCTGCAAACCATTCCCGGTGGCGCGGCGGCCAAGCCGTTCGAGACTCACCACAACGCGCTGGACATGGAAATGTTCCTGCGTATCGCGCCTGAGCTGTACCTCAAGCGCCTGGTGGTCGGCGGTTTCGAGAAAGTGTTCGAGATCAACCGCAACTTCCGTAACGAAGGCGTTTCGACGCGTCACAACCCTGAATTCACCATGTTGGAGTTCTACCAGGCCTACGCCGACTACGAAGACAACATGGACCTGACCGAAGAACTGTTTCGTGAACTGGCGCAGTTGGTTCTGGGCAGCACCGACGTGCCGTATGGCGAAAAAGTGTTCCACTTCGGCGAACCGTTCGTGCGTCTGTCGGTGTTCGACTCGATCCTCAAGTACAACCCTGAGCTGACTGCTGACGACCTGACCGACATCGACAAGGCCCGCGCCATCGCCAAGAAAGCCGGCGCCAAGGTGCTGGGCTTCGAAGGCCTGGGTAAATTGCAGGTGATGATTTTCGAAGAGCTGGTCGAGCACAAGCTGGAACAGCCGCACTTCATCACCCAGTACCCGTTCGAAGTGTCGCCGCTGGCCCGTCGTAACGACGACAACCCGAACGTCACCGACCGTTTCGAACTGTTCATCGGTGGCCGTGAAATCGCCAACGCCTACTCCGAGTTGAACGACGCGGAAGACCAGGCCGAGCGCTTCATGGCGCAGGTGGCCGACAAGGACGCCGGCGACGACGAAGCCATGCACTACGACGCCGACTTCGTGCGTGCGCTGGAGTACGGCATGCCGCCAACGGCTGGTGAAGGCATCGGCATCGACCGTCTGGTGATGCTGCTGACCAACTCCCCGTCGATCCGCGACGTGATCCTGTTCCCGCACATGCGGCCGCAAGCGTAAGTGTTTCAAACAAAAAGCCGCCTATAACAGGCGGCTTTTTATTGCCTGTCTGGTACAAACGTATCAATTGGTTACTTTTGAAGTGAAAGAGGAATCCCTGTCGTGAACCGTGCAATGGCTCAAGAAGGTGCAGCGGGTATCGCCACTGCGGTCGCTGAAAGTGTTCAGTACCAGGGCCGCAAGGCCAGCCGTCAGGGCAGTGAGCAGCGTCGACAGGACATTCTCGATGCCGCCATGCGCATTGTCGTGCGTGATGGCGTGCGGGCCGTGCGTCACCGTGCGGTTGCCGCGGAGGCCGCTGTGCCGCTGTCGGCCACCACTTACTACTTCAAGGACATCGATGACTTGCTCACCGATACCTTCGCCCAATACGTGGAACGCAGCGCGGCGTTCATGGCCAAGTTGTGGGTGAACAACGAAGGGCTGCTGCGCGAGATGGTCGTCAGCGGCGACGGCAGCCCCGAGTCGCGCTCGCAATTGGCGGACGACATCGCGCGGTTGATGGCGGACTATGTTCATCGGCAACTGATCAACCGCCGCGAACATTTGATGGCCGAGCAAGCGTTCCGTCAGGAGGCGTTGCTCAACCCACGCCTGGCGGAGTTGGTGCGCTCGCATCAGCAAATTCTCCTGCAAGGCACGTGTCAGCTTTTCCAGGTTTTGGGTTCCCGTGAACCACAACAAGATGCCAAAGTGTTGACGGCGATTATCGGACGGATGGAATATCAGGGCCTGCTCAACGATGCCGGGCCTGACGCCGAAGCTGAAATGCTCGGTATCCTGACGCGGTATATGCATTTGGTACTGGCGTCGGTGTGATCCTCAGGGCTGGACGCTCAACCCCCTGGGGGAGCGGGCTTGCTCGCGAAAGCGGTGTATCAGACAACGGAAATGTTGAATGTTAAACCGCATTCGCGAGCAAGCCCGCCCCCACAGGTTCGGTGGTAAGTTGAGGTCGGAGTTTGTTCATAGGGAGTGTTGAATGAAAGCCTGGCGCGTCGTTGTGATCGCCTTGTCGTTCCTGCTGCTCAGCGGCTGTCTGGTGACCTTTAAGGAGCCACTGCCCACGAGCGACCCCGCGCCCAAAGGATTACTCGGCAAATGGACCAGCACCAACGCCTGGGGCGAGCCGATGAATCTGGAGCTGACGCGCATCGGCGACAATCGCTATCAGGCGGTCAGCTACTTCAAGGCCAAGCCCAAGGAACGCGAAGCCTATCCCTTCGCCGTCTCGCGCCATGGCAACCGCTGGTACCTGTCGGCGAAGGTGCCGGCGCAATTCGGCGGGCATTTCACCATTGCCGGGTTCGAACTCACCGACAAGCATGAACTGGTGCTCTACAACCTCGACCTCGAGCAGATCAATCAGGCCCTGGGGCAGAATCTCCTCAGTGGCGAAGGCTTCCAGACCGACGACGGCGATGGCGTGCTGATCAGCACGCGCATGGAACAAGTCTTCGCGTACCTCGACGATCCGGCCAATTCCGATGTGTTCGTCGAGGCCGTGCGTTATCAGCGCCTGGCCAAAGCCAAATAAACCCAGCACATAACGGTTTTTCTACAGGAGTTTCGGGTGGACGATTACCAGCAGACGATACGCATGTTGTCCGATCGCATTGTGCTGGCGCAGACGCCGATTCGCGTCCTGGATGCGGTGAAGTGGGACGAGAACATCCGCAAGGGGTTCCTCAAGGCCAAGGGCAAGGAAATGCCGGCGGTGGACCGCGATTACTACCTGAACCGGCCGCTGTCCTTCGACTCCAGCAAAGTGAAACTGGAGTTCCAGAACATCGAGCGTGACATCACCCGCCAGCTCGGTCAGTTCAACCCGGTCGGCCAGATCATGCGCCGCATGTGCAAGGAATACCGGATGGTGGTGCGCATGCTTGAAGCGCGTGGCACCGAGGATTTCGGCCTGATTTCCCAGGAGCTGTACGGCGCGGCGTCCGACGCGTTTCACGCCGGTGACCCGACCCTGTCCGACCTGGGCCTGATGCTCTCCGATTATCTGAATAACATCGATGGCCGTGGTGACCTGAAGGATGAACCGAAAATCCTCACCGCCAAGGACGCCGTGAATTTGTTGCAGACCCGGCTGAGCAAAGTGTTTGGCGAGGCCGAGGAAACCATTCGGGTGTTCGAGTCCGACGGCATCGTCGCCGATGCGGCTGCGGGCGCCGACTACATCAAGATCCGCACTGACGCGATGTTTAACGAGCGCGACGTGCGTGCCCTCGAAGTCCACGAAGGGCTGGTGCATGTCGGCACCACGCTCAACGGTCTGAACCAGCCGATCTGCACCTTTCTGTCCAAAGGCCCACCGTCATCGACGGTGACTCAGGAAGGGCTGGCGATCCTGATGGAAATCATCACCTTCGCCTCTTACCCGAGCCGCCTGCGCAAACTGACCAACCGCACCCGCGCCATTCACATGGTGGAGGAGGGCGCGGACTTCCTGCAGATCTTCGAATTCTTCCGCGAGCAGGGCTTTGAAATGGCGGAAAGCTACGGCAACGCCAGTCGGGTTTTCCGCGGTTCGGTGCCGAACGGTCTGCCGTTTACCAAAGACTTGTCCTACCTCAAGGGCTTTATCATGGTTTACAACTACATTCAGTTGGCCGTGCGTAAAGGCAAGCTTGAGCAAGTTCCGCTGCTGTTTTGCGGCAAGACCACGCTGGAAGACATGCGAACCTTGCGTCAGTTGGTCGATGAAGGGTTGGTGGTGCCGCCCAAGTATTTGCCGGAGCAGTTCCGCGACATGAACGCGCTGTCGGCGTGGATGTGCTTCTCCAACTTCCTGAACCACCTGAGCCTGGACCGGATCGAAGCGGATTACTCCAACATCTTGTGATCAATGAATATCCCCTGTGGGAGCGGGCTTGCTCGCGAATGCGGTGTATCAGGCAACAGAGCTGTTGAATTTTAAAAGCGCATTCGCGAGCAAGCCCGCTCCCACATTGGGTCTGTGTTTCACCCTTATTCTGCGAGGTTTCAACGGATGAGAATCCTCGGCATCCTCTGCCTTCTCCTGACCCTCGGCGGTTGCAGCTCTTTGCTGTTCTACCCCGAGCCCGGCCAATTGTTCACCCCGGAAAAAGCCAAGCTCGAATTCCGTGACGTCACCCTCACCACTGCCGACGGCCTCAAGCTGCACGGCTGGTGGCTGCCGGCGAAAAAAGGCGTCGACGTCAAAGGCACGGTGCTGCACCTGCACGGCAACGGCGGCAATCTGCCGATGCATCTGGGCGGCAGTTGGTGGTTGCCGGAGGAAGGTTATCAAGTACTGCTGATCGATTATCGCGGTTACGGTCTGTCCGAGGGCGAACCGAGTTTGCCGGCGATCTATCAGGACATCGACGCCGCGTTCAAGTGGCTCGACCAGGCGCCGGAGGTCAAAGGCAAACCGCTGATCCTGCTCGGGCAAAGCCTCGGTGGCTCAATGGCTGTGCATTACCTGGTGCAACACCCCGAACGCCAGAAACAACTCAAGGCCTTCGTCCTCGACGGTGTGCCTGCCAGTTATCGCAGCATCGGCCAATTCGCCCTCAGCAACTCGTGGTTGACCTGGGCGTTCCAGGTGCCGCTGTCGTGGCTGGTGCCGGACGGTGACAGCGCGATCCACTCGATGGCGCAGCTCAACGGTGTGCCGAAACTGATCTATCACAGCATCGACGATCCGATCGTGCCTCTTTCCAACGGCATCCGTCTGTATCAAGCTGCGCCGCCGCCGCGGGTGCTGCAATTGACCCGTGGCGGTCATGTGCAGACGTTCGCCGACCCGGTCTGGCGCAAGGTCATGCTGCGTTATCTCGATGACCCGCAGCATTTCAACGGCCTGCGCCGCCTGGGTGAAATTCCCAACTACCCGGCACCCCCGAATTCAGAAGATGAACCACCAGAGAGTCCGCAATGAGTGAAGAACGTAATGCCATCCCGCTGATCATCACCGGTATCTGCAGCATCCTCGGCACCGTCGGGGCCCTGTGGTGGTACGGTTACCTGCACTTCGCCAAACCCGAAGATGCGCTGCTGCTCAGTGAGTTCACCATGCTCAAGACCGTGCCGGGCGAAGACTACAAAGTCTCCCTGGAGCCGGCCCCACAAGTGGCCCAGTGCATCGATGGTGTGCTGGTGATGTTCGACACCGAACAAAAAGGCCTGAGCGGCGTATTGGTCAACAACAAGAAAAAAGCCGTGCGCTGTATCGGCCAGGAAACCCCGCAGAAACTGGAACAGTAACTGTAGGAGCCGGCTTACCGGCGATGAGCGATAACGCGGTGTTGCGCCAAACCGCGAAAACAAAAAGCCTCGCCTGATCAGATCAGGCGGGGCTTTTGCGTTACGGCGTGAAGCTTAGTTCGAGCTAACCGCCGAACGCGGGATCACCGGCTGGTTGTCATTGGAAATGGTCACCTCCACCCGACGGTTCATCGCCCGACCCGAAGCGTCGCCGTTTTCAGCAACCGGGTATTCCTTGCCATAACCCTGGGCCACGATGCGCGCAGGATCAACGCCCATTTTCACCAGTGCCGTGCGCACGGAGCCGGCGCGACGCTCGGACAGCGACTGATTGTGCGACGCCGTGCCGGTGCTGTCGGTGTAGCCTTCGACGATCACCTTGCGGTCCGGGTTTTCCTGAAGGAATTGCGCCAGTTTGTTGATGTTCACCAGGCCGCTGGATTTCAGGTCGGCACGGTCAGTGGCGAACAACACGTCACCAAACGTTACCAGCGTCCCGCGATCGGTCTGCTTGGCGTTCAGACTGTCCTGCAATTGCTTGATCTGCTGATCGCGAGCATCGAGACGCGCCTGGGCACGTTGCGCAGCAGCGTTTTTCAGATTGGCTTCGGCGGCGCGCAGGGCGATGGTCTGCTTCGCCACTTCAACCCGCTGATTGGTCAGGTAGGCCAGTTGGTCGACTTCATGGGTGTTTCGCTTGTCCAGATAAGCCTTGTCAGCCTTGTCCAGGTAATCGCTGGCGTCCTTGGTTTCCAGCGCCGCGACTTTGCTCGCCTGCGGGTTGGCTTGCAGGCCGCTGTAGTTGGTGCGGGCCTGTTCAAGGTTGGCGTTAGGTGGCGTGGAGCAGGCAGCCAGTGCAACGCTTGCGGCCAGCAGGGCAGGGATCATCAATTGTTTGCGCATGTGGGTATCGTCCTTTTAAGTCGAGTAAGAAGTACGTCGTGGCGGCGCTTATTGCACGGTGCGCTGGCTTTCCTGACGCAGTTCCTGAACCCCTTTCTGGGAGTCCTTCACCGCCTGTTCGGCTTTGATCGCCTGGGCTTTGCGTTCGGCTACGCGGGCGTCCCACTCGGCCTGTTCGGCGAGCACTCGGGCTTCGTCGTATTTTTTGTCGTGCATGGCGATTTCGGCTTGTTTGAGCTTGTCCTGGGCGGACTTCATCTCTACCGCCGAGAATTCGGTGCCGCCGGCGCTGACGGCGCTGTTCACGGCCGATTGGGTCACCGCGTATTGCTCGGTCGGCGGGTTACCGGCGCAACCGGCCAGAACGAAGCTGCTGCCGATGGCCAGTGCGGCCAGTTTCAGGCTGCGCAGGGGGGTAGACGAGGATTTGGCAGTGCTGATCTTCATGGTCTTCAACTCCATTGGAATAACTCCTGAAAAACTGAACATCCATCCTGGGCAAGGAGCCGCAAACCTCAATTTTCGAAACGTTTGAAACGGCCGTCCCAGGCGTGGTTACTGGTTACGACCCGAGGCATTTTTTAAAAGTTCAGAGAAGATGGCCTATCGCCCGAAAAAACTTTGACCAAATGGACAAGGCTCTAAAACGGGAACTTTGGCGATGTGCAGCGGTATTCCCGGGCTTTTCGAGGCCCGCGAATAGGCAATATTGAAGGCGACTGCAACCCCTGTGGGAGCGAGCTTGCTCGCGATGGCGGAGTGTCAGGCAATAGAAATGTTGAATCTCAGACCGCTATCGCGAGCAAGCTCGCTCCCACAGGTCTGGATGGGTTGAATCAGTGCTTCTGCTTGTCGTCGCCGGAAGACAAATCATGCAAATGACGACGGGACAACGCAAGAAAACGCGGGGTCGGGCCGATGTCTTCGTACAGCGGATCGCCTTCTTCGTCAGTGGCCACGACGGTCGAACCTTTGACGTACGGAAAACTCTTTTCCAGCTCTTCGAGCGCAGCGCCGATCAACTCGCCGAGCAGTTCTTCGGGATGCCGTTTAGGGTACATCTCGATGATCGCCGCCAGTCGCGCGGCGGCCTCCACGTCCAGATGAATCGCGTAGCCGGTGTCGGTCAGGCGACCCTTGGCGTTTTCTTCCCAATGATGGGCAAGCTCGCGGATTTTCATAAAAACCTCATGGCGCGCCTGCTCGTGGCAGGCAGGGTAAGTGTCCGGTCATGGCCGGCGAAAGCCGTTGTACGGCTTACTCTTCAGACTAGCTCGCGGGCCCGAGGTTTAAAGTCCCTTCGTCGTCTGCTTGTAAGAAGCGCTTTAGGGCGGCACTCTTGAACCACGAAGCACACCGGATTTTTCGCTGGAGAACGGCTGATGACCGATATTGATGCACGCTTGCGCGAGGACGTTCACCTGTTGGGTGAGCTGCTGGGCAACACCATTCGTGAGCAGTACGGGGACGATTTTCTCGACAAGATCGAGCAGATCCGCAAGGGCGCCAAGGCCGACCGTCGCGGTTCGATGGACGCCGAACTGAGCGCCAGCCTCAATCAGTTGAGCGAAGACCAGTTGCTGCCGGTCGCGCGGGCGTTCAACCAGTTTCTCAACCTGGCCAACATCGCCGAGCAATATCAACTGATCCATCGCCGCGAAGAATCGCAACCCGCGCCGTTCGAAGCGCGTGTGCTGCCCGAATTGCTCGCACGCCTGCTTGCCGAAGGCCATGGCGCTGAATCCCTGGCCCGGCAATTGGGACGGCTGGAAATCGAACTGGTCCTGACCGCGCACCCGACCGAAGTCGCGCGCCGCACGCTGATCCAGAAATACGACGCCATCGCCGCGCAACTCGCCGCTCAGGATCACCGCGACCTGACCAGCGCCGAGCGCGAGCAGATTCAATCGAAGTTGCAGCGCCTGATCGCCGAAGCCTGGCACACCGAAGAAATCCGCCGCACCCGCCCGACGCCTGTGGACGAGGCCAAATGGGGTTTCGCGGTGATCGAGCATTCGCTGTGGCAAGCAATCCCGAACTATTTGCGCAAGGCCGATAAAGCCCTGCACGATGCCACCGACCTGCATTTGCCGTTGGAGGCTGCGCCGATTCGCTTTGCGTCATGGATGGGCGGCGACCGCGATGGCAATCCGAACGTGACCGCTGCCGTGACCCGTGAGGTGTTGCTGCTGGCGCGCTGGATGGCTGCCGATTTGTATGTGCGCGATGTCGATCACCTCGCGGCCGAATTGTCGATGCAACAGGCCAGTGACGCCCTGAAAGCCAAGGCTGGCGACAGCGCCGAACCGTATCGCGCCGTCCTTAAACAACTGCGCGAACGCCTGCGCGCCACTCGAAACTGGGCCCACACGTCTTTGACGACCGCCACGCCGGCCCCCGCCGATGTGCTGCAAAACAACCGCGATTTGCTTGATCCGCTGGAGCTTTGCTACCAGTCGCTGCACGAGTGCGGCATGGGCGTGATCGCCGATGGACCGTTGCTTGATTGCCTGCGTCGTGCGGTGACGTTCGGTTTGTTCCTGGTGCGTCTCGATGTGCGTCAGGATTCGTCCCGTCACACGGCGGCGATGACTGAAATTACCGATTACCTCGGCCTCGGTCGCTACGAAGACTGGAGCGAAGAGGAGCGCATCGTCTTCCTGATGCGCGAGCAGAACAACCGTCGTCCGTTGCTGCCGGCGTACTTCAAGCCCTCCGCCGACACCGCTGAAGTGCTCGCCACGTGCCGGGAAATCGCTGCGGCGCCGGGTGCTTCGCTCGGTTCGTACGTGATCTCCATGGCCGGCGCCGCCTCCGACGTGCTGGCCGTGCAACTGCTGCTCAAAGAGTCTGGTGTGTTGCGGCCGATGCGTGTGGTGCCGCTGTTCGAAACCCTCGCTGACCTCGATAACGCCGGCCCGGTGATTGAAAAGCTGTTGCTGCTGCCGGGTTATCGCGCGCGCCTGCAAGGCCCGCAGGAAGTGATGATCGGCTATTCCGACTCGGCCAAGGACGCCGGGACCACGGCGGCGGCCTGGGCGCAGTATCGGGCGCAGGAACGGCTGGTCGACATCTGTCGTGAGCAGCAAGTGGAACTGCTGCTGTTCCACGGTCGCGGTGGCACCGTGGGCCGTGGCGGCGGCCCGGCGCACGCGGCGATCCTGTCGCAGCCACCGGGTTCGGTGGCGGGGCGTTTCCGCACCACCGAGCAAGGGGAAATGATTCGTTTCAAATTCGGCCTGCCGGACATTGCCGAACAGAACCTCAATCTGTACCTGGCGGCGGTGCTGGAAGCGACTTTGCTGCCACCGCCACCGCCGGAACCCGCCTGGCGCCATTTGATGGACGAATTGGCGGCAGACGGTGTCAGCGCTTACCGCGCCGTGGTGCGGGAAAATCCGCAATTCGTCGAGTATTTCCGCCAGTCCACCCCCGAGCAGGAGTTGGGGCGCCTGCCGCTGGGCAGTCGCCCGGCCAAGCGCCGCGCCGGGGGAATCGAAAGCCTGCGGGCGATTCCGTGGATCTTCGGTTGGACCCAGACACGCTTGATGCTGCCGGCCTGGCTCGGCTGGGAAGCCGCGTTGAGCAAAGCGCTGGAGCGTGGCGAAGGCGAGCTGTTGGGGCAGATGCGCGAACAGTGGCCGTTCTTCCGCACGCGCATCGATATGCTGGAAATGGTCCTGGCCAAGGCCGACGCCGATATCGCCCGCTCCTATGATGAGCGCCTGGTCGAGCCGGATCTGCTGCCTTTGGGGGCGCATTTACGCGACCTATTGTCGCAGGCGTGTGCGGTGGTGCTTGGTCTGACTGGTCAGTCGCAGCTACTGGCACATAGCCCAGACACCCTCGAATTCATCCGCTTGCGCAACACCTACCTCGACCCGCTTCATCTATTGCAGGCCGAGTTACTGGCACGTTCGCGACAGCAGGAGGTGGCACAGGGCAGCCCGGTGGAGCAGGCGCTGCTGGTGTCTGTGGCGGGTATTGCCGCCGGTTTGCGAAATACCGGCTAAGGTTTTCGTCGAGGGTTCGGGCGCTCGATGCGGGCGTCGAGTGTCCGTCCGCTCGGGGTTGGAAAGTGCTGTCAGGCGACAGTTAATGATGGGGTTGCGACTTGGGGTACCCCGTCGCAAGGTCACGCAAGGCGCGGGTTTCTCCGACTTTCGGCGGCTTGTGTGCGTAGGATCTGCTGTGTATCTTGATCAACCTTTGGCCGTTTGGGCGGTCACGACCCTGTTTTTGAGATTGGCCCCACGAGGCGAATCCGTTGTTATCTATATAAAAAATTGAGGAGCACATCGATGCGCGTCATTCTGCTGGGAGCTCCCGGGGCCGGTAAAGGTACTCAGGCTAAGTTCATCACCGAAAAGTTCGGCATCCCGCAAATCTCCACCGGCGACATGCTGCGTGCTGCGGTCAAGGCCGGCACCGAGCTGGGCCTGATCGCCAAGAGCGTCATGGACAGCGGTGGCCTGGTTTCCGATGACCTGATCATCAATCTGGTCAAGGAACGCATCAGCCAGGCGGATTGCGCCAACGGTTTCCTGTTCGACGGTTTCCCGCGCACCATTCCTCAGGCTGAAGCCCTGGTGAAGGCTGGCGTCGAACTGGACCACGTGGTCGAAATCGCCGTCGATGACGAAGAAATCGTTCAGCGTATCGCCGGTCGTCGCGTTCACGAGGCCAGCGGCCGCGTGTACCACACCGTCTACAACCCTCCGAAAATCGCCGGTAAAGACGACATCACCGGTGAAGAGCTGGTGCAGCGCAAGGACGACACTGAAGAAACCGTGCGTCATCGCCTGTCGGTCTACCACTCGCAGACCAAGCCGCTGGTCGAGTTCTACCAGAAGCTGTCGGCTGCCACTGACGGCAAACCGAAGTACAGCCACATCGCTGGCGTCGGTTCGGTTGAAGTGATCACCGGCAAGGTGCTTGAAGCGTTGAGCTGAAAAGTCTGAACCGCTTCATCTTCTACGGCCCGCTTGCGGGCCGTAGTTGTTTATACTGGCGCACTTTTTCTGACCTCTCTTACGGAAACATCGATGAGCACCTTGCTGGCCCTGGACACCGCGACTGAAGCTTGCTCCGTTGCCTTGCTGCATGACGGCAAAGTGACGAGCCATTACGAGGTGATCCCGCGCCTGCATGCGCAGAAGCTATTGCCGATGATCCAGCAATTGCTCGCTGATGCCGGGACCACCTTGCAAGCGGTCGATGCCATTGCTTTTGGCCGTGGGCCGGGCGCATTCACTGGCGTGCGGATCGCCATCGGTGTGGTGCAGGGCCTGGCGTTTGCTCTGGATCGCCCGGTACTGCCGGTGTCGAACCTGGCGGTGCTGGCACAACGGGCGTATCGCGAGCACGGTGTAAGCCAGGTCGCGTCCGCCATCGATGCGCGAATGGATGAGGTTTATTGGGGCTGCTACCGCGAAACGGCGGGTGAGATGCGCCTGGTCGGCAACGAAGCTGTATTGCCGCCGGAAGTGGCGGCGTTGCCGGCGGATGCCAGCGGTGACTGGTTTGGCGCCGGCACCGGTTGGGGCTATGCCGAACGTATCGCCGTCAACCTGAGCGGTCAGGACGCAGGCATGCTGCCTCACGCCGAAGACCTGCTGAGCCTGGCGCGATTTGCCTGGGAGCGGGGCGAAGCGATTGTGGCGGATGAGGCGCAGCCGGTTTATCTGCGGGATAAAGTGGCGACGCCGAAAGCGCGTTGATTCGCAGCTCCGGGGTTGGCCCAATCGCAGGCAAGCCAGCTGGCTTGCCTGCGACGGCGGTCCCCCAGCCAACGCCAATCGTCGTTTTATGCCCCCGCCTTTAAACCTTTTCGCAATTCTGTGTTCTAGTTATCACCAAGCGGTTTGCGAAGTGGGCTATGCGCCACTAAACTGCCATCACTGATACCGAGCATGACATTATGCGCATAGACGGCCTTTCCTCTCAGTCCTACCCCATCAAGCGCAAGCCTCGCAAAGGGCATGTGGTTGAGGACGAATCCGTCGATATCGAAGGTGAGCTGGAATTCCCTTCCGAAGAGCAACTGGCAGCCCGGGCTGCCAAAGCCTCCGCGCAGCGCCTGAGCAATCTCCCCGCGCGTCAGCAAGACATGATTTACCACCGCGCCATGAGCAAAAGCGTCGCGATGGCCCTGGCCAGCTACCTCAGCACCGCCGGTTTTGTCGATTGGGATTCGGACGTGCTGGGCCTCGACCTGTACATCTGATGTTGCAGCCTTACTACCTCGGCTGCCCGTCCTGGAGTGAAAACGCCTGGCGCGATTACCTCTATCCGCAAGACGCGAAATCCTCCGAATTTCTCAATCTCTATTCTCAAGTATTCAACGCCGTTGAAGGCAATACGACCTTCTACGCGAGCCCGGCTGCCAGCACCGTGCAGCGTTGGGCCGAGACCATGCCCGAACACTTTCGCTTCACCGCCAAATTCCCCGGTGACATCAGCCACGGTGGTGACCTGCGCGAACAATTGACCGCCACCGAAACCTTTCTGCAATTGCTCAGCCCGCTAGGTGAGCGGGTGTCGCCGTTGTGGTTGCAGTTGTCGAAAAGCTTCACCCCGCAACGATTGCACGAGCTGGCGGGTTTTATCGACGCGGTGGACCGGCCTCTGGCCATCGAAGTGCGGCATGACGCGTTCTTCGCCAAGGGCGATGCCGAGCGCTCGCTCAATCGCCTGTTGCTGGACCGTGGTGTCGAGCGTATCTGCCTTGATCCACGCGCACTGTTCAGCTGCACCTCGACCGATCCTTCGGTACTCCACGCTCAATCGAAGAAACCCAGGGTTCCGCCCCGTCCCGCAGCGTTCACTCAATTCCCGCAAGTGCGCTTCATCGGCCATCCGCAACTGGAAGCCAACGATCCGTTCCTCGTGCCGTGGGTCGAGAAAATCGCCCTGTGGATCGAAGAGGGGCGCACGCCGTATATCTTCCTGCACACCGCCGACAACCTGCTGGCGGCGAAACTGGCGCAACGTTTCCACGCAAAACTGATGCTGCGTTTGCCTGGCTTGCCGCCGCTGCCTGAGCTATACAGAGAGCCCGCCGCGGAGCAACTTGGCCTGCTCTGAGGCGGATTCCCTGCCTTTTTCAGGAGCCTGCCAATGGATGCGCAAACCCTTCGAGCCCAGGCGTTCAAAGCACTGCATGAACGCGCCGGCGCTTTTGTCATTCCCAACCCGTGGGACGCCGGCTCGGCGAAAATGCTCGCCAGCCTGGGCTTCGAGGCACTGGCGACCACCAGTGCCGGTTATGCGTTTTCCCGGGGCCGACCCGATGGCGGGCTGACACTGGACGATACCTTGGCGAACCTTCGGGCGATCGTCGCCGCGACGGACCTGCCGGTTGCGGTCGATCTGGAAAACGGTTTTGCCGACGACCCTGCCGAATGCGCCCAAAGCATTCTGCAAGCCGCCGCCGCAGGCGCCGTCGGCGGTTCGATCGAAGATGCAACCGGCCGCGCTGATGCTCCGATCTACTGCTTCGAGCATGCAGTGGCGCGAATCGAAGCCGCCGTCGCCGCCGCACGCAGCTTGCCATTCCCCTTCACGCTGACGGCCCGCGCCGAGAACTTCCTGCACGGCAATCCTGATCTGGACGATACGATCCGCCGCTTGCAAGCGTTCGCCGAGGCCGGTGCCGACGTGCTGTATGCGCCGGGTTTGCGCAGTGCCGAAGACGTGTTGGCCGTGGTGCGCGCCGTGGCGCCGAAACCGGTCAATGTGTTGATGTCCGGCGGGTTGAAGCTGACGGTCGAAGAGTTGAGCGAAATGGGCGTCAAGCGCATCAGTGTCGGTTCGGCGCTCGCGCTGGCGGCGCTGGGCGAATTTTATCGGGCGGCGCATGAGATCAAGACTTCGGGTACGTTCAGCTTTACCGCGCGCTCGATGCCGTACGCGCAGGCCAATCAATTGTTCAAAGGCTGACGATGCGGTTTTTGCGGGTGCTGCTGGTGTTGGCGCTGATGGTGGGTGCGGCAGGGGTGAGCATCTGGCGCGGCTGGATCGTACTGCCGCCGCAGTGGAATCCGTGGGCGCCGTTGGACGTGAAGGCCGAACCGAACCTGCTGACCCGCTACAAACTGATGCTGCTGCGCGACAACCCGCAATTGTGCGAACAAGCCCTGAGCAGTTCCGGATTGCGCGTGGCTCATCAGGCCGACAGCCCTGACGCAAAGTGTCCGTTGAACGACACCTTGCGCGTGCAGGGCGGCGATGTTGTGCTGAACAGCAGTTTTCTCGCCAGTTGCCGTCTGGCGGTGTCGTTTGCCCTGTTTGAACACCATGCGTTGCAACCCGCTGCGCAGGCGATCTACGGGCAAGCGGTTACCCGTGTCGATCATCTCGGCAGCTTTGCCTGCCGCAATGTCTACGGCCGCGAGAACGGCAGGTTGAGCCAGCATGCCAGCGCCGATGCGCTGGATATTGCCGGTTTTCGTCTGGCGGACGGGCGCGCCATCAGCGTGCTTAAGGATTGGCCGAAGAATAATCAGGATGCACGGTTTTTACATCAGGTCCGCGATAGCGCCTGCGCGATGTTCAGTGTGGTATTGAGCCCGGACTACAACGCCGCCCACCGCAATCATTTTCATCTGGATGTCGGGCCGTGGTGGGTGTGTCGCTGAGGGTCAGGCGGCGATGCGCAGGTTCTGCAGCACGATAGGGCGAGCCCAGCCGATATCGAAATCGAAGTTTTTCTGTTGCTCCGCCAGCTCTTCGGGCGGGAACGGCGGGAATGGCTTGTCCAGCAGATCCATTTCAAATTCGGCAATCGGCAGGTGCAGTGGACGCGGTTGTGGTGCCGGGCCGGCTTCCGGTACGAGCTGACCGGCGGCAAGTACGATCGGGCGAACCCAGCCGCTTTCGAAATCCTGCTGTTTCTGTTGCGCGACGATTTCTTCTGCCGGGAACGGCGGGAACGGTTTGTCGGCCAGGTCCATTTCGAACTCGGCAATCGGCAGGAACAGCGGCTCTGGTGGTTTGACCTGGGTTTCCTTCACATCGCATTCGCGCTGGGAAACGATGTGCGCCAGCAGTTCGCTGCCAACCGTGGGTTCTTCCGGGCTCTCGAGATCGACCGGTGGGAAGTTGAGAGACGCCGGCACGACATCGCCCGACTGATCGGCCAGGGCCTGGGCAAAAAAATCCTGCCACAGGTGACTGACGCCGCTCAGTGCTTGGGAGTTTCGCAGGCCAAAATCGCCGTGGGGCGAGATGTAACCTATCGATGTGCGTTGAATGTCTGACATTTCTCTCGGTCGACGCTCAGCTCTGGCAAAATGCTCGTTAGTTTTGTTATCGGCCGTTTTTGCCGATCATTAATTTTTTGAGCGTGTTTTCCCATGATTGAGCAACCGGCGGCTTGCCGCATCCGTGTCGAGGCCCTGGGCGCGGCGTTTCAGCCACAGGCCGAGCAATGGGCCGAGCGCCTGGGCCTGCCTTTGCAGGTCGATGACGGCGAATTTGCCTTGCAGGTGGGTGAACAGGGTTTGCAACTGCAACAGCTCGGCCCGGACGCACCGGGACCGGTGCGGGTGGACTTCGTCGAGGGCGGCGCCGCCCATCGGCGCTTGTTCGGTGGTGGCACAGGTCAGATGATCGCCAAGGCGGTGGGCATTGCCCAGGGCGTGCGCCCGCGGGTGCTGGATGCCACGGCGGGGCTGGGCAAGGATGCGTTCGTTCTGGCGAGCCTGGGCTGCGAGATGAGCTTGATCGAACGTCAGCCGCTGATTGGTGCCTTGCTTGAGGATGGACTGGCGCGTGGCGCGGAAGATTTCGATGTGGCGTCGATTGTCGCGCGCATGCGATTGCTCAAGGGCAATTCGATCGAGGTGATGCGCAACTGGGAAGGCGAGCCGCCGCAGGTGATCTACCTCGATCCAATGTTTCCGCATCGTGAGAAAACGGCGCTGGTGAAGAAGGAAATGCGTCTGTTTCGGCCGTTGGTGGGGGATGACCCGGATGCGCCGGCGTTGCTCGAAGCGGCGTTGGCGCTGGCCAGCCATCGGGTGGTGGTAAAGCGCCCGCGCAAGGCGCCGTGCATTGCCGGGCCGAAGCCAAGTCATGCGCTGGACGGCAAATCCAGTCGGTATGACATTTATCCGAAGAAAGCGTTGAAGCCTTAAGACCGTGGCGCTTCCTTCGCGAGCAGGCTCGCGAAGGGGGCAGAACAGCAATTGATAACTGTCAGGCTGTCTCTGGCCGATAAGCCCGCATAAACAACCCCACCACTTCCCGCACATGTTCCTCCGCCGCATCCCCGGTCAACGGCGCGCCACAGCCATACAACAGGCGAAAATTCCCCGCACCCTTGAGCAGGCAAAAGAAATGCTCGGCCGCGTTACGTGGCTTGTCGATGCTCAACACACCGCTCTGATGGACTTTGCCCAGCAAGCGCTCCATGCCAAGCAGCATGCGCTCCGGCCCGGCCTCGAAGAAGATCTGCGAGAGTTTCGGGTCCTGGCAGCCGAGCGTCATCATCAATCGGTGCAGGTTTACCGATTCATCGCTGTTGATCAGGTGGTGAAAGCCGCGTGCGATGTTCAACAGCACCGTTTCCACGGAAATGCCGTCGGGCAATTCGAAAAACAGCGTAGGCAGTTGTTCTTCGCACTTGGCGACCACGGCGGCGGAGAAGAGTGTCTCCTTGTCGTTGAAATGGCTGTAGACGGTCAGCTTGGATACGCCAGCCTCGGCCGCGACGGCGTCCATGCTGGTGCTCGCATAACCGTTGCTCAGAAACAGGACTTTCGCCGCATCGAGGATGGCCTGGCGCTTGGCCAGATCCTTGGGGCGGCCCGGACCATTGGGTGCTGAAAGATTGTTCGCCATATTCGCTTTTAATACTGGACTGGTGAGTTTGCTATTAATAACATACCGGCCAGTATAATTATTCCAAGCACCATTAGCGAAAGGTCCTTCGCCATGTTCCGCTATGCCTTGCCCCTCGCATTGCCAATCAGTCTGACTTTTTTATTGTCTGCGTGTGGTCACGAAGAGGCGCCGCAAGTCACTGTTCGACCGGCCATGGTCGTGCAGCCAGAGCCTTCGGCGCAGGCGATGGAAAGCTATCCCGGTGAAGTTCGTGCTCGCTACGAGCCGGATCTGGCCTTTCGCATCGGTGGCAAAGTCAGCCGACGACTGGTCGAAGAGGGACAGCGGGTCAAGGCCGATCAACCGCTGGCGGAACTCGATCCCCAGGACGTTCGCCTGCAACTGGAAGCCACCCGTGCCCAAGTCGCGGCCGCCGAAGCCAATCTGAACCTGGTGCGTGCCGAGCGCGATCGTTACAAAACGCTGATGGATCGTCAGATGGTCAGCCGCTCGCAGTACGACAATTCCGAAAATCTCTACCGATCCGGTGAAGCACGTCTGAAGCAGATCAAGGCCGAGTTCAATGTCTCGACCAATCAGGCGAGTTACGCGGTGCTACGCGCGCCTCAGGACGGCGTCGTGGCCAAACGTGCAGTGGAAGTCGGGCAAGTCGTCGCCGCCGGGCAAACGGTGCTTACCCTCGCCACCGATGGCGAACGTGAAGTGTTGATCAGTTTGCCGGAGCAGAGCTTCGGTCGTTTCAAGGTCGGGCAGCCGGTGTCGGTGGAACTCTGGACCCAGCCCGACCAACGGTTCGCCGGACGCATCCGTGAGTTGTCGCCCGCCGCTGATCCAAAGTCCCGTACCTTCGCCGCCCGCATTGCGTTCACCGCGGGCAAGGTTCCGGCCGAGCTCGGCCAGAGCGCCCGGGTATTTATCCAGACTGCCGATGTCGTGGCGTTGTCGGTACCGCTCTCGGCAGTCACCGCCGAAAACGGCGCCACTTACGTTTGGGTGCTTGGCGCCAATAACACCCTGAAAAAAGCCCCGGTCCGGGTCGGTGCATTCGGCGAGAAAACCGTGCCGGTGCTCGAAGGTCTGAACGCCAGTGACTGGGTGGTGGCCGCCGGTGTGCATGTGCTGCATGACGGGCAGCAAGTGCGCCCGGTGGATCGCTCCAACCGCGTGGTCAATCTGGCGGACAAGGAGTAATCCCCGATGGGTTTCAATCTTTCCGAATGGGCGTTGCGTAACCGCCAGATCGTACTGTTCCTGATGCTGTTGCTGGCGGTCGTGGGGGCACTTTCCTACACCAAGCTTGGACAAAGCGAAGACCCGCCATTCACCTTCAAGGCCATGGTAATCCGCACGAACTGGCCGGGCGCCACCGCCGAGGAAGTGTCGCGCCAGGTCAGCGAGCGCATTGAAAAGAAGCTGATGGAAACCGGCGAGTACGAGCGCATCGTTTCGTTCTCCCGACCGGGTGAATCCCAGGTGACGTTCGTTGCGCGTGACTCCATGCACTCGGTGGAGATCCCGGACCTCTGGTATCAGGTGCGCAAGAAGATCAGCGACATCCGTCATACCTTGCCGCCGGGCATTCAGGGGCCTTTTTTCAACGATGAATTCGGCACCACGTTCGGCAATATCTATGCGCTGACCGGCGACGGTTTTGATTACGCGGTGCTCAAGGACTACGCCGACCGCATCCAGATTCAGCTGCAACGGGTCAAGGATGTGGGCAAGGTCGATCTACTCGGGCTGCAGGACGAGAAGATCTGGATCGAACTCTCCAACGTCAAACTCGCCACTCTCGGCTTGCCATTGGCAGCGGTGCAGCAGGCGCTGGAAGAGCAGAACGCGATGTCCACGGCCGGTTTCTTTGAAACCACCAGTGAGCGATTGCAGCTACGGGTTTCTGGGAATTTTCAGACGGTCGAAGAGATCAAGAACTTCCCGATTCGCGTCGGTGATCGCACGTTCCGTATCTCCGATGTCGCGGACGTGCACCGTGGTTTTAACGATCCACCGGCGCCACGCATGCGCTTCATGGCTGAAGACGCCATCGGTCTTGCCGTGGCGATGAAGGGCGGCGGCGATATTCTGGTGCTGGGCAAGGCGCTGGAAATCGAGTTCGCCAGAATCCAGAAAAACCTTCCGGCCGGCATGCAACTGCGCAAGGTTTCCGATCAGCCCGCTGCGGTGAAAACCGGTGTCGGTGAGTTTGTACAAGTGCTGGTGGAAGCCTTGGCCATCGTCCTGTTGGTGAGCTTCTTCTCCCTCGGCGTGCGCACCGGCATGGTGGTGGCGCTGGCGATTCCGCTGGTGTTGGCGATGACCTTCGCCTGCATGTATTACTTCGGCATCGGCCTGCACAAGATTTCCCTCGGTGCCTTGGTGCTGGCGTTGGGCTTGCTGGTGGACGACGCGATCATCGCCGTGGAAATGATGGCGATCAAAATGGAGCAGGGCTTCGACCGGATCAAAGCCGCGAGTTACGCCTGGACCAGCACCGCGTTCCCGATGCTTACCGGCACGCTGATCACCGCGGCCGGTTTCCTGCCGATTGCCACTGCGCAATCGGGCACGGGTGAGTACACGCGCTCGATCTTCCAGGTCGTGACCATCGCGCTGCTGGCGTCGTGGATTGCCGCCGTGGTTTTCGTGCCGTATCTGGGGGAAAAACTCCTGCCGGATCTGGCGAAGATTCATGCAGCGAAACACGGCATTGGTCAGCCTGATCCTTACGCCACGCCTTTTTATGAACGTGTCCGACGCCTGGTGGAGTGGTGCGTGCGTTGGCGCAAGACGGTGATCACGCTGACCGTGGTGTTGTTTATCGCCTCCATCGTGTTGTTCCGTTTTGTGCCCCAACAATTCTTCCCTGCCTCGGGCCGGCTGGAGTTGATGGTCGATCTGAAACTGGCTGAGGGCGCTTCGCTGAGCAACACCGCTGACGAGGTTAAACGCCTTGAAGGTTTATTGAAGGATCACGCCGGCATCGATAATTACGTGGCCTACGTTGGCACCGGTTCGCCGCGCTTTTACCTACCGCTGGATCAGCAACTTCCTGCGGCGAGCTTCGCCCAGTTTGTCGTCCTGGCCAAGACCATCGAGGACCGCGAAACCCTGCGCACCTGGCTGATCGAAACCCTCAACGAACAATTCCCGGCCCTGCGCTCGCGGGTGACTCGTCTGGAAAACGGCCCGCCGGTCGGCTATCCGGTGCAGTTCCGCGTTACCGGTGAACACATCGAGGACGTCCGCGCCCTGGCCCGCAAAGTGGCGGCCAAGGTTCGCGAGAATCCCCATGTGGCCAACGTCCACCTCGACTGGGAAGAGCCGAGCAAAGTGGTTTATCTGAACATCGATCAGGACCGCGCACGTGCGCTGGGCGTAAGCACGGCGAACCTGTCGAAGTTTCTGCAAAGTTCACTGACCGGTTCCAGCGTCAGCCAATACCGCGAAGACAACGAGTTGATCGAAATCCTTCTGCGCGGCACGTTGCATGAACGCACCGAACTGTCGTTGCTGCCAAGCCTGGCGGTGCCGACCGACAACGGTCGCAGCGTGGCGCTGTCGCAAATCGCGACGCTGGAATACGGCTTTGAAGAAGGCATCATCTGGCACCGCAACCGCTTGCCGAACGTGACGGTCCGCGCCGACATCTATGGCAAGGAACAACCGGCGACGCTGGTGCAGCAGATCATGCCCACGCTCGATCCGATCCGCGCCGAACTGCCTGACGGCTACTTGTTGGAAGTCGGCGGCACGGTTGAGGATTCGGCCCGTGGTCAGAACTCGGTGAAGGCTGGTGTGCCGCTGTTCATCGTGGTGGTGCTGACGTTGTTGATGCTGCAACTGCGAAGCTTCTCACGCACTGTGATGGTGTTTCTCACGGCACCCTTGGGTTCGATCGGCGTAACCCTGTTCCTGATGGTGTTCCGCCAGCCGTTTGGTTTTGTGGCCATGCTCGGGACCATCGCGTTGTCCGGGATGATCATGCGCAACTCGGTGATTCTGGTGGACCAGATCGAGCAGGACATCGCCGCCGGGCTCAAACCCTGGGAGGCGATCATCGAGGCCACGGTGCGGCGTTTCCGGCCGATCGTGCTGACGGCGCTCGCTGCGGTGCTGGCGATGATCCCGCTGTCACGCAGCGTGTTCTTCGGGCCGATGGCAGTGGCGATCATGGGCGGGTTGATTGTGGCGACGGCGTTGACGTTGCTGTTTTTGCCGGCGCTGTATGCGGCGTGGTTCCGCATCAAGAAAGAACCGGTTTGACTGGTTGTCTTGGCGGCCTGACAGCCGACCTGTTCTCGCGGATTTACGCTGACCTGTGGGAGCGAGCCTGCTCGCTCCCACAAGATCGGTGTAGAGGCTTATTAGAGTGTGCCGAACACTTTCTTCGCCAGACTGGTCGCTGCCGCAGCAGGATTCTGGCGAATGGTTTCTTCCTGTTTGCCGATCATCTCGAACAAGCCGTTCAGCGCCTGCTCGGTCACGTAGCTTTCGATGTTGGCATTTTTTGTATCGATCACGCCCATGGTCGCGGCTTGGCCGGCGAATGAGTTGTACTGCTTGGCCAGGCCGACTTGGTCGGTGGCCTGCTTGACGATTGGCAGGAACTTGGCGCGGATCTGTTCGCGGCTGGTTTTGTTCAGGTACTGGGTGGCCGAATCGTTGCCGCCGCTGAGAATTCCCTTGGCATCCTCCACGCTCATTTTTTTCACCGCATCCACCAGGATTGGCTGCGCCTGGGTCACGGCGGTTTCCGCTGCTTTGTTCATGCTGGTTTCCAGTTGATCAACCTGGTCACCCATGCCGAACTGCTTCATTTTGCTGGCGACCTTGCCCAGCTTGCCCGGCAGTTCGATTTTCACGTCCGGGTTGTTGCTGAACCCGCCCGGTGTACCGAGTTGTTTCACAGCCAGTTGCGCACCTTGGGTCAGAGCATCCTTGAGGCCGCCGGTGGCGTCTTTTTGCGACAGGTCACTGAGCGATAGCGCCATGGCGCTGGCGGAAATCATCAAGCCTGCGCAGAGGCCGGCGAAGCGAAGGGTAGGGCGGAACATGGCAGCTTCCTTGTTCAAAAAATAAAATTAACGGACTGCGTCAACGCGGATTTTCAGTGGCTGCGGATCGCTGCCATCCAGTTGCACGGCGTGATGTTCGGTGGTGATGAACATCAGCTTGCCATCCAACTCGATACGCGCGCTGACTGAATACCGATGGCCCGGTTTGACCTGCGCTGGATCGTAGCTCAGATGAAAGGGTAATGGCACCTGACCTTTAACGGGGCCTTTCTGTTCATTGAGCACCAGGGCGGGAGCGTCGGCCAGAGACACGTCTTGCAAGATGACGCTCAGGGTGGCGGTTGGCGGCAGGGCGATACGTTGCAGGTAGAAGACTTCGCCATCAAGGCTGGTTTTGGCGGTCGGTTGCAGGGTTTGGCAGGCACTGAGCAAAGCAACCAGTCCCAGAAGTGAGCGTTTGTTCATGAATTAAATCCTGTCCTTGGCGCTCGAGAAGACCGGCGCCAACGACAATTTAGCGGATTTTTTCAGCGCAGGGCTTAGAAGTTACTGTCTGGTTTGGTACGAACGTTGCGGACAATAACGTCTTCAGGGCGGAGGTGGTCGACACCCAACTGCACTGTGTGATCTTTGGTGGTCGCGAAGATCACTTGTTCGCTGGTTTCGATCCGTGCACGGATTGCATAGCGGTGGTCAGGCAGGACATCGGCCATCTTGTACCGCAAGGTAAAGTCCAAACCCGTTGTTTTTGCGTGAGGGATGACTTGCCGGGCGAGTTCTTTGGCGGGGGCATCTGCGCAAGTGACATCCAACAGATTGACGTAAAGTGTCGAGTGGGTGGGTAACTCAATTCTTAGTAGAAAGTGCACGGTGCCGCTGATGCTCTTTTCGTAGTCGTTGTTCACTTTGATTTCCTTATTAAATTCATCGTCGGAAATGACGAGTCGTCAGCATATCGCCGAGAGCAGCGAACTCTATGTAGGGTATGTCCTGAATTACTGAACGAATAAGCAGCGAGTTAACGAACGACGAAGATAAACGTGTTGGGCGTCTTTCAGACCTTGCTAAAGGGCTTTAATACAACGGATGCCGGATGTACCGCTATTGAATTCTGGTATTCGTTTTCAGTGGCGGTCAGCGTATAGCGCTTGCCGGGAATAACAGTGGCAGGATCGTATTCCAGATAAAACGCCTCCGCCATTTTTTCGCTGACATGGATTTGGGTGACCAGTGCGTGTGTGTCGTCATGCTCGTGGGCGGCAACGGTGACGGCATGTTCGGGTTCGACCACTCGGGGTGTTTGCGCCTGGATGTAGAGACGGCCAATGGGGCTCAGATGCAGGGTCTGTCGGTGCGGCGCACGATGGACTATCACAAAGTAGTTCAGATCAATCAGCAAAGGAACTCCGTTATGGGTCATGTTGATCGTCACAAGGTATTTGGCGCTGACATCGGAATAGTTGTGCGCAAACGAAAAATTCCAGCGCCCGTTGCGCAGTATTGGTTCACGGAGTTGCGCCACTTTGACGGGGGCAGAAGTGTTGGAGGTTTTAACGTTTATATAGGTTTCGCCTTCACCGCCGCTTGGGGGTGAAAAGTCTTCAGGTAAACTAAAAGTCAGGGTGATATAAGGGGTGGTGTTATCTAATTGGCTCGTCATGATGTCCGTATCGGGATTAAATGGGCCTCTATTAATTCATAATTGGCAGGTTATAAGAACATCCTTGTTCTTATAGTCATTGTCAGAAAGTTACAGCCGTTTCCAACTAAGCCTGGTCCGCGGCATCTTCGCTGCGATGCAACGCCACTTGACGGATCGACAAGCGGATCTCCGCCGGCAACACCCGTTTCGCCGCACCTTCGGCCAGTTCGCCGAGCAGTTCGTGATAGCTCAGCTTGCCGGCCTCATCACGCTTGAGCACGTCGAGGTCGAGCATCGTCTGGATGAAGTGGCGGAACAGGCTCTTGTCGAAAAACTCCGGCGCGTTCAAGCCATGCAGGATCGACAGGCGCTGGGCCATGACCGTGCAGAGGTCTTCCAGTTCTTCGGCGCTGATGCTGTTCTGGCCGCTGTTGAGCAGCAGGGAAACCGTCATGTAGAAGCGCTGCAAGGTCTGGGCGATGCTCTTCGACAGCAACGTCAGCAACACGAAATGCCGCGAGCTCGGCGCCGGGCGCAGGTAAACGTCGTTCTCGAAACGCAGCAGGCCTTGCTCGACGAACGCTTCGAGCCATTGATCGATTACCGCATCCAGTTCGTCCAGCGACCAGCGTATGAACAGCTCCGATTGCAGGTACGGATACAGCGCGCGGGTGTAGCGCAGGATCTGCTCGCGACTCATGCGCGACGCGCTCTGGAAGAAACTCGCGAGCAACGACGGCAACGCGAAAATGTGCAGGACGTTGTTGCGGTAGTAAGTCATCAGGACGGCGTTTTGCTCGTCCAGGTACAAAATTTTGCCCAGCGCATCGCTCTGCTCGGACAGCAGATCCATGTCCTTCACGTGCTCGATCAGTGCGCGCCCGTCACCGTCCGGCAGCGTGGTGTGCGGCGAATATGGAACCTTGCGCAACAACGCCAGATACAGATCGAGCACCCGCGCCATGGCCCGATCGTCCAGCGCCAGGCGGCTGGTGGACAGTAACGCCAGTGCCACCAGATTGACCGGGTTGATCGCCGCCGCTTCGTTCAGATGCTGCGCGACTTTCTCGCCGAGGCGGTTGGTGGTTTCGTTGAGCCAGGCCGGTTTGAACTGCGGACCGAGTTGCTGTTGACGCCAGTCTGGCTGCTCGCCGTCGAGGAACTCTGCGAGTTTGATCGGCTCGCCGAAGTTCACCGCCACTTGGCCAAAGCGCTGCTTGAGGGCGCCGATGACTTTGAAGATGTCGAAAATCGATTCTTTCTTTTTGCTCGCACCACGCAGTTCGCCGAGGTAAGTCCGGCCTTCCAGCACGCGCTCGTAGCCGATATAGACCGGCACGAACACAATCGGCATGCGCGACGACCGCAGGAAGCTGCGCAAGGTGATCGCGAGCATCCCGGTTTTCGGTTGCAGCATGCGCCCGGTGCGCGAGCGGCCACCTTCGACGAAGTATTCGACCGGGAAACCTTTGGTGAACAGGGTGTGCAGGTATTCGTTGAACACCGAGGTGTAGAGCGGGTTGCCCTTGAACGTACGGCGCATGAAGAACGCGCCGCCACGGCGCAGCAGGCTGCCGATCACCGGCATGTTGAGGTTGATCCCGGCGGCGATGTGCGGCGGGGTCAGGCCATTACGGAACAGCAGATACGAAAGCAGCAAATAATCGATGTGGCTGCGATGGCACGGCACGTAGATCACTTCGTGACCTTGGGCGACTTTCTGCACGCCTTCGATGTGGTTGACCTTGATCCCGTCGTAAATCTTGTTCCAGAACCAGCTCAGCACCACTTCCAGAAAGCGAATCGCGGTGTAGGTGTAGTCCGAGGCGATTTCGTTGCCGTAGCGCAGGGCCTGGGCCTTGGCTTTCTCCGGGGAGGTGTTTTCCCGTTCGGCTTCATCGAGAATCGCCTGCTTGACCAGCGGCTGGTTGAGCAGGCCTTTGACCAGGTTGCGGCGGTGGGAAATGTCCGGGCCGATCACCGCGGCTTTGAGGTTGCGAAAGTGCACCCGCAGGATGCGCTGGGCCATACGCACGGTGCGCTCGTGGCCTTTGTTGTGCTCGATCAGCTCGCGCAGGTGAATCGGCGCGGAGAACTGCACGCGGGTCTTGCGCCCCAGCACGATGATGCTCAGCAGACGGCGCAGGCGCCCGGTCACCGCCCAGCTGTCGGCGAAGAGCAGTTTCCACGGGCTCGATTCGCTGTCCGGCGACTGACCCCAGAACACGCTGACCGGAATGATCTGCGCGTCTTCGGCAGCGTTCTGGCTCAGGGCGCTGACCAGTCGGGTCAGGGTCGGCGGCGCGCCGCGTTTGTCCTGGCGGCCGAGCCAGTCGGGCTCAGGTGTCAGGTAAAAGAATGCGGCGGGCTCCAGCAGATTGCCGACAGACACCGGCAGCACCGGGCGCGGCAGGCCGGCCTTGCTGCATTCGGTGTCGACCACGGCGAGGTCGGTCAGCGAAGGGTTTTGCAGGACGTAGAACACCGGACGGCTGCGGTCGAGGTTGAGGGTGAACGACGACTGATTGATCGTCTCCGAGCGAACCCAGAGATAGAGCAGTCGGCGCAGGGTGCCAAACACAAGACGGCGGAACGGGGAACGGGTCATACGGCTTCTGCGTGAGTGGAAAAAACCGAGCGTTTGCTCGGGCGGTCGATAGTGTGCCGTATTCGCTGAAAATCGGCAAAAAAGCGCCTAAGTAAAGTGAGTTGAGAGTTTTCACGCCTGTCATATACTCGGCGAGCCCGCACTGGCCAGACAGTGGCACCGATCAGTGCAAGCAATGTTCCCGAGGCTTTCCTGCGAAAAGCCCGATCAATAATAAAAAAGGAGTATGAACAAATGGCAACGCGTGAAACCGGCAATGTGAAGTGGTTCAACGACGCCAAGGGCTACGGCTTTATTCAACGCGAGGACGGGGTGGACGTGTTCGTGCACTACCGCGCGATTCGCGGCGAAGGGCACCGTTCGCTGGCTGAAGGTCAGCAGGTTGAATATGCGGTGGTGACTGGCGAGAAGGGGTTGCAGGCTGAGGATGTGGTGGGGCTGTAAACCCACTCTTCATATCACCCAAAACCAATGTGGGCGCGAGCAAGCCCGCTCCCACATTTGATTTGTGTACTGCTTTTAAGCGGTTTTCCAGGTGATCTCTTCTTCGCCATCGGCGCTGATGCGCATCCAGCGATCGGCTGTCTCTTCACCTTCTTCTTCGACCCAGGTGCCCGGCGCACAACGTACTTCTACGTTCAACGCGGCAAACGCGGCGCGGGCGCAGGCGATGTCGTCTTCCCACGGGGTCTGGTCACTTTCCAGGTACAGGCTGTTCCATTTGCCTACGGCTTTCGGTAACCAGGTCACCGGCACGTTGCCGGCCTTGCACTTGTAGGTCTGACCTTTCTGAACCCAGTCGGTGCACGGGCCCAACGCTTCGCCGAGCCAAGTGGCAACGGCCTTGTAGTCGACGTCGGCGTCTTTCAGGTAAATCTCGATATCGGGTTGGCGCATGGATGTCCTCACTGCGGGTCTGAAAAATCCATTCGCGGATTTAGCCGGCCTCAAGCTGTTGCTCAAGACCAAAAATTAAGATTGAAGAACAAAGTAATCGTAGCGCATCGAAACAGTGACCTCGAACGGCTCGGACTGCTCGATGACTGCTGCCCGGCGCTCAGCACTGGCGCGCCAGCCGTGGGGCGTCATGGCCAACAGGTTGGCGCGATCCTGACCCTTTGAAAGCGTCAGTTTGAACTCCAGGGTTTCACTGTGTTGCAGCGCCATGCCTTCCGGCACCAAGGCCAGATGCTTGTCGTCGGTGTACTCACGCACTTCATCGTACAGCCGTTCGCGCAATTCCATCAGATGGCCGCTGGTCGGCCCGACTTTCATCAAGCCGCCGCCGGGGCTCAGCAGGCGCTTGGCTTCTTCCCAGTCCAGTGGGCTGAAGACGCTGGCAAGAAACTGACAACTGCCCGAGGCCAACGGCACCCGCGCCATGCTGGCGATCAACCAGGTCAGCTGCGGGTCGCGCTTGCAGGCGCGTTTGACCGCTTCCCGGGAAATATCCAGGGCGTAACCGTCGGCATTCGGCAAGGCCGCGGCAATTTGCGCGGTGTAGTAACCCTCGCCACAACCGATGTCCAGCCAGCGCTGCGGCGCGTATTGCGCTGCCAGCTCCGCCAGACGCTTGGCCACCGGCGCATAGTGGCCGGCGTTCAGGAAATCGCGACGGGCTTCGACCATCGCCAGGTTATCCCCAGGGTCGCGGCTGTTTTTGTGCTGCACTGGCAACAGGTTCAGGTAACCCTGGCGCGCGCGGTCGAAACGATGCCCGGCGGGGCAGGCCACGCCGTTGTCCACCGCGCTTAGCGGTTCGCTGCAGATCGGGCAGGCGAGCATCAGGCGAGCAACTTGATCAGGGTCTGGTAGTAGATTTCGGTCAGCACGTCGAGGTCGGCGGCCAGTACGCGCTCGTTGACCTGATGGATTGTTGCGTTGACCGGGCCCAGTTCAACCACTTGGGTGCCCATGGTCGCGATGAAGCGGCCGTCGGAGGTGCCACCGCTGGTCGAAGCTTTGGTCTCGCGACCGGTGATGTCCTTGATGCTCGATGCGACAGCATCCAGCAACGCGCCCGGTTCGGTGAGGAACGGCAGGCCGGACAGCGCCCAGTCGATGTGCCAGTCCAGGCCATGCTTGTCGAGGATGTCGGCGACGCGTTTCTGCAGGCCTTCGACGGTGGATTCGGTGGAGAAGCGGAAGTTGAACACCGCCACCAGGTCACCCGGGATCACGTTGGTCGCGCCGGTACCGGAATTCACGTTGGAGATCTGGAAACTGGTCGGCGGGAAGAAATCGTTGCCGTGGTCCCAGTGCTCGGCGGCCAGTTCGGCCAGCGCCGGGGCGGCGAGGTGGATCGGGTTCTTGGCCAGGTGCGGATAGGCCACGTGACCCTGCACCCCGTGCACGGTCAGCTTGGCGCCAAGGGAACCGCGACGGCCGTTCTTGACCACGTCACCCACCAGCGTGGTGCTCGACGGTTCGCCGACGATGCACCAGTCCAGACGTTCTTTACGGGCGACCAGGCGCTCGATCACGGCTTTGGTGCCGTGGTGCGCCGGGCCTTCTTCGTCGCTGGTGATCAGGAACGCGACCTTGCCCTTGTGATCCGGGTAGTCGGCGACGAAACGCTCGGCGGCCACGGTCATCGATGCCAGGCTGCCTTTCATGTCCGCCGCGCCACGGCCGCAGAGCATGCCGTGTTCGTCGATCAGTGCGTTGAACGGGTCGATCTGCCAGGCCGTTACCGGGCCGGTCGGGACTACGTCGGTGTGACCGGCGAAGCACAGCACCGGGCCGTCGTGTTTGCCGTGGGTGGCCCAGAAGTTATCCACATCTTCGATACGCATCGGTTCCAGGGTGAAACCGGCATCGCCCAGGCGCTGCATCATCTGCTTCTGGCAATCGGCGTCCAGCGGCGTCACGGACGGACGGCGGATCAGGTCGATGGCGAGTTGAAGGGTCGGCGAAAGGTCGGCGTGGGCCGTCATGGAAAACTCCGGAAAACTTGAAATTGGCACCGGGCTAATGTGGGAGCGGCGGTTCGACGCTTCGAAATGCGGTGTGTCAAACAACATAAACGTTGATTGTTACACCGCATTCGCGAGCAAGCCCGCTCCCACAGGTTTTGAGTCCGGTCAGTAAGACCGATCACGCCAAGCCCTGCAAAATGGCGGTTATCTTAAAGCAAAACGGCGGCCATTGGCCGCCGTTTAGTGCATCTGCAAAGATTTAGACTGCCGGTGCCGTTTCGGCTTCGACTGCCGGTTTCGGCAGCGAAGACAGGAACGCCATGATCAGCGCCGCCAGGTACGGCAACGACTGCACCAGCAACATGATCACCCAGAAGCGCATGTCGTTGCTCGGCAGTCCGTTCACCAGGAAGATCCCCAGCGCCGCGCCCCACAACAGCAGCATGATGAACACCTCTTCGCGCGCCTCCGAAATCGCCACCCAGAAGCCATGGTTATCGGCGTTTTTCGGCGTACGGAAGAACGGAATGCTGCTGGTGAAGAAGCCGTACAACACCGCTTTGGCGATGGTGTGCGACAACGCCAGCCCGGCCAGTGCGGCGCAGAACGCATCCTTGAGGTTCACGCCAACGGCGCGACGGTAAAGGAAGATGATCTTGCCGACCTTGAACACGAACAGCGCCAACGGCGGGATCGCGAAAATCAGCAACGGTGGATCGACCCGCTGCGGCACGATGATCATCGCCGCCGACCACAACAATGCGCCGACGGTGAAGAAGATGTTCATGCCATCCGCGACCCACGGCAACCAGCCCGCGAGGAAGTGGTAACGCTGGCCACGGGTCAGTTCGGTGCCCTTGCCGCGCAGCAAACTGGCGGTGTGCCGCTTGATGATCTGAATCGCACCGTAGGCCCAGCGGAAACGCTGTTTCTTGAAGTCGATAAAGGTATCCGGCATCAGGCCCTTGCCGTAGCTGGTGTGGTAATACGCCGCCGACAAGCCTTTCTCGAATACGCGCAGACCCAACTCGGCGTCTTCACAGATGCACCAGTCAGCCCAACCGAGTTCCTCGAGCACCGAGCGCCGGGTCATGGTCATGGTGCCATGCTGGATGATCGCGTCGCGGTCGTTACGGGTGACCATGCCGATGTGGAAGAAGCCTTTGTATTCCGCATAGCAGAGCTTCTTGAAGGTGCTTTCGTTCTGGTCGCGATAATCCTGCGGCGACTGCACCACGGCGATTTTCGGGTCGGCGAAGTGCGGCACCATGTGCTTGAGCCAATTCGGGTCGACGCAGTAATCCGAGTCGATCACCGCAATCACTTCCGCATCCTTGGCAGTGTGCGGAATCAGGTAGTTCAGCGCACCGCCCTTGAAACCGGCCAGCGGTGCGACGTGGAAGAACTTGAAGCGCGGGCCGAGGGTTGCGCAGTAATCGCGCACCGGTTCCCAGACCGCCGGGTCCTTGGTGTTGTTGTCGATGATCAGGACTTCGAAGTCCGGATAGTCGAGGTTGGCCAGGGCATTGAGGGTCTGTTTGACCATGTCCGGCGGCTCGTTGTAGCAAGGCACGTGAATCGAGACTTTCGGTCTGTAGTCCGAATCGCCCACCACCGGCAGGAATTCGCGGCGGCGTTTGTGGGTCCAGACCGCTTCGGCCAGTTCATGCGCCTCGGTCAGCAGTACGATAAAGACCCCGAGTGCGCCGAGTGCGAGGAGAAATCCTACGGTCAGGCTGAACCAGGTGCTGTATTGCTGGCTGTAGTCGTAGCCGATCCATACCAAAACCGAACCGCACAGGAACGCGATAAAGGTCAGGAAGGTGCGGCCACGTTGACGCAGGGCCGAGCCGTCGATCATCAGCAAGGTCAGGGACAACAAGGCCAGCACCGCCGAGCCGATGGCCAGCACGCGCCATTGCGGAATCGCGACCACCGGGCCCTCGAAGTTGAATTTCTGCTGCCGCGCGGCGTTGAAAACGCCCCAGTACGCACCCACCGAACCTTCGTCACTGGCCTTCCACGGCTGGTCAAACGCTTCGATCACGAAGTAGTTGAAGCCCTGGCGGTTGAGCTTGTTCACCAGCGTGCGCAGGTAGATCGCCTGATCCGCCGGGCTCGCATCGGTGCCGCCACGCATGCGGCCGTTGCTCGGCCAGCCAACCTCCGAGAGCAACAGCGGTTTTTTCGGGAACATCTTTTTCAGATCGCGGGCGCGGTCGAGGACGAATTGGCCGGCCTTGTCCACCGGGACGTATTCCCAGTAAGGCAAGACGTGCGCGGCAATCAGGTCGACGTGCTTGGCCAGTTCCGGATGCTCTTCCCAGACGTGCCACTGCTCGGACGTGGTGACCGGCACCTTCACGGCGGCGCGGACGCGATCAAGGATCACGCTCAGTTCGGCAGCGGTAATTTCCTTACGGAAAATCGCCTCGTTGCCTACAACCACGCGAACCACGCTGCGTGAGGAGTTGGCGATTTCGATGGCCCGGGTGATTTCCCGCTCGTTGCGTTCCAGGTCCGGGCTGATCCAGATCCCGAGGGTGACCCGCAGGCCAAACTCTTCAGCCAGCTTGGGAATGTCGCCCAGGGTGCCATCGACCGAGTACGTACGGATGTTGTCCGTCAGCTTGCTCATGATCTCCAGATCGCGACGCATTTGATCGTCGGTCGGGTACTGCTCTTTCTGCGGATACTGGCCTTGCTGGAACGGCGAGTACGAGAAGCCGGAGATCTGTTCTGGCCAGTTGGGGGCAGTGACCGGGCGATTGATCAGCGCCCAGAAGCCGGTAAACAAGGCTGCGATGGCGAGCACCACAACCAGGTTGAGTCCAAATTTACGCGATGACATAGCTATTTCGGGTTCCAAAGGCTGTGGAACGAAGGAACGGTCGGCATGGAGCCAAGGGGCGCGCATCCTACACCGTGCTTTCACTGAGCGTACAGCGGACAGGGAAAAGCCTGACGTTGGGCAATCCGGTTTCACATAAGTTCTTACACTTGTAGCTGGAAACTTAAAACTTGCCGCTTTGTAGCCCTATAATGCGCGCCGGTTTTTGGGGTATTGGTCATGAGCACAGAAGATCCGCGGTTTGCAGGCATCGCCCGTTTGTATGGCATCGAAGGGCTTGAGCGCTTGCGCGCGGCCCACGTGGCGATTGTCGGCGTCGGCGGTGTCGGCTCCTGGGCGGCGGAAGCCATTGCGCGGTGTGGCGTCGGCGAGATTTCGCTGTTCGACCTCGACGACGTCTGCGTCAGTAACGCCAACCGTCAGCTGCACGCGCTGGATAGCACCGTCGGCAAACCCAAGGTCGAGGTGATGGCCGAACGCCTGCGCGGGATCAACCCGGATTGCACGGTGCACGCGGTGGCGGATTTCGTCACCCGCGACACCATGGCTGAATACATCACGCCGAACATCGACTGCGTGATCGACTGCATCGACAGCGTCAACGCGAAAGCGGCGCTGATTGCCTGGTGCAAGCGCCGCAAGATCCAGATCATCACCACCGGCGGTGCGGGCGGGCAGATCGACCCGACGCTGATCCAGGTCTGCGACCTGAACCGCACGTTCAACGATCCGTTGGCTTCGAAAGTGCGCTCGACCTTGCGCCGCGATTACAACTTCTCGCGCACCGTGACCCGTCATTACAGCGTGCCGTGCGTGTTTTCCACGGAACAACTGCGCTACCCGAAACCGGATGGCAGCATTTGCTTGCAGAAGAGTTTTGTCGGCGATGGTGTGAAGCTCGACTGCGCCGGCGGGTTTGGCGCGGTGATGATGGTGACGGCGACGTTCGGCATGGTCGCGGCGACCAAGGCTGTGGATAAGATTGTGGCGGGTGTGCGGCGGCCGGCAGATCGGGCTAAACCTGAGGTCTGATCGATGTGGCTGATGGCCCTTTCGCGAGCAAGACCGCTCCCACATTAGATCTGTGTCGGATACAAAATCCGGATAAACCACCCTCCAATGTGGGAGCGGGCTTGCTCGCGAAAGCGATTAACCAGCCAACTCATTCATTCGCTGTAATACGGCGTTGAGGCCATTGCTGCGCGAGGGAGAGAGCTGTCGCGACAGGCCAAGCTGACTGAACCACTCCGGCAAATCCACCTGCCGCAACTCAGCGGCCGACAACCCGTTGACCCGCGCCAGCAGCAACGCCACCAACCCACGAATCAACCGCGCATCGCTGCTCGCCGCAAACTGCCAGTGACCCTCCTGCAACGAGCCCACCAACCACACCTGACTTTCACAGCCATGCACGCGGTTGGCGTCGACTTTATCCACATCGCTCAACGCCGGCAGACGGTCGCCCCATTGCATCAACAGTCGCGCGCGTTGCTCCCAGCCAGCGGCAGCCTGAAAAGTTTCAAGCGCCATGACGGCATCGGCAGGGAGGCTCATCGCAACAACTCCAACGCCTGATCCAGCGCTTCAAAGAATCGCTCCAGATCCTCGGAGTCGTTGTACAACGCCAGCGACACCCGAATCGCCCCGGCCAATTCGAAGCTTTTGAGCAGCGGCATGGCGCAATGATGCCCGGCGCGCACCGCGATTCCCTGTTCTGTCAGCAAGTGCGCCAGATCAGAGTTATGCACACCCTCGACGATAAAACTGGCCAACGCCAATTGCGGTTTGCCCAATAGCCGAATGCCGTTGCGCGCCTCCAGGCCTTTCAACAAATAGTCATGCAGCGCGGCTTCATGGGCCGAAACCGCATCCTGATCGAGGCCCGCGAGGTAATCCAGCGTCGCCCCGAGACCAATCACGCTGGAGATCGGCGGTGTCCCGGCCTCAAACCCCAGTGGCGCGGGGCGAAACCGCGCGTGCTGGTAATCCGCGTCCAGCACCATTTCACCGCCGAACTGCCAATGGCGCAGTCGCTTGAGTGCCTCATTCCGGCCGAACAACACGCCGAGGCCATCGGGGCCATAGAGTTTGTGGCTGGAAAACACGTAGAAGTCGCAACCCAGCGCCTGCACGTCGTGCCGGCCATGGACCACGCCTTGGGCGCCATCGACCACGGTCAATGCGTCGTGTGCCTTGGCCAGCGCCAGCAGTGCGGGCAACGGCTGCCAGGCGCCGAGGACGTTGGACAACTGACTGACCGCCAGCAAGCGGGTTCGCGGGCCGATCAGCGACGCGGCGGCCTCCAGGTCGATCAAACCGTCGACGTCCAGCGGCAGGATCACCAGTTTCAACTCGCGACGGTGAGCCAGTTGCTGCCACGGCAGCAGGTTGGCGTGATGCTCCAGGGCGCTGATGACAACCTCGTCGCCCGGATTGAACAGGTGTTCCAGGCCATAGGCGAGGAGGTTCAGCGCAGAAGTTGCGCCGTGGGTGAAGATGATCTGCCCGCAATCGCCGGCATTCAGCCAGTGGGCGACTTTGCTGCGGCTGTCCTCGAACGCCTGGGTGGCATGCGCGCCGGGCAGGTGTTGTGCCCGATGCACGTTGGCGGCGCCATTGGCGTAGTAATGCGCCAGGGCATCCAGCAGGGCTTGAGGTTTTTGCGTGGTGGCGGCGTTGTCCAGATAGGTCTGGTCTTGCCGTTGCAGAGCGGCGATGGCCGGGAAATCGGCGCGCCAGGGAGAAGGAATCATCATGCAATTGGCCCTGCTAAACATGGGCGGGTGTACGCCTGACCCTGTGGGAGCGGGCTTGCTCGCGAAGGCGTCCTTGAGGTCGCCAAAAGCTTCGCGAGCAAGGCCGCTCCCACAGTTGATCGGTTAGGCTGCTGCAGCAATCAGTTGTGAGCGTGCAGCGCTTCGTTCAGTTCGATCGCCGATTTGTGGGTTTTGCATTCCACGGCACCGGTTTCCGAATTGCGACGGAACAGCAGGTCAGGTTGACCGGCCAGTTCACGGGCCTTCACGACTTTGACCAGTTTGTTGTGCTCGTCCAGCAGCGCCACTTTGGTGCCAGCGGTCACGTACAGGCCCGACTCCACGGTGTTGCGGTCGCCCAACGGGATACCGATACCGGCGTTGGCGCCGATCAGGCAGCCTTCGCCGACCTTGATCACGATGTTGCCGCCGCCCGACAGGGTGCCCATGGTCGAGCAACCGCCGCCCAGGTCCGAACCCTTGCCGACGAACACGCCAGCGGAAACGCGGCCTTCGATCATGCCCGGGCCTTCGGTGCCGGCGTTGAAGTTGACGAATCCTTCGTGCATCACGGTGGTGCCTTCGCCGACGTAAGCGCCCAGACGGATACGGGCCGCGTCAGCGATACGCACGCCGGCCGGCACTACGTAGTCAGTCATTTTCGGGAATTTGTCTACCGAGAACACTTCCAGCAGCTCGCCGCGCAGGCGGGCTTCCAGTTGATGTTCGGCCAGTTCGGCCAGGTCGATCGCGCCCTGGCTGGTCCACGCGACGTTCGGCAGCAGCGGGAACACGCCCGCCAGGTTCAGGCCGTGCGGCTTGACCAGGCGATGGGACAGCAGGTGCAGCTTGAGGTAGGCCTCAGGCGTGGAAGTCAGCGGCGCATCTTCGGCCAGAATCGTGGCGACCAGCGGCTTGTGGCTCTCGGCCAGCCGGGTCAGCAGGGCGGCCTGGGCAGCATCGACACCTTTCAGTGCTTCAGCCAGTTGCGACGCCTGAGCCGTGCTGAACGCGATGGCCTGATTGCCTTCGGTGTAACCCAGAACCGGCGCGATGGCCGCGATCAGGTCAGCCGACGGGTTGAGCAGCGGCTGTGCGTAAAACACTTCGAGCCATGCGCCCTGACGGTTTTGAGTGCCGACACCAAAGGCCAGGCTGAATACGGAAGTGGACATGTAAATACCTCTAACAAAATTGAACGGGCTGGCTTACTTGAGCGCTGCCGCGTAGATGTCTGGCTTGAAGCCAATCAGGGTTCGGTCACCGAGATCGAGCACCGGGCGCTTGATCATCGAGGGTTGTGCGAGCATCAGTTCGATGGCTTTGCGCTGGTCGAGATCGGCTTTGCGTTCGTCGTCGAGCTTGCGAAAGGTCGTGCCTGCACGGTTCAACACCACTTGCCAGCCGTGCTCGTCGCACCATTGGGTCAGGTGTTCACGGTCGATTCCGGCCGTTTTGTAATCATGGAAGTCATAGCTGACAGCGTGTTCATCGAGCCAGGTGCGCGCCTTTTTCATGGTGTCGCAGGCTTTGATGCCGAAAAGGTGCAACGTTTTGCTTGAATCGGTCAAGGAATTGCCCCCTTTGCAGGTGCTGGAAAAAAAAGGTGACGGATTATGCCATGACCAGACGGTTTCGCGTCGGCCTTGGTTGTTTCGTCACTCTGTAGGAGGGCGGTGTCCAGGCGATGCGACATTGGTGTAAAAGTCAGGGAGCAGTTTAAGCGGCTAATATGGCACTTCAATGCTGCCGATTGCTCGGGAACCACGCTTTATGCAAACCGCCTACACCGTCCTGATCCTATTGATGCTGGTCAGTGTTTCGCGCTTGCTCGGACGCGTGATTCCGTTGCCATTGCCGTTGGTGCAAATCGGTGCCGGTGCGTTGCTGGCCTGGCCGACGCTCGGGTTGCACGTCGCACTGGACCCGGAATTGTTTCTGTTTTTGTTCCTCCCGCCGCTGCTGTTCTCCGACGGCTGGCGCATGCCCAAGCGCGAATTTTGGCGACTGCGCGGGCCGATCCTGACCCTGGCGGTCGGTTTGGTGCTGTTTACCGTTGTCGGTGCGGGTTACTTCATCCATTGGTTGTTGCCGAGCATCCCGCTACCGGTGGCTTTTGCCCTGGCGGCAGTGTTGTCGCCGACGGATGCCGTGGCTGTCTCGGCGATTTCTCAAAACCGCCTGCCGACGCCGCTGATGCACATGCTGCAGGGCGAGGCGCTGATGAATGACGCGTCGGGCCTGGTGACCTTCAAGTTCGCCCTGGTCGCGGCGGTGACCGGGGTATTCTCGCTGGCCAACGCCAGCCTGACGTTTGTGTTGGTAGCGGTCGGTGGCCTGGCGGTCGGTGTCGCGTTGAGTTGGCTGGTGGGGCGTTTGCGCTCATGGATGATTGCTCGAGGCTGGGATGATCCGGCGACGCACGTTGTCTTCATGTTGTTGCTGCCGTTTGCGGCGTACGTGCTGGCCGAACGGCTGGGCGCCTCGGGCATTTTGTCGGCGGTCGCGGCGGGGATGATGCAGAGCTGGCTCGATTTGCTGCCGCGCCAGACCAGCACCCGACTGCTCAATCGCAGCGTCTGGTCACTGCTGGAGTTCGCGTTCAACGGATTGATCTTCCTGCTGCTGGGGTTGCAGTTGCCGGACATCATCAAAGCCGTAGTCAGCCACGAAACCTCGTTGTGGCCGACGCTGCTCTATCGCTGCCTCGACGTGGTGGCGATTTTTCTGGTGCTGGTGGTATTGCGGTTTGTCTGGGTGCAGAGCATCTGGCGGTTGTCGGGGCTGCTGCGCCGTTGGCGCGGCAAGGGTGAAATGACGCAAGTGCCGACGGCGCGCTCCTGCTGGTTGCTGACCGTCGGCGGTGTGCGCGGTGCGGTGACGCTGGCGGGCGTGCTGTCAGTCCCGTTACTGATGGGGAATGAGGCATTTCCTGAGCGCGATCTGCTGATTTTCATCGCGGCCGGGGTCATTTTGCTGTCGCTGATTGCCGCCTGTATCGCCTTGCCACTGTTGTTGCGCGGTATTGAAAAAAGCCCTGACGACAAGCGCCGCAACGAGGTACGCGACGCCTGGCGCAAAACCGCCGAAGCGGCGATTCACGCGCTCGAAGTCGACGAGGTCAACCCGCAGGACGCGGCCCAGGCTGCACTGGCCATTGAACTGAAGGCGCGGATCATGTCCGAGTACCGGCATCAACTGGAGGTGTTCAACGATTCGGCGGAAGCCCAGGCGCTGGCGTTTCAGATGGATCTGCTGGAACGGCGCTTGCGCTTGAAGGCACTGCGGGCACAGCGCCTGGAGTTGTACAAGCTCAGCCGTCACCACCAGATTGGCGATGACGTGTTGCGCGAGGTGTTAGGGGAGTTGGACTTGAGCGAAGCCAATCTAGGTCAGGTGAAATAGTTGACGCTCGTGCAGGCGCACGGCTTGCCGGGGATGGCGTCTCAAGATCGCCATCGCCGGCAAGCCGGCTCCTACAGGTTTGTGTTTATTTGCGGCGCTGGATGAAGGCGCGGATGCGTTCAGCAGCTTCCACGCACTCCGCCAGTGGCGCAACCAGCGCCAGGCGCACCCGTCCGGCACCCGGATTCGCACCGTCAACGTCACGGGACAGATAAGAGCCCGGCACCACGGTCACATGTTCTTCGACGAACAGATCGCGGCAGAACGCCTCGTCATCACCTTCAACATTCGGCCACAGGTAAAAACCACCGTCCGGGCGCTGCACGTCCAGCACCGGGCCAAGGATTTCCAGCACCGCATCATATTTTTCGCGGTACAGATCACGGTTGGCGCGCACGTGTACTTCGTCATTCCACGCGGCAACGCTGGCCAGTTGGGTCTGAACCGGCATCGCGCAGCCGTGGTAAGTGCGGTAGAGCAGGAAGCCCTTGAGAATGTCGGCGTCACCGGCCACAAATCCCGAACGCAGGCCCGGCAGGTTGGAGCGCTTGGACAGGCTGTGGAACACGACGCAACGCTTGAAGTCTTTGCGACCCAGTTCCACGCAGGCGCTGAGCAGACCGGGCGGTGGGGTTTGTTCGTCGAAGTAGAGTTCGCTGTAGCACTCGTCCGCGGCGATCACGAAGTCGTATTCGTCGGCCAGTGCGATCAGCTTTTTCAGTGTCTCGACCGGGATCAGCGCGCCGGTCGGGTTGCCCGGCGAGCACAGGAAGAGGATCTGGCAGCGTTTCCAGATGTCTGGAGAAACGGCATCGAAATCCGGATTGAAGCGGTTTTCGTCCAGGCACGGCAGGTAATGCGGCTTGGCGCCGGCAAGGAACGCGGCACCTTCATAGATCTGGTAGAACGGGTTCGGGCTGACCACCAGGGCGTCGTCGCCACGGTTGACCACGGTCTGGGTGAACGCGAACAGGGCCTCGCGGGTGCCGTTGACCGGCAGCACGTTGCGCGCCGGGTCTAGCCATCCGTTCGGCACGTTGAAACGGCGCTCGCACCACGCGGCGATGGCTTCACGCAGGGCCGCAATGCCGAGGGTGGTCGGATAAACGGCCATCTGATCCAGATTGTTTGCCAGGGCTTCGGCGACAAAACTTGGCGAGCGGTGCTTCGGCTCGCCGATGGACAGCGCAATGGCGCGCTTGTCCGGATTTGGCGTGACGCTGCCGAGCAGGGTGCGGAGCTTCTCGAACGGGTAAGGCTGCAACTGGGACAAGGCGTTGTTCATCGGTCGATCTCGTTCGGTGTGGGAGCCGGTCTGCTCTTTGTAGGTTCTGGCTTGCCAGCGATGGACTCAAAAGCGCCGCGTTTACCCGGTAAGTACGCGTCATCGTTTACGACCATCGCTGGCAAGCCAGCTCCTACAGGAGGCAATCCTGGCCCACAGGGAAAAAATTGTTAATTCAGATACTGATTCGCGACAGTTTGATATCGGGTTCCTGGCTGACGCTGAGTTGCTCGACAATTGCATCCTGCAAACGGCTGCACAACAGCGGGTCGGACAACGGTTGATTGTTGGCGTCGGTAATGAAGAACACGTCCTCCACGCGCTCGCCAAGCGTGGCGATCTTGGCGTTCTGCAATGACAGGTCGAACTCCAGGAATATCGTGCCGATCCGCGCCAGCAAGCCCGGGCGATCCGGGGCGCTGAGCTCCAGCACCGTCACGGGGCGCTGGGCGTCGTTGTGGATGGTCACCTGCGGCGCAAACGCAAAATGCTTGAGCTGGCGCGGCACCCGACGCTGGATGATCGTCGGGTAGTCGTCGGGGTTGCGCAGGGCTTCGGTCAGGCCTTCGCGAATCTGTTTGACCCGTGCCGGGTTATCGCCGATCGAGTCGCCGTCGGTGTCGAGCACGATGTAGGTGTCGAGGGTGAACTGGCTACTTGAGGTGATGACCCGGGCGTCGTGAATGTTCAAGTTGAGCTGATCCATCGCTGCCACGGTCACGGCGAAGAAATCGTGCTGGTCCGGTGCGTAGATGAAGATCTGCGTACCGCCCTCGAACTCGCGCTGGGTGGTTTCCTTGATCAACACCAGCGGGCCGCCATCAGCTGGCTGCTGCAGGATCGCGTCGGTGTGCCAGGCCACATCGCCGGCGGTGTGACGCAGGAAATAATCATCACCCAATTGCGACCACAATTGTTCGACGTCGTCCGGGTCGTTGCCGCCGCGCACCAGAATATCGAGGGCGGCGCTCTGGGTCTGGCGGATCTGCATTTCGCGATCCACCGGGTTTTCCAGGCCACGGCGCAAGGCGCGCTTGGTCTCGGTGTAGAGCTGGCGCAACAGGCTGGCGCGCCAGGAATTCCACAGCGTCGGGTTGGTCGCGTTGATGTCGGCGACGGTCAGCACGTACAGATAATCAAGGCGTGTTTCGTCATCAACGATCTGCGCAAAATCGTGGATCAGCTGCGGGTCGGACAAGTCCTTGCGCTGCGCCGTGGTCGACATCACCAGGTGGTTCTGCACCAGCCAGACGATCAGGCGGCTATCCCAGACCGGCAATTGATGGCGCTGGCAAAAGGCCTCGGCATCCACCGCACCGATCTCCGAGTGATCGCCATGCCGGCCCTTGCCGATGTCGTGGTACAGGCCGGCGAGGTAGATCAGCTCGGGCTTGGGCAGCTTGCCCATGAGTTTGCTGGCGAGCGGGAATTTTTCCGACACCTGCGTGTACTGCAACTTACGCAAGTGCTTGATCAGATTCAGGGTGTGCGCGTCGACCGTATAGATGTGAAACAGGTCGTGCTGCATCTGCCCGACAATGAAGCCGAACTCCGGCAAATAGCGCCCGAGAATGCCGTAACGGTTCATCCGCCGCAGGTTGCGGTGAATGCCGATTTTGCACTTGAACAGTTCGATGAACAGGCTGGTGTTGCGAATGTCGTTGCGGAAGTCGTCATCGATCAGATGCCGGTTTTCCCGCAGCAGACGAATGGTGTCGGCGCGCACGCCTTTGATTTCCGGCTGCTGGGCCATCAGCACGAAGATTTCGAGCATGGCGAACGGTGTGCGGCGGAATACGTTGTCGTTGCGCGCCTCGATGTACCCGTCGTGCAGCTGGAATCGCGAGTTGATCGGCTGCGGCGGCACTTCGTCTACCGGTGCGAGGATGAGTTCCTCGAAGTGCTGGATGATCAGGTCGCTGAGCTGGGCGATGCTCATGACCACCCGGTAATACTGCTGCATGAAATTTTCGATGGCTTGCTTGGCGTCATCGCCTTCGAAACCCAACAGCCCGGCGATCGAACGCTGGTGATCGAACAGCAAGCGGTCTTCCGAGCGACCGGCGAGCATGTGCAACGCATAGCGGACTTTCCACAGGAATTCCTGGGATGAAGCCAGCAGGGCGTTTTCGCTCTCGACCAGGAAACCTTCGCCGGCCAGTGCCCGCAGGTTCAGGGTGCCGTATTCGCGACGGGCGACCCACAGAATCGTCTGAATATCCCGCAGTCCGCCGGGCGAGCCTTTGACGTTGGGTTCCAGGTTGTATTCGGTGTCGTTGTACTTGTGGTGACGGGCCTTCTGCTCGGCGCGCTTGGCCAGGAAGAAGTCCTTGCTTGGCCACATGTGCGCGGTGCTGGTGACGTCAAGCATGCGCTGGCGCAAACGCTCGGGGCCGCAGATGGTGCGGCTTTCCATCAGGTTGGTGACAACCGTCAGGTCGGCGCGCGCTTCAACGGCGCATTCGTCGACCGAGCGAACGCTCTGACCGACTTCCAGGCCGATGTCCCACAACAACGTCAGAAAACGCTCAATGGAATCGCGGAAAACTTCGTGGTCAGCGCTGTCCAGCAGAATCAGCAAATCGATATCGGAATAAGGGTGCAACTCACCACGACCGTAGCCGCCGACCGCGACCAGCGCGATGTCGGCGTCTTCGCTCCAGTTGAACTGCTCCCAGGCCTTTTGCAGGATGTTATCGACGAACCAGGCACGATCCTCGATCAGCCGGCGGATCTCCCGGCCGCTGCGAAAGCGCCCGTCGAGCACCTCGCGCGCCTGGCGGATCGCCTTCTTGAAGGCCGCGATCGGGCTGGCCTTCAGGGCCAGTTCAGCCTGGAACTGGCCACGGTCGAAGAGTTCGGGATCCACCTGCGGCATCGATTGGCTTTCCTTTCTGTAAGGCTGAGAGCTGTGCGGAGCGGATCAGGCCGAAACGCGCGGGATGGTGTCGTCGCTGCGCAGGGTGAAGATCTCGTAACCGGTGTCGGTCACCACCAGGGTGTGTTCCCACTGGGCCGAGAGCTTGCGGTCCTTGGTGATCGCGGTCCAGCCATCGCCCAGCACCTTGGTGTCGGCCTTGCCCTGGTTGATCATCGGCTCGATGGTGAAGGTCATGCCCGCTTTCAGCTCCATGCCAGTGCCGGCGCGGCCGTAGTGCAGGATCTGCGGCTCTTCGTGAAACACCTTGCCAATGCCGTGGCCGCAGAACTCGCGAACCACCGAGAAACCGTTCTTTTCGGCGTGCTTCTGGATCACTTCACCGATGTCGCCCAGGCGGCAGCCGGGTTTGACGATTTCGATGGCCTTGTACATGCATTCCTGGGTCACTTGCGACAGGCGCTCGGCCCAGACCGGCACGGTGCCGACGTGGAACATGCGGCTGGTGTCGCCGTGGTAACCGTCCTTGATCACGGTGACGTCGATGTTCAGCGTGTCGCCATCCTTCAGCGGCTTCTCGTTCGGGATGCCGTGGCAGACCACGTGGTTGATCGAGGTGCAGATCGACTTCGGGTAGCCTTTGTAGTTGAGCGGGGCGGGGATGGCCTGCTGCACGTTGACGATGTAGTCGTGGCAGATGCGGTCCAGCTCTTCGGTGGTGATGCCTGGCTTGACATGTTCAGCAATCATTTCCAGCACATCGGCGGCCAGTTTGCCGGCGACACGCATTTTTGCGATGTCCTCCGGGGTTTTGAGGGTGACGGTCATACAGGCTCTCTCTACGCTCGATGGCGCTTGTCAAAACGGAATGGGCAGTGTGCGATCAATCTTCGCCGCCCTGAAAAACGCGATTCTAACAGACGAACAGCGCAAATCTGAGCCTCTGTACATCGCTTCTATCTATAGATAGGCGCATTCTTGAGCGATTCCAAGGGCGCGGATAAAGGCGCGCATCAGGAATTGAGAATCCTGGTTCCGTTTTTTGCAGCCTTGTGATATAAAATGCGCCGCTTTCCGGGGATACCCCGAAAGGCTTAAATCCACACACGTGTCGACACGATGACCTGGGTGCCTTCAGCTGATGCTGCTGGTTGGTCATTGGGATACGTGGAGGCCAAACCCGACTTATTAAGGAACTATCATGTCCCAAGTCAACATGCGCGATATGCTGAAGGCCGGTGTGCACTTCGGTCACCAGACCCGTTACTGGAACCCGAAAATGGGTAAATACATTTTCGGCGCGCGTAACAAGATCCACATCATCAACCTTGAAAAAACCCTGCCAATGTTCAACGAAGCTCTGACTTTCGTAGAGCGTCTGGCCCAGGGCAAAAACAAGATTCTGTTCGTCGGCACCAAGCGTTCCGCTGGCAAGATCGTTGCTGAAGAAGCAGCACGTTGCGGTTCGCCGTACGTCGATCACCGCTGGTTGGGCGGCATGCTGACCAACTTCAAAACCATCCGTGCTTCCATCAAGCGTCTGCGTGACCTTGAAGTACAAGCCGAAGACGGTACTTTCGCCAAGCTGACCAAGAAAGAAGCGCTGATGCGCACTCGCGATCTTGAGAAGCTCGATCGTTCCCTGGGTGGTATCAAGGACATGGGCGGTCTGCCAGACGCTCTGTTCGTTATCGACGTTGATCACGAGCGTATCGCGATCACCGAAGCCAACAAACTGGGCATCCCGGTTATCGGCGTAGTCGATACCAACAGCAGCCCGGAAGGCGTTGACTACATCATCCCAGGCAACGATGACGCAATCCGCGCTATCCAGTTGTACATGGGTTCGATGGCTGACGCAGTAATCCGCGGTCGCAACCACGTTGCTGGCGGCACCGAGCAGTTCGTTGAAGAAGCTCCGGTAGCAGCGGCTGAGTAATTGACGCCTTGGCGTTGACTCAGTAAGCAAAAAGGGGGCTTGGCCCCCTTTTTGCCACCTCGAAAACCATTTGTCTGGTGGCGCAATTACAGCGTTTGTAACTTGCAGCTGCTAACAAGGGTGGTTCGGGAAGAATTGAACGCCCGTTCGATCGGGTGGAATGGTTGATAACCTATCCAAGAGGATTTTTGAAATGGCAGAGATTACTGCAGCGTTGGTCAAAGAACTGCGCGAGCGTACTGGCGAAGGCATGATGGACTGCAAAAAGGCCTTGACCAAGGCTGGCGGCGACATCGAAAAAGCCATTGATGACATGCGTGCTTCGGGCGCCATCAAGGCTGCCAAGAAAGCTGGCAACGTTGCCGCTGAAGGCTCGATCGCTCTGAAAGAAGACGGTAAAACCGCCGTTCTGCTGGAAGTGAACTCGCAGACCGACTTCCTGGCTTTGCAGGATGACTTCAAGGCATTCGTTGCTTCCAGCGTTGAAAAAGCATTCGCTGACAAGCTGACTGATGTTGCTCCGCTGATCGAAGCGCAAGAAGCTGCTCGCCTGGTACTGGTCGGCAAGGTTGGCGAAAACGTCAACATCCGTCGCCTGGCACGCGTTGAAGGTGACGTTGTTGGTGGTTACCTGCACGGCAACAAGATCGGTGTTGCAGTTGTCCTGAAAGGCGGCACTGTTGAGCTGGCCAAGGACATCGCTATGCACGTAGCGGCGACCAACCCTGAATTCCTGCTGCCATCGGAAGTTTCCGCTGAAGCGGTTGAGCGTGAGAAGGGCGTGTTCCTTACCCTCAACGCTGACAAGATCGCTGGCAAGCCAGAAAACATCGTTGAAAACATGGTCAAAGGCCGTATCAGCAAGTTCCTGGCTGAGGCTTCCCTGGTTGAGCAGGCGTTCGTCAAGAACCCTGAGATCAAGGTTGGCGAACTGGCCAAGAAAGCCGGTGCTGAAATCGTTTCTTTCACTTACTTCAAAGTAGGCGAAGGCATCGAGAAGCCGGTCGACAACTTCGCTGAAGAAGTTGCTGCCCAGCTGGCTGCCGCCAAGCAATAAGATGGTTTTTTAACTGTCGCCCTGAAGAGGCTGCCCGCTTACGCGCGCAGCCTCTTTTCAGATGGGGCACCAATTTTTAATTGGTTTCCTTTTGGAACTGGCTTACAAAGCCATGTTCCGATGGCGCTGAAGCAGTGCCAAGCTAGAGTGAACGCCAGCTGTAAACAGCTCGCAAAGAATTTTTAAAATACGCCGCAGGAGAGATTCGCAATGGCTCAGCAGGGCAGTGGTTATCAGGCTCGCTATAAACGCATTCTACTCAAGCTTAGCGGCGAGGCCCTGATGGGCTCGGAAGAGTTCGGGATTGATCCGAAAGTTCTGGACCGCATGGCGCTGGAAGTCGGCCAACTGGTCGGCATCGGCGTTCAGGTCGGTCTGGTGATCGGCGGCGGCAACCTGTTCCGCGGTGCAGCGCTGAGCGCGGCCGGCATGGATCGGGTCACCGGCGACCACATGGGCATGCTGGCCACCGTGATGAATGCCTTGGCCATGCGCGACGCGCTGGAACGTGCCAATATCTCGGCCATCGTGATGTCGGCGATTTCCATGGTGGGCGTGACCGATCACTACGATCGCCGCAAAGCCATGCGCCACCTGAATGCCAAGGAAGTCGTGATCTTCGCGGCCGGTACCGGCAATCCGTTCTTCACCACGGATTCGGCAGCCTGCCTGCGAGCAATCGAAATCGATGCCGATGTCGTGCTCAAGGCGACCAAGGTCGATGGCGTCTACACCGCTGACCCATTCAAAGACCCGCATGCCGAGAAGTTCGATCATCTGACCTACGATGAAGTACTGGATCGCAAGCTGGGTGTGATGGACCTGACTGCCATTTGCCTGTGCCGCGACCACAAGATGCCGTTGCGCGTATTTAACATGAACAAGCCCGGCGCCCTGCTGAACATCGTGCATGGCGGCGCTGAAGGGACCCTGATCGAGGAAGGCCAACAATGATCAACGAAATCAAGAAAGACGCTCAAGAGCGCATGAAAAAATCCGTGGAGTCGCTGGCGCACAACTTCGGCCGTATTCGTACCGGCCAGGCGCACCCAAGCATTCTGGAAGGCGTGATGGTGCCGTATTACGGTTCCGACACTCCGATCAAGCAGGTAGCGAACATCACCGTTAAAGACGCCCGTACCCTGCAAGTCGTTGCCTTTGAGCGCAACATGCTCGGTGCGGTCGACAAAGCCATCGGTAGCGCGGGTCTGAACCTCAACCCGACCAACCTGGGTGAGTTGCTGCTGATCTCCATGCCGGCCCTGACCGAAGAAACCCGCAAGGGCTTCACCAAGCAGGCTCGCGATGTTGCTGAAGACGCCCGTGTTGCGGTGCGCAACATCCGTCGTGATGCGAACAGCCAGCTCAAGGACCTGGTCAAGGAAAAAGAAATCAGCGAAGACGAAGAGCGTCGTGCTACTGGCGAGATCGACGATTTGACCAAGAAGTACGTGGCTGAAATCGACGCAAATCTGGCGCAAAAAGAAAAAGACCTGATGGCCGTATAAGGGTCGCGTTTTCATGGAAAAGACCAAGCAGACTGTGCCCTCCGCGGTGCCGCGCCATGTCGCGATCATCATGGATGGTAATAATCGCTGGGCGAAAAAACGCTTTATGCCAGGTGTCGCCGGGCATAAAGCGGGCGTGGATGCGGTTCGTGCGGTGATCGAGGTGTGTGCCGAGGCCAAGGTCGAAGTGTTGACCCTGTTCGCCTTCTCCAGTGAGAACTGGCAGCGTCCGGCCGATGAAGTCAGCGCCTTGATGGACCTGTTCTTCAAGGCATTGCGTCGTGAGGCCAAGCGCCTCAACGACAACAACATCAGTCTTCGCATCATTGGTGATCGTTCGCGTTTCCATCCAGAGCTTCAAGCTGCGATGCGTGAGGCGGAAGCGATGACCGCGGGCGCCAATCGCTTCGTCTTGCAGATAGCTGCCAATTACGGCGGTCAGTGGGACATCGCGCAAGCCGCACAGCGTCTGGCGCGAGAAGTTCAGGCCGGGCATCTGCGTCCGGAAGACATCACCCCGGAACTGTTGCAAACCTGTCTGGCCACTGGCGATCTGCCGTTGCCGGACTTGTGCATCCGTACCGGTGGCGAACACCGCATCAGCAACTTCCTGCTGTGGCAACTGGCTTACGCCGAGTTGTACTTCTCCGACCTGTTCTGGCCGGACTTCAAACACGACGCCATGCGCACCGCGCTGGCCGATTTCGCTTCTCGCCAGCGCCGCTTCGGTAAAACGAGCGAGCAGGTCGAGGCTGGAGCCCGGGTTTAATGCTCAAACAACGAATCATCACCGCGCTGATCCTGCTGCCGATTGCCTTGTGCGGGTTTTTCCTGCTCGAAGGCTCGGGCTTCGCGCTGTTCATCGGACTGGTCGTGACCCTTGGTGCCTGGGAGTGGTCGCGTCTGGCGGGCTTCACTGAGCAGCCGATCCGTGTTGCTTATGCGGCAGTGGTCGCGTTGATGCTGTTTGTCATGCACATCCTGCCGGGGCTGGCGCCTTGGGTACTGGGCGCTTCGGTGTTGTGGTGGGGCGTGGCGACGTATCTGGTGCTGACGTATCCTCGTTCCAGTGCGCATTGGTCCAGTGCCGCCTGCAAGCTGGTGATCGGTCTGCTGATCCTTTTGCCGGCCTGGCAGGGTCTGGTCCAGATCAAGCAGGAAGCCTTGGGTAACTGGCTGATCATGGCGGTCATGGTGCTGGTCTGGGGCGCCGACATCGGTGCTTACTTTTCCGGCCGGGCCTTTGGCAAGCGCAAGCTGGCACCGCAGGTCAGTCCGGGCAAAAGCTGGGAAGGCGTGTATGGCGGCCTCGCACTGAGCCTGGTAATTACCGCCATCGTCGGTCTCGTGCGTGACTGGAGCTTCGCCCAGATGCTGATGGGCCTGGTCGGCGCCGCAGTGATCGTGTTCATTTCGGTGGTGGGCGACCTCACCGAAAGCATGTTCAAGCGCCAGTCCGGGATCAAGGACAGTAGCAATCTGCTGCCAGGTCATGGTGGTGTGCTTGATCGCATCGACAGTCTGACGGCAGCGATCCCTGTGTTCGCGGTATTGCTGTGGATGGCAGCACCGTGAACCGCCCACAACAGATTACCGTTCTGGGGGCTACCGGCTCGATCGGTTTGAGCACGCTCGACGTCATTGCCCGTCATCCCGAGCGTTATCAGGTATTCGCCTTGAGCGGTTTCACTCGTCTGAGTGAGTTATTCGCGTTGTGCGTGCGCCATATGCCACGGTTTGCCGTTGTGCCAGAGCAGGGCGCTGCCCGAGGCTTGCAGGACGATTTGCGTGCGGCAGGACTGTCGACCCGCGTTCTGGTGGGGGAGGAAGGGCTGTGTCAGGTCGCCGCCGATCCTGAAGTCGATGCCGTCATGGCGGCCATCGTCGGTGCGGCGGGCCTGCGCCCGACCCTGGCGGCGGTCGAAGCCGGCAAGAAAATACTGCTGGCCAACAAAGAAGCACTGGTGATGTCCGGTGCGTTGTTCATGCAGGCTGTGCGTAAAAGCGGTTCGGTGCTGCTGCCGATTGATAGCGAGCACAACGCGATTTTCCAGTGCATGCCACAGGATTTCGCCCGTGGACTGGGTGCGGTCGGTGTTCGTCGGATTTTGCTGACGGCATCTGGCGGTCCTTTCCGGCAGACGCCTATGGCTGAATTGGTGCATGTAACCCCGGATCAAGCGTGTGCCCACCCGAACTGGTCCATGGGGCGCAAGATTTCGGTGGATTCGGCCAGCATGATGAATAAAGGGCTTGAGCTGATCGAAGCCTGCTGGCTGTTTGACGCCAAGCCTTCGCAGGTAGAAGTGGTGATTCACCCACAGAGCGTGATTCATTCGCTGGTCGATTACATCGATGGTTCGGTCCTGGCTCAACTGGGCAATCCCGACATGCGTACACCGATCGCCAATGCGCTGGCCTGGCCGGAGCGTATCGATTCCGGTGTCGCGCCGCTGGATCTGTTTGCCATTGCACGTCTGGATTTTCAGGCCCCCGATGAACAGCGCTTCCCCTGTCTGCGCCTGGCGCGTCAGGCCGCAGAGGCCGGCAATAGCGCGCCAGCCATGCTCAATGCGGCGAATGAAGTGGCGGTTGCGGCGTTTCTCGACGGGCGGGTTCGCTATCTGGAAATCGCGAGTATCATCGAAGAAGTCTTGAGTCTCGAGCCTGTGGTTGTGGTGGATGATCTTGAGGCGGTGTTCACGGCTGACGCGAAAGCGCGAGTACTGGCCGGGCAGTGGTTGAGTCGTCACGGGCGGTAAGTGCTGCAATACGTAGGCCCATGCAGCACTGGATAAGATTGCGGAGAAAGTAGATGAGCGCGCTCTATATGATTGTCGGCACCCTGGTCGCCCTGGGCGTGCTGGTCACCTTCCACGAGTTCGGCCATTTTTGGGTCGCGCGTCGCTGTGGGGTCAAAGTGCTGCGTTTCTCCGTGGGCTTTGGTATGCCGTTGCTGCGCTGGCACGACAAGCAAGGCACTGAGTTCGTGGTTGCCGCCATCCCGCTGGGTGGCTACGTGAAAATGCTCGACGAGCGCGAAGGCGAAGTGCCGGCCGATCAGCTCGATCAATCCTTCAATCGCAAATCCGTCCGTCAGCGCATTGCTATCGTGTCGGCGGGGCCGATTGCCAACTTCTTGCTGGCGATGATTTTTTTCTGGGTACTCGCCATGTTCGGCAGCGAGCAGGTGCGCCCGGTCATCGGTGCCGTTGAATCCGGCAGTATTGCCGCCAAGGCCGGTTTGAGTCCGGGTCAGGAGATTGTTGCCATTGATGGTGAGCCGACTTCGGGTTGGGGCGCAGTTAATCTGCAACTGGTTCGACGTCTCGGCGAGAGCGGCTCCCTTCAAGTGGTGGTCCGTGAGCAGGGTTCCACGGCGGATTCGCCGCGTGAGCTGATGCTGGATAAATGGCTGAAGGGCGCAGATGAGCCGGATCCGATTCGCTCGCTGGGTATCCGTCCTTGGCGTCCTGCGCTGCCCCCTGTTTTGGCTGAACTCGATCCGAAAGGTCCTGCGCAAACGGCCGGCCTGAAAACCGGCGATCGGTTGTTGGCCCTGGATGGCAAGCCTCTGGACGACTGGCAGCAGGTGGTCGATATAGTCCGTATGCATCCGGATACCAAAATCCTGCTGCGCGTCGAACGCGATAGTGCTCAAATCGACGTCCCTGTGACGCTGGCTGCTCGCGGCGAAAAAAAGTCGCCCAGTGGTTATCTCGGCGCCGGGGTGAAAGCAATCGAGTGGCCACCAGAGATGATTCGCGAGGTCAGTTACGGTCCTTTGGCCGCGATTGGCGAGGGGGCTCGACGCACCTGGACCATGAGCGTACTGACCCTGGATTCGCTCAAGAAAATGTTGTTCGGCGAGCTCTCGGTAAAAAACTTGAGTGGACCGATAACCATTGCTAAAGTGGCGGGCGCTTCTGCCCAGTCGGGCGTCGCTGATTTCCTGAATTTCCTTGCTTATCTGAGTATTAGCCTGGGAGTTCTGAATTTGTTGCCCATTCCTGTACTGGATGGGGGGCATTTGTTGTTTTATCTGATCGAGTGGGTGCGTGGTCGCCCCTTGTCGGATCGGGTGCAGGGTTGGGGGATACAGATCGGCATCAGTTTGGTGGTCGGGGTGATGTTGCTCGCTCTGGTCAATGATTTGGGTCGTCTGTAACACTTCGCTGAATTGCGAATCTGCCGCATTTTGCGGCAGTTTGTTTATTGCCAGTTGGAATAAGAAAGGACTTCATGAAACGTCTGCTGCTAACTGCGGTTCTCACCGTATTGATGATCGCCGAAGTTCACGCCGAGTCCTTCACTATCTCTGATATTCGCGTCAATGGCCTCCAGCGGGTCTCCGCGGGTAGCGTCTTTGGTGCCTTGCCGTTGAACGTCGGTGAACAGGCGGATGATCGTCGCCTGGTGGAATCCACTCGTGCGCTGTTCAAAACCGGGTTCTTTCAAGATATCCAGCTGGGCCGTGATGGCAACGTCCTGGTCATCACGGTAGTCGAGCGTCCGTCCGTCGCCAGTATCGAGATCGAGGGTAACAAGGCGATCTCCACTGAAGACCTGATGAAGGGCCTCAAACAGTCCGGTCTGGCGGAAGGCGAGATCTTCCAGCGCGCCACCCTCGAAGGTGTTCGCAACGAGCTGCAGCGCCAGTACGTCGCTCAGGGTCGCTACTCGGCTACCGTCGACACCGAAGTGGTGCCGCAGCCGCGTAACCGTGTCGGCCTGAAGGTCAATATCAACGAAGGCACCGTTGCAGCTATCCAGCACATCAACGTGGTGGGTAACACGGTTTTCCCCGATGAAGACCTGATCGATCTGTTTGAACTCAAGACCACCAACTGGCTGTCGTTCTTCAAGAATGACGACAAGTACGCTCGTGAAAAGCTTTCCGGTGACCTGGAGCGTCTGCGTTCCTACTACCTGGACCGCGGCTATATCAATATGGATATCGCTTCGACCCAGGTATCGATTACCCCAGACAAGAAACACGTCTACATCACCGTCAACGTCAACGAAGGCGAGAAGTACACCGTTCGTGACGTCAAACTGAGCGGCGACCTGAAAGTTCCTGAAGACCAGGTCAAGTCCCTGTTGCTCGTGCAGAAAGGCCAGGTGTTCTCGCGCAAGCTGATGACCACCACGTCCGAACTGATCACCCGTCGTCTGGGTAACGAGGGTTATACCTTCGCCAACGTCAACGGCGTGCCTCAGCCGCACGATGAAGACCACACTGTCGATATCACTTTCGCGGTCGATCCGGGCAAACGTGCTTACGTGAACCGCATCAACTTCCGGGGCAACACCAAGTCCGAAGACGAAGTGCTGCGCCGTGAAATGCGTCAGATGGAAGGCGGGTGGGCTTCGACTTACCTGATCGACCAATCCAAGACCCGTCTCGAACGTCTGGGCTTCTTCAAGGAAGTCAACGTCGAAACCCCGGCTGTACCGGGTGTCGATGACCAGGTTGACGTGAATTACAGCGTTGAAGAACAAGCGTCCGGTTCGATTACGGCCAGCGTCGGCTTTGCACAGAGTGCCGGCCTGATCCTCGGTGGTTCGATCACCCAGAACAACTTCCTCGGTACCGGTAACAAGGTCAGCATTGGCTTGACCCGCAGTCAATACCAGAGCCGCTATAACTTCGGTTATGTCGACCCGTACTGGACTGCTGACGGTGTGAGCCTGGGTTACAACGCGTTCTATCGCACCACTGACTACAAAGACCTCGATGTCGACGTAGCAAGCTATGCCGTAGATAGCCTGGGTGCTGGCGCAAGTGTCGGTTACCCGATCAGCGAAACGTCGCGTCTGACCTTTGGCCTGACTGCGCAACAAGACAAGATCAAGACCGGTGTGTACACCGTTGACGAGATCTTCAACTTCGTTAACAAGGAAGGCGATAACTACCTGAACTTCAAGGCTTCGGCCGGTTGGTCCGAGTCGACCCTGAACAAGGGCGTGCTGGCGACCCGTGGTCATTCGCAAAGCTTGGTGCTGGAAACCACGACGCCGGGCAGCGACCTGTCGTTCTTCAAGCTCGACTACCGTGGCCAGTTGTTCCAGCCATTGTCCGAAAACTACACCATGCGCCTGCATACCGAACTGGGTTATGGCGACGGCTACGGCTCGACCGATGGCCTGCCATTCTATGAAAACTACTATGCTGGTGGTTTCAACTCGGTTCGTGGCTTCAAGGACAGCACCCTGGGTCCTCGCAGTACGCCGAGCCGCGGCACCAACCCAGGCACGGCGTTTGATCCGGACCAGGATCCGCTGCCGTTCGGTGGTAATGTCCTGATCCAGGGCGGGGTAGAGGTTCTGTTCCCTCTGCCGTTCGTCAAGGATCAGCGTTCCCTGCGTACCTCGGTATTCTGGGACGTGGGTAACGTTTTCGACTCGACATGCAAAGACACCACCAACGCGAACGGTTCGTCGTCCAACACCAAGTGCAACGACATCAGCCTGAGCAACATGGCCAGTTCTGTCGGTGTGGGTGTGACATGGGTCACCGCGCTGGGGCCTCTGAGTTTCGCGTTGGCCATGCCAGTCAAGAAACCGGATAACAACGCTGAAACTCAAGTGTTCCAATTCTCCCTCGGCCAGACGTTCTAAGCGTCTGACCCAAGATAACGACAATGGATTTTGTAGGAGTGCATCGTGCGTAAGTTGACTCAATTGGTTCTCCTGGCGACCGTACTGGTAGCAGGTCCGGCTTTTGCCGACATGAAAATCGCCGTTCTGAACTATCAAATGGCTCTGCTGGAATCCGATGCGGCCAAGAAGTACGCCGTGGATGCCGAGAAGAAGTTTGGCCCGCAGCTGACCAAGCTCAAGACGCTGGAAAGCAGTGCCAAGGGTATCCAGGACCGCCTGATGGCTGGCGGCGACAAGATGCAGCAAGGCGAGCGTGAGCGCTTGGAGCTCGAGTTCAAGCAAAAGGCTCGTGACTTCCAGTTCCAATCCAAGGAATTGAACGAAGCCAAAGCCGTTGCCGACCGTGAAATGCTGAAGCAGCTCAAGCCGAAACTGGACAGCGCTGTGGAAGAAGTCATCAAGAAAGGTGCTTTTGACCTGGTCTTCGAGCGTGGCGCAGTGATTGATGTCAAACCTCAGTACGACATCACTCGCCAGGTTATCGAGCGCATGAATCAGCTGAAGTAATCCATGACAGCGACCATAAAACTCGGCCAGTTGGCCGAGTTCCTCGGCGCCACTCTACGTGGCGATCCGGAGAAGGAAATTACTGGGCTAGCCACTTTGCAAGAGGCTGGCCCAGCTCAGTTGAGCTTTCTGGCAAATCCTCAATACCGCAAATTCCTGGCTGAAAGCCGGGCTGCAGCTTTGTTGCTGAAAGCCGCTGATGCTGAAGGTTTTGCCGGGAATGTATTGGTAGTACCTGATCCTTACGCCGCCTACGCGCGTGTTTCTCACCTGTTCGATCCCAAGCCCAAGGCGGCTGCCGGCATTCATCCGACCGCAGTGATTGCGGCGGACGCGGTGGTTGATCCAGCGGCGAGCATCGGTGCCTTTGTGGTCATTGAGAGCGGGGCGCGAGTTGATGCAGGTACGACCATCGGCGCACATTGCTTCATCGGAGCTCGTAGCGTTATCGGTGAAGGTGGCTGGCTCGCACCGCGCGTCACCCTGTATCACGATGTGCGCATCGGCAAGCGGGTGGTGATTCAATCCGGTGCGGTACTGGGTGGTGAAGGCTTCGGCTTTGCCAACGAGAAAGGCATCTGGCAGAAAATTGCCCAGATCGGTGGCGTTCTGGTCGGTGACGATGTGGAGATTGGCGTGAATACTGCCATCGATCGCGGCGCACTGGCCGATACCGTTCTTGGCAATGGCGTCAAGCTCGACAATCAGATTCAGATTGCCCACAACGTCCAGGTCGGTGATCACACCGCCATGGCCGCTTGCGTGGGCATTTCCGGCAGCACCAAAATCGGCAAGCATTGCATGCTCGCCGGTGGCGTAGGGCTGGTGGGGCATATCGAAATTTGCGACAAGGTTTTCATTACCGGGATGACCATGGTGACCCACTCGATTACCGAGCCGGGCTCCTATTCTTCCGGTACGGCCATGCAACCGGCTGCCGAATGGCGCAAAAGCGCGGCACGTATCCGTCAGCTCGATGACATCGCGCGGCGGCTACGACAGCTGGAAAAGCGGACAGGGGAAGTGACCCCTGACGGTAATGCTTCATCAGATGGCTGATACCATTTCCATATCAAGTGTGCACAGCCGCTAGACTGCCTCCTTGATTTGCTAGAGGAGCGCGCGTCAGTCGCGCGTTCCCAATCTTTACATAGGCTTCCTCCCGAAATGATGGACATCAACGAGATTCGCGAATACCTGCCTCACCGTTACCCGTTCCTGCTGGTGGACCGGGTCGTGGATCTGGATGTGGAAGGCAAGCGCATTCGCGCCTACAAGAATGTCAGCATCAACGAACCGTTCTTCAATGGTCACTTCCCTGCGCATCCAATCATGCCGGGCGTGTTGATCATCGAGGCGATGGCCCAGGCTGCCGGGATCCTTGGTTTCAAGATGCTGGACGTGAAGCCGGCTGATGGCACCCTGTACTACTTCGTTGGCTCCGACAAACTGCGTTTCCGTCAGCCGGTCAAGCCTGGTGACCAGTTGATCCTTGAAGCCACGTTCATCAGCTGCAAGCGCAAGATCTGGAAGTTCGAATGCCAGGCCTCTGTGGATGGCAAGCCGGTCTGCTCGGCCGAGATCATCTGTGCGGAACAAAAAGTATGAGTTTGATTGACCCTCGCGCAATCATCGATCCGACGGCCGTCCTGGCCGACGACGTCGAGGTCGGCCCTTGGTCGATCATCGGCGCTGGTGTGGAAATCGGCGAGGGGACAGTGATCGGGCCGCATGTGATTCTCAAGGGCCCGACCCGAATCGGTAAGCACAACCGCATCTACCAGTTTTCTTCGGTAGGCGAAGACACGCCCGATCTGAAATACAAGGGCGAAGAAACACGCCTGGTCATCGGCGATCATAACGTCATCCGTGAAGGCGTGACGATTCATCGCGGGACCATTCAGGACCGTTCGGAAACAACCCTGGGCGATCACAACCTGATCATGGCCTACGCTCACATCGGCCACGACAGCGTCATCGGCAACCACTGCATCCTGGTTAACAACACCGCGTTGGCAGGTCATGTGCACGTTGAAGACTGGGCGATCCTGTCCGGTTTTACCCTGGTTCACCAGTATTGCCACATCGGCGCCCACAGCTTTTCCGGTATGGGCACTGCCATTGGCAAGGACGTTCCAGCGTACGTCACGGTGTTCGGCAACCCGGCCGAAGCTCGCAGCATGAACTTCGAAGGCATGCGCCGTCGTGGTTTCAGCGAAGACGCGATCCACGCGCTACGTCGTGCCTACAAGGTGGTTTATCGCCAGGGCCTGACGGTTGAGCAAGCACTCGCTGAACTGGCCGAACCCTCGGCACAGTTTCCGGAAGTCGCGGTGTTCCGTGACTCCATCCAGTGCTCGACACGCGGTATCACGCGTTAATCATGGCTAATCTGCGTATTGCGCTGGTGGCGGGTGAAGCTTCCGGTGACATTCTGGGCGCCGGTCTCATGCGCGCGCTCAAGGCACAGCATCCGGCAGTCGAGTTCATTGGTGTCGGTGGACCGCTGATGCAGGCCGAAGGCCTGACCTCGTATTTTCCGATGGAGCGTCTCTCGGTCATGGGCCTGGTGGAAGTGCTGGGTCGGCTGCGCGAGTTGCTCAAGCGCCGCAAGCAGCTGATTGCGGACCTGATCGCCGAGAAACCGGACGTGTTCATCGGTATCGATGCGCCGGACTTCAACCTCAATATCGAACTCAAGCTGCGTCAGGCCGGGATCAAGACCGTGCATTACGTCAGCCCGTCGGTGTGGGCGTGGCGGCAGAAGCGGGTGCTGAAGATTCGCGAAGGTTGCGACCTGATGCTGACGCTGTTCCCGTTCGAAGCGAAATTCTATGAAGAGAAGGGCGTGCCGGTGCGGTTTGTCGGGCACTCGCTGGCCGATGCGATCCCCCTTGAAGCGGATCGCAGCGCGGCACGGGCGGAACTCGGTTTGCCGGAAGGACCGCTGGTCGCGCTGATGCCCGGCAGTCGAGGTGGCGAAGTGGGGCGTCTCGGTGCGTTGTTCCTCGATACCGCCCAGCGTCTGCGCGCCCTGCGTCCTGGCGTGCGGTTCGTCATGCCTTGCGCCAGTCCTCAGCGCCGTGTGCAGCTTGAAGAGTTGCTGGCCGGTCGCGATCTGCCGCTGACCCTGCTCGACGGCAAGTCCCATCTGGCGCTGGCGGCCTGCGACGCAGTGTTGATTGCCTCCGGAACGGCGACCCTTGAAGCGCTGTTGTACAAGCGGCCGATGGTGGTGGCTTATCGCCTGGCACCGCTGACGTTCTGGATTCTCAAGCGCATGGTGAAAAGTCCTTACGTCTCGTTGCCGAACCTGCTGGCCCAGCGCCTGTTGGTGCCTGAATTGTTGCAGGACGATGCAACGGTCGAAGCCCTGGCCCAGACGTTGTCGCCCCTGATAGAAGGTGGCGAAGAGCAGACGCGCGGCTTCGACGAAATCCACCGAACCTTGCGCCTGGATGCCTCCAATCAGGCAGCGGACGCGGTCCTGAATCTGATCGGCAATACACAATGACCAAAGCACAACAGATGGGCCTCGATTTCACCCTGGTCGCCGAAGTCGAAGAGCTGGTTGCCGGTGTTGACGAAGTCGGTCGCGGCCCGCTCTGTGGCGCCGTGGTGACCGCCGCTGTGATCCTCGATCCGAACCGTCCGATCCTCGGCCTCAACGACTCGAAGAAGCTCACCGAAGCCCGCCGTGAAAAGCTCTACGACGAAATCTGCGAAAAGGCCCTGAGCTGGTGCATCGCCCGCGCGGAAGTCGAGGAAATCGACGAGCTGAACATCCTCCATGCCACCATGCTGGCCATGCAGCGTGCGATCGAAGGCCTGCACATTCAGCCGAAACTGGCGATGATCGACGGCAACCGTTGCCCGAAGTTGTCCATGCGCGCTGAAGCTGTGGTCAAGGGCGACAGCAAGGTTCCGGCCATCGCCGCCGCCTCGATTCTGGCCAAGGTCAGCCGCGACCGTGAAATGGCGGCATTCGAACTGATTTACCCGGGTTACGGGATCGGTGGCCACAAAGGGTACCCGACGCCCGTTCATCTGGAAGCGCTGGCACGCTTGGGCCCGACGCCGATTCATCGCCGCTCGTTTGCGCCTGTACGGCTGGCGTATGAAGCGCGCGAAAGCCTCATAGAGAGTTAGTCGCAAGGCTGATGTTTTCGCCAAGGCCCGGTACAATCCGGGCCTTGTTGTTTTCATGACATAACGCAGGATCACTATGCCGGCTTCATTCGTTCACCTACGCCTGCACACTGAATACTCCCTGGTCGACGGTCTGGTGCGGATCAAACCGCTGGTCAAGACCCTGGTCGGCATGAACATGCCTGCCGTAGCGGTCACTGACCAGAACAACATGTGTTCCCTGGTCAAATTCTATAAAGCCTCGATGGGCGCAGGCATCAAGCCGATTTGTGGCGCCGACCTGTGGCTGTCGAACAAGGATCCGGACAACGCCCTGAGCCGGATCAGCCTGCTCGCGATGAACGCTGTCGGCTATCGCAACCTGACCGAACTGATTTCCCGTGGTTTCATCGATGGCCAGCGCAATGGTTCGGTGATCATCGAGCGCGAATGGGTGGCCGAGGCCAGCGAAGGCTTGATCATGCTGTCGGCGGCGAAAGAAGGTGAAATCGGCCTGGCCATGCTCAGCGGCAATCCGGCGGAAGCGGAAAAACTGGCGCGCGAATGGATGGCGGTGTTCCCGGATCGCTTTTACCTGGAAATCCAGCGCACCAATCGCCCCAATGACGAAGAGCAATTGCACGGCGCCGTGGCCCTGGCCGAGAAAATCGGTGCGCCACTGGTCGCGACCAACGATGTGCGTTTCATCAAACAGGAAGACTTCGCCGCTCACGAAACCCGCGTCTGCATCGGTGAGGGCCGCGCCCTCGATGATCCGCGGCGGTCGAAGAATTACAGCGATCAGCAATACCTCAAAAGCGCCGAGGAAATGGCCGAGCTGTTCAGCGACATTCCCGAAGCGCTGGAAAACACCGTCGAGATCGCCAAGCGCTGCAACATCGAAGTGAAGCTGGGTACGCACTTTCTGCCCAACTTCCCGATTCCCGATGGCATGACCATCGACGAGTATTTCCGCAAGGTGTCCTTCGATGGTCTGGAAGAGCGCCTCAGCGTTCTGCTCCCCAGAGACACCACCGAAGACTATGAGACCAAGCGCCAGGTCTACGTCGACCGGTTGAATTTCGAGCTGGATATCATCATCCAGATGGGCTTCCCCGGTTACTTCCTGATCGTGATGGACTTTATCCAGTGGGCCAAGAGCAACGGCGTGCCGGTAGGTCCTGGCCGGGGTTCGGGTGCCGGCTCGCTGGTGGCCTATGTGCAGAAGATCACCGACCTCGACCCGCTGGAATACGACCTGCTGTTCGAACGTTTCCTCAACCCTGAACGGGTATCGATGCCCGACTTCGACGTCGACTTCTGCATGGACGGTCGTGACCGGGTGATCGACTATGTGGCCGAGAAATACGGCCGCAACGCGGTAAGCCAGATCATCACATTCGGTTCCATGGCCGCCAAGGCTGTGGTCCGTGACGTGGCGCGGGTGCAGGGCAAGTCCTACGGTCTGGCGGATCGTCTGTCGAAGATGATTCCGTTCGAAGTCGGCATGACCCTGGAAAAAGCCTACGAGCAGGAAGAAATTCTCCGTGACTTCATCAAGGTCGATGAAGAAGCCGCGGAAATCTGGGAAATGGCGCGCAAGCTCGAAGGCGTTGTGCGTAACGTCGGCAAGCACGCCGGTGGTGTGGTGATCGCGCCGACCAAACTGACCGACTTCTCGCCGATCTATTGCGACGAGGCCGGTGACGGCCTGGTAACCCAGTTCGACAAGGACGACGTTGAAGCCGCCGGTCTGGTGAAGTTCGACTTCCTCGGCCTGCGGACCCTGACGGTCATCGACTGGGCGCTGAAAACCATCAACCGCGATCGCGCCAAGGTCGACGAGCCGCCGCTGGACATCGCGTTCATCCCGCTTGACGACAAGCCGACTTACCAACTGCTGCAAAAAGCTGAAACCACCGCGGTGTTCCAGCTCGAGTCGCGCGGCATGAAAGAGCTGATCAAAAAGCTCAAGCCCGACTGCCTGGAAGACTTGATCGCACTGGTGGCCCTGTTCCGTCCGGGCCCCTTGCAATCCGGCATGGTTGACGACTTCATCAACCGCAAGCACGGTCGCGCCGAACTTGCGTACCCGCACTCGGACTACCAGTACGAGGGCTTGAAACCGGTTCTGGCGCCGACGTACGGCATCATCCTGTATCAGGAACAGGTGATGCAGATTGCTCAGGTCATGGCCGGTTACACCCTCGGCGGTGCGGACATGCTGCGGCGGGCCATGGGTAAGAAAAAGCCCGAAGAAATGGCCAAGCAGCGTGGCGGTTTCATTGAAGGTTGCAAGACCAACAATATCGAAGCCGATCTGGCCGGTAACATTTTTGACCTGGTGGAAAAATTCGCCGGTTATGGCTTCAACAAATCCCACTCCGCCGCTTACGGGCTGGTGTCTTACCAGACCGCGTGGCTGAAAACGCACTACCCGGCGCCGTTCATGGCTGCGGTACTGTCGGCGGATATGCACAACACCGACAAGGTCGTGACCTTGATCGAAGAAATTCGCACCATGAAGCTGCGTCTCGACGCGCCGGATGTGAATACTTCGGAGTTCAAGTTCACGGTGAATGACGAAGGCCGCATCATTTACGGCCTCGGCGCGATCAAGGGTGTGGGCGAAGGACCGGTCGAGGCGATCACCGAGGCGCGTCAGGACGGGCCGTTCAAGGACCTTTTCGATTTCTGCGCCCGTGTCGACCTCAAACGCATCAACAAGCGCACCCTGGACGGTTTGATCCGCAGTGGTGCGCTGGATCGTCTGGGGCCCTATTTCCATGACGAACCGAAAGCCTACCAAGCGAGCATCGACCAGAACCGCGCGGTGTTACTGAATGCGATGGAAGGGGCGATCAAGGCCGCCGAACAAACCGCTCGCACCCACGACAGTGGCCACGCCGACCTGTTTGGCGGGCTGTTTGTCGAGGAGGATGCAGACGTCTACGCCAATCACCGCAAGGCGAAAGAGCTGACCCTCAAGGAACGCCTGAAAGGTGAGAAAGACACCCTGGGCCTGTACCTGACCGGTCACCCGATAGACGAATACGAAGGTGAAATCCGCCGGTTTGCCCGTCAGCGCATCATCGACCTGAAGCCGGCTCGGGATACGCAGACCGTCGCGGGCATGATCATCGCCCTGCGTGTGATGAAGAACAAAAAGGGCGACAAAATGGGGTTCATCACCCTTGACGATCGCTCCGGGCGGATCGAAGCTTCGTTGTTCGCCGACGCGTTCCATTCGGCGCAGTCGCTGTTGCAGACCGACGCAATGGTTGTTGTCGAAGGTGAAGTCAGCAACGACGATTTCTCCGGCGGTTTGCGCCTGCGGGTCAAGCGGGTGATGAGCATGGAAGATGCGCGCACCAACCTGGCCGAAAGCCTGCGTTTGAAGCTGCAGACCAAAGATTTGAAGGGCGATCAGCTACGCTGGCTGGGTGAGCTGTTCAAGCGTCACCGCGGTGCGTGCCCGATCACCATGGAGTACACGAGCCCCGATGCGAAGGCCTTGCTGCAGTTCGGCGAGACCTGGCGAATCGACCCGGCGGATGCGTTGATTCAAGCCCTGCGTGACCAGTTCGGGCGAGACAACGTCTTCCTCCAATACCGTTGACGGTCAGGTGCCTTCCATACGCCCTGATCTCGACCTGAATTTTTAATCTCGACCTGAACGCGCCTGTCCCTTAAGGTAGGGCGCGAATAGACAACCGGCCGGCCCAAGCTCTCTTGGATGTCGACCCAAGACGGACGCCTATGAACCCGAATTTTCTAGATTTCGAACAGCCGATCGCCGACCTGCAAGCCAAGATCGAAGAGTTGCGCTTGGTCGGTAACGACAATTCGCTGAATATCGGCGATGAGATCTCCCGCCTGCAGGACAAAAGCAGCACGCTGACCGAAGACATCTTCGGCAAGCTGACCAGCTGGCAGATCGCGCGTCTGGCGCGTCACCCGAAACGTCCCTATACCCTGGACTACATCGAACACATCTTCACCGAGTTCGACGAATTGCACGGCGACCGTCACTTCTCCGACGACGCTGCCATCGTTGGCGGCGTAGCCCGTCTGGATGACCAGCCGGTGATGATCATCGGTCACCAGAAAGGCCGCGAAGTGCGCGAGAAGGTTCGCCGCAACTTTGGCATGCCGCGCCCGGAAGGCTACCGCAAGGCGTGCCGCCTGATGGAAATGGCCGAACGGTTCAAAATGCCGATCCTGACCTTCATTGATACGCCAGGTGCTTACCCAGGCATCGACGCTGAAGAGCGCAACCAAAGCGAAGCGATTGCCTGGAACCTGCGTGTCATGGCTCGCCTGAAAACCCCGATCATCGCCACCGTAATCGGTGAAGGTGGTTCCGGTGGTGCACTGGCAATCGGCGTGTGCGATCAGCTGAACATGCTGCAGTACTCGACCTACGCGGTGATTTCGCCGGAAGGTTGCGCGTCGATTCTGTGGAAAACCGCCGAGAAAGCACCGGATGCCGCTGAAGCCATGGGCATCACCGCCGAGCGCCTGAAAGGCCTGGGCATCGTCGACAAAGTGATCGGCGAGCCTTTGGGCGGCGCTCATCGTGATCCGGCGGCAGCCGCAGCTTCGATCCGTGCCGAGCTGACCTCGCAACTGGCGATGCTGAAGAAGTTCGATAACGAAGCGCTGCTCAAGCGCCGTTACGATCGACTGATGAGCTACGGTCTCTGATCTGACCTCGCTGTACCCATGTGGGAGCGAGCTTGCTCGCGATGGCGGCTGAACATTCAACAAACAGGTTGGCTGTTACACCGCTATCGCGAGCAAGCTCGCTCCCACATTTGATTTGTGGCCAAGTGAACATTATGAGTTCATCCAGCGTTGATCTGCCCACCAGGCTTCTTCTGAACCTGGCTCCTTGGCTCAATGCCACAACCTGGCGCATCGCCTTCTCCGGTGGTCTTGATTCCACGGTCCTTCTTCACCTTCTTGCCCATCTCGCAAAAACCAAGCCCCTCCCCGAGCTCAAAGCCATTCACATTCATCACGGCCTTCAGGCTGCGGCGGACGCGTGGCCGGAGCATTGCCAGTCGGTCTGTGACGCCCTGGGTGTGCCGCTTCAAGTGGTTCGCGTGCAGGTTCAGCCCGGTGCCAGCCTTGAGCGTGCGGCCCGGGATGCGCGTTATGAAGCGTTCACCGAGGCCACCCGGGCCAATGAACTGCTGCTGACCGGCCAGCATCGCGACGATCAGGCGGAAACCCTGTTGTTCCGATTGCTGCGTGGGGCAGGGGTGAGAGGGTTGTCGGGGATGCCGCGTCAACGTGTGTTGGGCAATGGGCATCTGTTGCGACCCTTGCTCGATATTTCGCGAGCAGAGTTGGAGGGGTACGCGAACCAGCACTCATTGAGCTGGATCGAGGACCCCTCAAACCAGGATCGACAGTTCTCGCGCAATTACCTGCGGCATCAGGTGTTCCCCGTGCTGACCGAGCGCTGGCCTCAAGCGATGGCGACAATGGCCCGCAGCGCCGCGCATCTTGGCGAAGCGCAGGAACTGCTCGATGATCTGGCGCAAATCGATCTGGCCCACGCCAGTTCCATCAGTGAATTCGCTTGGCTGGGGGTACCGTCCCTTGAGCTTTCGACGCTTGCCAACCTGTCCGCTGCTCGTCAGAGAAATGCGCTGAGTCATTGGCTCTCTGCATTGACTCGTTTGCCGGACAGCGACCATTGGTCGGGTTGGGAGGATTTGCGTGATGCCGCCGCGGATGCTCGTCCGGTCTGGCGCTTGGCCGATGGCGAATTGCATCGCGCGGGCGGGCGGATCTGGTGGCTGTCGGGCGGTTGGCTGCGAACGCCGCCGCCCGTGGCTGAATGGTCTGATCCCTCGCTATCGTTGACGTTGCCGGACAACGGCCTGCTCACACTCACCGGTCAAACCCCCGATGGCCCGCTGCATATCCGCTATCGTAAGGGAGGCGAGGTGATGAATCTTCCGGGTCGTGGCCACCGTGATCTGAAGCGTTTGCTCAACGAACGCAGTGTGCCGGGCTTCGTCCGTGGCAGATTGCCGCTGCTGTACAGGGGCGAGCAATTGCTGGCGGTGGCGAGCTTACGGGGCTTGAATGGCAGTGAGCAGAGCGGCTGGAATTTGCATTGGCAGCCACCGAACGAAGATCAAGGTTTGAGCTGAAAGGGGCTTTCCGGTAGACTACGCTCCCTTCTTGATACAACTTCTGTGGATTCGCCTGAATCGCAGGAGTTGCCGATTACCAAGCAGTCTTTGCTGGGCGATTCCAAAAAATGTGTAGCGAGCAACCTACCGGTGTTTCATCTACCGGTCTGTCCCAACGCGGCGGTTTTTTTGAAAGGTGCACTGTGATTAATGCAGGTGATCGGGGGCTTCGGCCTTCCTTCGCTTTCCCCGGCGGCTCGGACCGCTTTAACGCAGACTTCTAGGGTTTTTCATGACGCGCTACATATTCGTCACGGGCGGTGTTGTTTCTTCATTGGGGAAAGGCATTGCATCGGCTTCATTGGCGGCCATCCTGGAGGCGCGGGGACTTAAGGTCACCATGCTGAAGCTGGATCCGTACATCAACGTCGATCCGGGCACCATGAGCCCGTTCCAGCACGGTGAAGTGTTCGTCACTCACGACGGCGCCGAGACCGACCTGGACCTGGGCCACTACGAGCGGTTCATCCGCACGACCATGACCCAGAACAACAACTTCACCACTGGCCGTGTCTACGAACACGTCCTGCGCAAAGAGCGCCGTGGTGATTACCTGGGCGCGACCATCCAGGTGATCCCGCACATCACCGACGAAATCAAGCGCCGGATCATCAAGGGCGCCGGCGATGCCGACGTGGCCATGGTCGAAATCGGTGGCACCGTGGGTGACATCGAGTCGCAACCGTTCCTCGAAGCCATCCGTCAATTGCGTTTCGAAGTCGGCGCCAAGCGCGCGATGCTGATGCACCTGACACTGGTGCCGTACATCGCCACTGCCGGCGAAACCAAAACCAAGCCAACCCAGCACTCGGTCAAGGAACTGCGTTCCATCGGCCTGCAACCTGACGTGCTGGTGTGCCGCTCCGATCACCCGATCGACATCTCCTCGCGTCGCAAGATCGCGCAGTTCACCAACGTTGAAGAACGTGCGGTGATCGCGCTGGAAGACGCCGACACCATCTACAAGATCCCGGGCATCCTGCATTCGCAAGGCCTGGATGATTTTGTGGTCGAGCGTTTCGGCCTGCAATGTGGCGGCGCCGATCTGTCCGAGTGGGAAGCCGTGGTCGACGCCAAGCTCAACCCTGAGCACGAAGTCACCATCGCCATGGTCGGCAAGTACATGGAGCTGCTGGACGCCTACAAGTCGCTGATCGAAGCGATGAGTCACGCCGGCATCAGCAACCGCACCAAGGTCAACCTGCGCTACATCGACTCCGAAGACATCGAAAACCAGGGCACCGCGCTGCTGGAAGGCGTCGACGCGATCCTCGTTCCAGGCGGCTTCGGTCTGCGTGGCGTGGAAGGCAAGATCACCGCCGTTCAGTACGCTCGCGAAAACAAGGTTCCGTACCTCGGCATCTGCCTGGGCATGCAAGTGGCGGTCATCGAGTTCGCTCGTAACGTCATGGGCTGGAAAGACGCCAACTCCACTGAGTTCGATCGTGCAAGCGGTCACCCGGTCGTGGGTCTGATCACCGAGTGGGAAGATGCCACCGGCGCCGTCGAAACCCGTACCGAAACATCCGATCTGGGCGGCACCATGCGCCTCGGCGCTCAGGATTGCCTGCTTGAGCCAGGCTCGCTGGTCCACGACTGCTACGGCAAGGACGTGATCGTCGAGCGTCACCGTCACCGCTACGAAGTGAACAACAACCTGCTGCCGAAAATCATGGAAGCCGGCCTGAAAATCTCCGGTCGTTCCGGTGATGGCGCACTGGTTGAAGTGGTCGAAGCTCCGGATCATCCATGGTTCGTCGCTTGCCAGTTCCACCCTGAGTTCACCTCGACACCACGTGACGGTCACCCGTTGTTCAGCGGTTTCGTCAAAGCAGCTTTGGCTCAACACCAGAAGAAGGCGTGAACCTGATGGCGCAGAAGATCATCCGCGTTGGCGATATCGAGATTGCCAACGACAAGCCAATGGTGCTGTTCGGTGGCATGAACGTGCTGGAAAGCCGCGACATGGCGATGCAGGTCTGCGAAGAGTACGTAAAAGTTACCGAGAAACTGGGTATCCCTTACGTGTTCAAGGCCAGCTTCGACAAGGCCAACCGATCCTCCGTGACCTCGTACCGTGGCCCCGGCCTGGAAGAGGGCATGCGGATTTTCCAGGACATCAAACAAGCCTTCGGCGTGCCGATCATCACCGACGTCCACGAGCCTGAGCAGGCCGCGGTCGTCGCTGAAGTCTGCGACATCATCCAGCTGCCGGCGTTCCTGTCGCGCCAGACCGACCTCGTGGTCGCGATGGCCAAGACCGGAGCGGTGATCAACATCAAGAAAGCCCAATTCCTCGCACCTCAGGAAATGAAACATATCCTGAACAAATGCGTGGAAGCGGGTAACGATCAGTTGATCCTCTGCGAACGCGGTTCGAGCTTCGGCTACAACAACCTGGTCGTCGACATGCTCGGCTTCGGCATCATGAAGCAGTTCGAATACCCGGTGTTCTTCGACGTGACCCACGCGCTGCAAATGCCCGGTGGTCGCTCCGATTCCGCCGGTGGTCGTCGCGCTCAGGTCCTCGATCTCGCCAAGGCTGGCATGAGCCAGTCGCTGGCCGGTTTGTTCCTCGAAGCCCATCCGGATCCGGACAACGCCAAATGCGACGGCCCTTGCGCCTTGCGTCTGGACAAACTGGAGCCATTCCTGGCCCAGCTCAAAGCGTTGGACGAACTGGTGAAGAGTTTTCCGACGGTAGAAACCGCGTAATCCTCATTTCTCCGGTAAAGTACCGCACGATTTGTTGCTCAGGCCCTCGGGTCTGAGCCTTATCGTCCGCAAGTCTGCCCGTTGCACATCACTTGCCGGCGATAAAAAGATTTCCTTCAGCTGCGTCGTTTTCGTCAACTTTGGAGTGTTTACAACAATGGCAAAAATCGTCGACATCAAAGGTCGTGAAGTTCTCGACTCCCGTGGCAACCCCACCGTGGAAGCGGACGTGCTTCTCGATAACGGCATCATCGGCAGCGCTTGCGCGCCGTCCGGTGCTTCCACTGGCTCGCGTGAAGCGCTCGAGCTGCGTGATGGCGACAAGAGCCGTTACCTGGGCAAGGGCGTTCTGAAAGCCGTCGCCAACATCAACGGTCCGATCCGCGACCTGTTGAAAGGTACAGACCCAAGCGACCAGAAAGCGCTGGATCACGCGATGATCAAGCTCGACGGCACTGAAAACAAAGGTTCCCTGGGCGCCAACGCGATCCTCGCCGTTTCCCTGGCCGCGGCCAAGGCAGCAGCACAGGACCAGGACCTGCCGCTGTACGCACACATCGCCAACCTGAACGGCACTCCGGGTGTCTACTCGATGCCGGTTCCGATGATGAACATCATCAACGGTGGCGAGCACGCTGATAACAACGTCGACATCCAGGAATTCATGGTTCAGCCGGTTGGCGCCAAGTCTTTCTCGGAAGGTCTGCGCATGGGCACCGAGATTTTCCATCACCTCAAAGCTGTCCTGAAGGCCCGCGGCCTGAGCACTGCAGTCGGTGACGAAGGTGGTTTCGCGCCGAACCTGGCGTCCAACGAAGACGCTTTGAAAGTGATCTCCGAGGCCGTAGCCAACGCCGGTTACACGCTGGGCACCGACGTGACCCTGGCACTGGACTGCGCAGCGAGCGAATTCTACGAAGACGGCAAGTACAACCTGTCCGGCGAAGGCCAGGTGTTCACCGCTGAAGGTTTCGCCGATTACCTGAAAGGCCTGACCGAGCGCTATCCGATCATCTCGATCGAAGACGGCCTGGACGAGTCCGACTGGGCTGGCTGGAAAATCCTCACCGACAAGATCGGCGAGAAGGTCCAGTTGGTAGGCGACGACCTGTTCGTGACCAACACCAAGATCCTGAAAGAAGGCATCGATAAAAAGATTGCCAACTCGATCCTGATCAAGTTCAACCAGATCGGCACCCTGACCGAAACCCTGGAAGCCATCCAGATGGCCAAGGCCGCTGGTTACACCGCCGTGATCTCGCACCGCTCCGGCGAAACCGAAGATTCGACCATTGCCGACCTGGCTGTGGGCACCTCGGCTGGCCAGATCAAGACCGGCTCCTTGTGCCGTTCCGATCGCGTTTCCAAGTACAACCAACTGCTGCGTATCGAAGAGCAGTTGAACGGCAAAGCCAAGTACAACGGTCGCAGCGAATTCCGCGGCTAATCACTACTTGGTAAAAAGACACCGGATTGTGTCGGAAAAATCGCTACAGCGATGGATTTGCCACTAATCTGATGCCTTAAGAGCACAAGCCTGGATTTTCCAGGCTTCGTGCTATCAAAAGCTTCACGTTTTGGCATGGCTGTCTTTTTTCACTGGATACCTGATATTCGATGCGCAGTCCCAATTGGTTGTTCCTCGTCTTGCTCTTGTTGCTGGCTGGCCTGCAATACCGCCTTTGGGTGGGTAATGGCAGTCTGGCGCAGGTGGCCGAGCTGACTCAGCAGATCGCGGATCAACACGCTGAGAACGAGGGGCTGCTTGAGCGCAATCGAGTGATGGACGCTGAAGTCAGTGAGTTGAAAAAGGGCATGGAGACCGTTGAAGAGCGGGCTCGCCATGAACTGGGCATGGTCAAGGACGGTGAAACCCTTTACCAGTTGGCTCAATGAATTCCTCGTCACCGGCCTTCTGGGCCGTGATTCCTGCCGCGGGCGTCGGTGCCCGTATGGCCGCGGACCGTCCCAAGCAATACTTGCAACTGGGCGGGCGCACTATTCTCGAACACAGCCTTGGCTGTTTTCTTGATCATCCTGGCCTGAAGGGCTTGCTGGTCAGTCTTGCTGTTGATGATCCTTACTGGCCGAATCTGGCGTGCGCTGGCGATTCGCGTATTCAACGCGTTGACGGTGGCGCCGAGCGTTCCGGGTCGGTGCTCAATGCTTTGCTGCATTTGCATGCGCTGGGCGCTGGCGATGAGGATTGGGTGTTGGTGCACGATGCTGCGCGACCCAATCTGAGCCGTGATGATCTGGACAAGTTGCTGGTTGAACTGGCTGACGACCCGGTCGGCGGACTGCTGGCGGTTCCGGCTCGCGATACCCTGAAGCGGGTCGACAATTCCGGTCGTGTGGTTGAAACCGTGGATCGCAGTGTGATCTGGCAAGCGTATACGCCGCAGATGTTTCGACTTGGCGCGTTGCATCGGGCCTTGGCCGACAGTCTGGTGGCTGATGCGGTCATCACCGATGAGGCTTCGGCTATGGAGTGGGCAGGGCTGGCGCCACGGCTGATCGAGGGGCGCGCGGACAACCTGAAAGTCACTCGCCCCGAAGACCTTGAATGGTTGCGTCAGCGCTGGTCCAACCGTCGCTGACTGCTGTGGTGTCTGTCAGATTGCTTTCACGAGCAAGCCCGCTCCCACATTGAATCTCCAGTGAACATGTCATTTGTGTACACCAGAGATTCAATGTGGGAGCGGGCTTGCTCGCGAAAGCGGTAGATCAAACAACAAATCTGGCACTGAAGCATCAGCCTCGATACTCCGGCCGCTCGGCCAAACCTTCCTTCAGATAATCCACCAACTTGCGCACCTTGGGCGACAAGTGTCGTTGCTGTGGATAAAGCGCCCACACCGCTGTGTTGGGTGGCTGATGCGCCTCGAGCAATGAAATCAAAGAACCGACTTTCAGATGTTCAAGCACGTAATAGTCCGGCAACTGGCACAAACCCACACCCTGTAACGCCGCATCCAGCACAGCTTGCCCACTGTTGCAGCGCCAGTTTCCCTGTACCCGCTGGGAAAATTCCCGCCCGTTCTGTTCCAGTTGCCACAAGTCCGAACTGCCGATGAGGCAGTTGTGCCGGCTCAGTTCCGACAAACTGTGTGGGCGACCATATCGTTCCAGGTAGGAAGGCGACGCGCACAAATACATGCGTCGCGGTGCCAGTCGCGTTGCCACCAGTCGCGAGTCCTGAAGACGGCCGAGGCGGATCGCCAGGTCCAGGCCTTCATGCACCAGGTCGAGTTGGCGGTTGCTCAGTTCGATATCAATTCGAAGTTGCGGATAAAGCCCCATGAATCGGGTTACCAGCGGCACGATAAAACGTTCGCCGTAGGCCACCGCGCAGGTCATGCGCAACATGCCTTTGGGCTCGCTGGTCAGGTCGCCGACGGCTCTGAGCGCTTCTTCACGACCGTCCTGCAACCGCTGGCAATGCTGCAAAAATGTTTGCCCGGCTTCAGTCAGCGTAACTCGACGGGTGCTGCGATAAAGCAGCCGCGTCTGAAGGCGCTCTTCCAGGCGTACTATTTGGCGACTGATGTGGGAGGAAGAAACCCCGAGACGTTCCGCCGCCGCCGTAAATTGGCTGCACTCGGCCACGGCGACGAACTCGTCGATTCCTTCCCAGCGGTTTTCGGACATCAAGGATTATCCCTGTATGGCAATAATGTTTTGCTTTTGTCCTGATTATTCATCGTTAGGCGCTGTATTACACTTCCTGTCTCGTTTTTATTCACTGGAGAATCCACATGATCAAGTCGCGCGCCGCCGTTGCCTTCGAGGCCAAGAAACCCCTCGAGATCGTTGAAGTTGATGTCGCAATGCCGAAGGCCGGTGAAGTTTTGCTGCGTGTGGTTGCCTCCGGTGTCTGCCATACCGATGCGTACACCCTGTCGGGCGCTGATCCGGAAGGCATCTTCCCGTCGATCCTCGGTCACGAAGGTGGCGCGGTGGTTGAAGCGATCGGCGAGGGCGTGACCTCCGTGGCGGTCGGCGATCACGTCATCCCGCTGTACACCCCGGAATGCCGGCAGTGCAAATTCTGCCTGTCGGGCAAGACCAACCTGTGTCAGGCGATTCGTGCGACCCAGGGCAAAGGCCTGATGCCGGATGGCACTACGCGTTTTTCCTACAAGGGCCAGCCGATTTTCCATTACATGGGCACCTCGACGTTCTCCGAGTACACCGTGTTGCCGGAAATTTCCGTGGCCAAAATTCCGAAAGAAGCGCCACTGGAAAAAGTCTGCCTGCTGGGCTGCGGCGTCACCACCGGTATCGGTGCGGTGCTCAATACGGCCAAGGTAAAACCGGGTGACACCGTGGCGATTTTCGGCCTTGGCGGTATCGGTCTGTCAGCGGTCATCGGTGCGGTCAAAGCCAAGGCTGCACGGATCATTGCCATCGACATCAACCCGGCCAAATTCGAGATCGCCAAACAGCTGGGGGCAACAGACTGCGTGAACCCGAAAGATTTCGACCGTCCAATCCAGGAAGTCATCGTCGACATGACCGATGGCGGCGTCGACTTTTCCTTCGAGTGCATCGGCAACGTCCAATTGATGCGCGCCGCACTCGAGTGCTGCCACAAGGGCTGGGGCGAGTCGGTGATTATCGGCGTGGCCGGTGCAGGCCAGGAAATTTCCACCCGTCCGTTCCAGTTGGTGACCGGTCGTGTCTGGCGCGGTTCGGCGTTCGGTGGTGTGCGTGGTCGCACCGAATTGCCAAGCTATGTCGAAATGGCTGAAACCGGCGAAATCCCGTTGGACACGTTCATCACCCACACCATGGGCCTGGAAGATATCAACAAGGCTTTCGACCTGATGCATGAAGGAAAAAGCATCCGTTCCGTCATCCATTTCTGAGGTCCGCCATGAGCCTGGAAAATATCTCCTGTCAGAAAAGCTTCGGTGGCTGGCACAAACGCTACCGGCACCGCTCCGATGTACTGGGCTGCGACATGGTGTTTGCCGTGTACTTGCCGCCGCAAGCGGAGCAGGGCGGCAAACTGCCGGTGCTGTATTGGTTGTCCGGCCTGACCTGCACCGACGAGAATTTCATGCAAAAGGCCGGTGCCATGCGCATGGCCGCCGAGCTGGGGCTGATCATCGTTGCACCGGACACCAGCCCGCGCGGTCCTGACGTGCCGGGCGATCCGGATGGCGCTTGGGACTTCGGTCTCGGGGCCGGGTTTTATCTGAATGCCACGCAGGAACCGTGGTCGCGGCACTATCGGATGCATGACTATGTCGTGCAGGAATTGCCGGCATTGGTCGAAGCTCATTTCCCGGCGTCCGACAAACGCGGCATCAGCGGCCACTCCATGGGCGGCCATGGCGCCTTGGTGTGTGCGTTGCGCAATCCGGGGCGATATCAATCGGTGTCGGCGTTCTCGCCGATCAACAATCCGATGGATTGCCCGTGGGGTCAGAAAGCCTTTTCCCGTTACCTCGGCGAAGACCGTTCGAAGTGGCGCGAGTGGGATGCCTGTGCGCTGATTGCCGAAGCTGACGAGAAGCTGCCGCTGTTGGTCGACCAGGGTGATCGAGATGATTTTCTCGCCGCCCAACTCAAGCCTGAAGCCCTGCAACAGGCGGCCAAACTGGCGGGTCATCCGCTGACGTTGCGCCTGCAGCCGGGCTACGACCACAGCTATTTCTTCATCGCCAGCTTCATTGATGAACACTTGCAGCATCACGGTCGCGCTCTAAGCGCCTAATACTCGACAAAGCAGGTAGAATCACGCCCTGACAAAAATCGGGGCGTTTTTTTATGCGTATTGGCCACGGCTATGATGTGCACCGTTTCGCTGAAGGCGATTTCATTACTCTGGGCGGCGTGCGCATTGCACACGGCTTCGGGCTGCTCGCTCATTCCGACGGTGACGTCCTGCTGCACGCCTTGAGCGATGCCTTGCTCGGTGCCGCCGCGCTGGGTGATATCGGCAAGCATTTCCCGGACACCGACCCGACATTCAAAGGCGCCGACAGCCGTGCGCTGTTGCGTCACGTCGTCGCACTGGTCCACGCCAAGGGCTGGAAAGTCGGCAACGTCGATAACACCATCGTCGCCCAGGCGCCGAAAATGGCCCCGCATATCGAATCGATGCGCGCGCTGATTGCCGCGGATCTTCAAGTTGAGTTGGATCAAGTGAACGTGAAAGCTACCACCACCGAAAAACTCGGCTTTGTCGGTCGCGAAGAAGGTATCGCCGTGCATTCCGTTGCCTTGTTGCTGCGCGCATGAACGAACTGCAATTGCTCGGCCCGCGGGCCTATGGTGAAGCCCTTGGCACCGCTGTGCTGAAAGCTACGGCGGAAGATTTTCAGGTCGATGAAGTCCTCAATATCCCACTCAGTGGCGATGGTGAGCACCTGTGGATCTGGGTGGAAAAGCGCGGTCTGAATACCGAAGAAGCGGCACGGCGAATTGCCAAGGCCGCGGGCGTGCCATTGCGCACCGTCAGTTACGCCGGCCTCAAGGATCGCCAGGCGCTGACGCGTCAGTGGTTCAGCGTGCAACTGCCGGGCAAGGCCGATCCTGATCTGTCGGCGGCGGAAAACGACACGCTGAAAATCCTCAAGACCGGTCGGCACAAACGCAAGCTGCAACGCGGCGCCCACTCGGCCAATGGTTTCACCTTGCGCCTGACTCAGTTCGCCGGCGACAAGGCCGCGATCGAAGCGCGTCTGCAACTGATCGCCAAGCAAGGTATCCCGAATTATTTCGGCGCCCAGCGTTTCGGCTTTGACGGTGGCAACGTGGTCGACGCCCGCGGCTGGGCCGCGCGCATGGCCTTGCCGGAGCAACGCAATGTGCGTTCGCGCCTGCTTTCCACCGCCCGCAGTTTTCTGTTCAACCAAGTGCTGGCGGCGCGTGTCGCTGATGGCACCTGGCAGCAAGCTCAGGTTGGCGATCTTCTGGCCTTCACCGACAGCCGCAGTTTCTTTCCGGCAGGTGTTGCCGAGTGCAGCGACCCGCGTCTGGCAATTCTCGACCTGCACCCGACCGGTCCGCAGTGGGGCGAAGGTGACTCGCCGGCAACGGGCGTTGTCCATGAACTGGAGCAGGCAATCGCCGCCCGCGAAGCAGACCTTCGCGATTGGTTGATTAACGCCGGAATGAGCCACGAACGTCGCATCCTGCGGCTGCCCATTGGTGGGTTGACGTGGCATTATCCCGAGCCTGACATTCTGCAACTGGAATTCGTCCTGCCGGCCGGATGCTTTGCCACTGTATTGGTGCGCGAGCTCGTTGATCTGGTGCCGGTGGGGCAGACGGACAGCCCATGCGTATTCTGATTTCTAACGACGATGGGGTAACCGCACCCGGTCTCGCCGCGCTTTATGCTGCGCTGGCGGATTACACCGAATGCGTGGTTATCGCCCCGGACCAGGACAAAAGCGGCGCCAGCAGTTCGCTGACGCTCGACCGTCCGTTGCACCCGCAAACTTTGGCCAACGGCTTTATCAGCCTCAATGGCACCCCGACCGATTGCGTGCACCTGGGCCTCAACGGCTTGCTGGAGCGCGAACCGGACATGGTGGTTTCCGGCATTAACCTGGGCGCCAACCTGGGGGACGATGTGCTGTATTCCGGCACCGTGGCAGCGGCCCTCGAAGGGCGTTTCCTGGAGCGGCCTTCGTTTGCTTTTTCGTTGGTCTCACGGCAGGTCGAGAACCTTCCCACAGCCGCTTACTTTGCGCGCAAACTGGTGGAAGCCCACGCTGACCTTGAGCTGCCACCGCGCACGGTATTGAACGTGAACATTCCCAATTTGCCACTGGACCACATCCGCGGAATCCAGCTGACGCGCCTCGGCCATCGCGCCCGCGCGGCGGCACCGACAAAAGTGGTCGACCCGCGCGGCAAGTCCGGTTACTGGATCGCCGCCGCCGGGGACGCCGAAGATGGCGGCCCGGGCACCGACTTCCATGCGGTGATGCAAGGCTATGTATCCATCACTCCCCTGCAACTGGATCGCACCTTCAATGATGCCTTCCGAAGCCTTGATGGCTGGCTGGAGGGACTTCGCTGATGGCTCGTGAACAAGACCCGATGCATCGCGGTATCGGGATGACCTCGCAACGCACCCGTGAACGTCTGATTCAGCGGTTGTACGAGGAGGGCATTTCCAACGCCAAGGTGCTGGAAGTGATCCGCCGTACGCCACGACACCTGTTCGTCGACGAAGCGCTGGCGCACCGCGCCTATGAAGATACGGCGTTGCCGATCGGCAATAACCAGACGATCTCCCAGCCTTATATGGTGGCGCGCATGAGCGAGCTGTTGCTGGAAGCGGGTCCTCTGGACAAGGTGATGGAAATCGGCACGGGGTCGGGTTATCAGACCGCAATCCTGTCGCAACTGGTCGAGCGAGTGTTTTCGGTCGAGCGCATCAAGGTTTTGCAGGACCGGGCCAAGGAACGTCTGGTTGATCTGAATTTGCGCAATGTGGTCTTCCGCTGGGGCGATGGCTGGGAAGGCTGGCCTGCGCTGGCACCGTACAACGGCATTATCGTGACGGCAGTGGCGACCGATGTGCCTCAGGCCTTGCTGGATCAGTTGGCACCCGGAGGGCGACTGGTCATACCGGTCGGCTCAGGTGAGGTGCAACAGTTGATGTTGATCATCCGCGAAGAACACGGCTTTTCAAGGCGTGTTCTGGGGGCGGTGCGTTTTGTTCCATTGCTTAACGGCCCCCTGGCCTGAGCATTTGTCTGGGCGCGGTGAATTCTCTTCGATTGCCCCTGTCTTACAGCGGCGTCGATCGGTTAAACGGGATTCATCGTCAGGTAGCAAACGTGTGCTTCGCTTCATTAAAGGTAAAGCCTGCACCGCCCGTTATACTTGCGACACTTCATGCCGGGAGCACGGCAATTCAACATTTCAGCCACCACAAAGGGAGCGGCGGGTGAGTCTCACAGTCATTGCGCAGCGAATGGGTATAACGAGCTTTCAGCGCCTGGTGACTGGCCTTGTCTTGAGTACCTTGCTGGTCGGATGTTCCAGCAACAAATCGAGCGACGTACGCGTCGTCGATCGCAACAATGCCGTCGCTCAGCGTCCGGCAGTGACCACGGGCCAGTACGTGGTTCGACCTAAAGACACCCTGTTCTCCATCGCCTTTCGCTACGGCTGGGACTACAAAGCCCTCGCGGCACGCAACAACATTCCTACGCCTTACACGATACATCCGGGTCAGACGATTCGCTTTGACGGTCGCACCGGTTCAACGCCGACGGCGGTGGTGAGCCCGGCCGATTCGGCGCCTTCATCGTCGAGTAAAACCACGGTAATCCGGCGCCAGCCAAATGGCTCAACGACGACGACAACAGTGGTTGCACCGTCCGTCGCCAACAAGCCAGCACCCGCTCCGATGCCTCCCGCAGGCCCGGCCCCGACCGGCTGGGGGTGGCCTTCTAATGGCATTCTCATTGGAAAATTCTCTTCAAACGGTAGTTTGAATAAAGGAATTGATATCGCCGGGGATTTGGGACAGCCTGTTTTAGCTGCGTCTGATGGGACGGTGGTATACGCCGGGAGTGGCTTAAGGGGCTACGGCGAATTAGTCATCATCAAACACAGCGATACCTACGTCAGTGCCTACGGTCACAACCGCAGGCTGTTGGTTCGGGAGGGGCAGCAGGTCAAGGTCGGACAGACAATTGCCGAAATGGGGTCAACGGGTACAGACCGGGTGAAACTGCATTTTGAGATTCGCCGACAAGGTAAGCCTGTAGATCCGCTGCAATTCCTGCCACGTCGTTGATTTGTTGTCAGCCTGTTCCGTCACGTAGAGGGAACAGGCTCCAGCGTTGCCAAGGATAAAGGCGCCGCTCGAGCTTGAGGTCGAACTCACCAAAGGACTATAACAATGGCTCTCAGTAAAGAAGTGCCGGAGTTTGACATCGACGATGAGGTTCTCCTGATGGAGACCGGCATCGGTACGGATTCGATGTCGAATGATGAAGGGGCTGCTCCACCTTCCGTTCGTGCCAAATCCAAACACTCCGCTTCGTTAAAGCAACACAAGTACATTGACTACACGCGTGCGCTCGATGCCACGCAGCTGTACCTCAATGAAATCGGCTTTTCCCCTCTGCTGTCCCCCGAAGAAGAAGTTCACTTTGCACGCTTGTCGCAAAGTGGCGATCCGGCTGGGCGCAAACGCATGATTGAAAGCAACCTGCGGCTGGTGGTGAAAATCGCCCGGCGCTACGTCAATCGTGGCTTGTCGCTGCTTGACCTGATCGAAGAGGGCAACCTCGGGCTGATCCGGGCGGTAGAAAAGTTCGACCCCGAACGTGGCTTCCGCTTCTCGACCTATGCAACCTGGTGGATTCGTCAGACCATCGAGCGCGCAATCATGAATCAGACCCGGACCATCCGGTTGCCGATCCATGTGGTCAAAGAGCTTAACGTGTACCTGCGGGCTGCACGGGAGCTGACGCAAAAACTCGATCATGAACCCTCACCCGAAGAAATCGCCAACCTGCTGGAAAAACCGGTGGGAGAGGTCAAGCGCATGCTGGGCCTGAATGAGCGGGTTTCTTCGGTCGACGTCTCGCTGGGTCCGGATTCGGATAAAACCCTGCTGGACACCCTTACCGACGACCGTCCGACCGATCCATGCGAACTGCTGCAGGATGACGACCTGTCCCAGAGCATTGATCAATGGCTTTCGGAATTGACCGACAAGCAGCGCGAAGTGGTCATTCGACGCTTCGGCTTGCGCGGGCACGAGAGCAGCACGCTGGAAGATGTAGGCCTGGAAATTGGCCTGACCCGGGAACGCGTCAGACAGATTCAGGTTGAAGGCCTGAAGCGTCTTCGGGAGATTCTGGAGAAGAATGGCCTGTCGAGTGAGTCGCTGTTTCAATAAGCCAATCGCTTGAGCAGCAAGCAAAAAGCCCCGACTGGTTCGGGGCTTTTTGTTGTCTGGCTGACGCTCTTTGGAATGACCACAGGTTTGTAGTCTTGCGGTGTAAGTCTTGGCTTACTCTTGCGTAAGTGTTCGTTATTTTTACACCCTGGTAGATGCCGATTGTTAACCGAGGTTGGTTTTAATCGTCTGATTTTTATAGATATTTATAAAAATCAGGCGCTTATGACCGCAGGATTTTGCCTTGGGAAGCGATTGCTCTTGTTCGGGAACTCTCTAGTATTCAGGTTGTGTCGACGGACAGACACGCCCTTCAAGGATGAGGGGAAAGGACATTGCAGGATGCGATTCATCAGGACGATGAAAAGGAACACAGGGAATAGGGAAAAAATGTGGGCGGGTCAAACCGCCCCTTTTTTTGCCCACAGAAAAGCAAAAAGGCCCGCAAGGGGCCTTTTCGAGAACGCGGGTAAATCAGCGTTCGAGGTCTTTGATCTTGCCTTTGACACCATCCCACTCTTCGGCATCGGGCATCGATTCTTTCTTCTCGGTGATGTTCGGCCAGATTTCGGCCAACTCCACGTTCAGCTGAATGAATTCCTGCATCTCTTCCGGGACTTCATCTTCGGAGAAGATGGCCACGGCAGGGCATTCTGGTTCGCACAGTGCGCAGTCGATGCACTCATCCGGGTGAATCACCAGGAAGTTCGGGCCTTCGTAAAAGCAGTCCACCGGACAGACTTCTACGCAGTCGGTGTACTTGCACTTGATGCAGTTGTCGGTGACGACGAAGGTCATTTCTAGTTCTCTCCTCAGGCGGCGGCAGCGGAGCCCCTTCACGTTGGGGTCGCCAGGTTCGGGAGCGATAGTCTGCAGGCCAGGCTATTAGCCTGCAGCATCCCAAACCGCGCGAGATTCTAACAGCTTGCAGGCAAGTGCGTTAGATCCGTGTCTTTAGTGTATAGAGCATTTCTAGTGCGCGACGCGGCGTCAGGTCGTCCAGATCCAGTTTGGCCAGTTCATCGAGCACCGGATGCGGCAGGCTGGCGAACATGTCGCTCTGTTGCGGCGCGGCCGGTTTGCCTTTGGCAGTCTTGGGCTGTTCGTGCGGCAGCGCGGTGGCTTCCAGTCGCCCCAGGTGCTCGCGAGCGCGCACGATCACTTCGCTCGGCACGCCGGCCAGTTGCGCAACGGCCAGGCCATAGCTCTGGCTGGCAGGCCCGGGCAGCACGTGGTGCAGGAACACGATGCGCTCGTTGTGCTCGGTGGCATTGAGGTGCACGTTGGCTACCAGCGGTTGCGCTTCCGGCAGCACCGTCAGTTCGAAATAGTGCGTGGCGAACAGCGTGTAAGCCCGCAGCTGCGCCAGGCGCTCGGCGGCGGCCCATGCCAGGGACAGGCCGTCGAAGGTGCTGGTGCCGCGACCGACTTCGTCCATCAGCACCAGGCTGCGCTCGGTGGCGTTGTGCAGAATGTTGGCGGTTTCGCTCATTTCGACCATGAAGGTCGAGCGTCCACCGGCCAGGTCATCGCTGGAGCCGATCCGGGTGAAGATCCTGTCCACCAGCGACAACTCGCAACTGGCCGCCGGCACGAAGCTGCCGATATGTGCCAGCAACACAATCAAAGCGGTCTGGCGCATGTAGGTGGATTTACCGCCCATGTTCGGACCGGTGATCACCAGCATGCGCGTGTTGTCATCGAGGCTCAGGTCGTTGGCCACGAACGGCGTGGTCAGCACTTGCTCGACCACCGGATGACGACCCTGGCTGATGCGCATGCACGGCTCGTCGACGAAGCGCGGGCAGTTCAGGTCGAGGTTCAGCGCACGTTCGGCGAGGTTGCTCAGTACGTCCAGCTCGGCCAGGGCGGCGGCGGTGTCTTGCAGCGGCGGCAATTGGCTGATCAGGTCTTCGAGCAGCGCTTCGTAGAGCATCTTCTCGCGGGCGAGGGCGCGGCTCTTGGCGGACAGCGCCTTGTCTTCGAACGCCTTCAGTTCGGGCGTGATGAAGCGCTCGGCGCCTTTCAGCGTCTGGCGACGGATGTAGTCGGCCGGCGCCGACTCGGCCTGCTTGCTCGGCAGCTCGATAAAGTAACCGTGAATGCGGTTGTAGCCGACTTTCAGGTGCGACAGGCCGGTACGAGCCTTCTCGCGTGCTTCCAGATCAATCAGGAACTGCCCGGCGTTTTCACTGAGCGATTGCAGGTCATCGAGTTCGCTGTCGTAACCGGTTTTCAACACGCCGCCATCACGGATCACCGCTGGCGGGTTGTCGATGATGGCTTTTTCCAGCAGCGCCGCCAGTTCCGGGTAGGTGCTGGTGGTCTTGGCCAGTTGAATGATGTGCGGCGCTTCCAGCTCGGTCATCGCCATTTGCAGCTCTGGCAGTGCACCCAAGGCATCGCGCAGACGAGCGAGGTCGCGAGGACGCGCATTTCGCAAACCGATCCGCGCGAGAATCCGCTCGATGTCGCCGATTTCCTTGAGCTGCGGTTGCAGCTTTTCGAAACGGTAGCCTTCGAGCAGGCAAGTGATTGAGGTCTGGCGTGCCAGCAGAACGGTGAGATCCCGCAGCGGACGGTTCAGCCAGCGGGTCAGCAAGCGACTGCCCATCGCGGTCTGGCAACGATCCACCACCGATTGCAGCGTGTTGTCGCGACCGCCAGCCAGGTTGGTGTCCAGTTCCAGGTTGCGACGGCTCGCGCCGTCCAGCACCACGGTGTCATCCAGGCGTTCGTGGCGCAGGCTGCGCAAGTGGGGCAGGGCGGTGCGCTGGGTTTCCTTGGCGTAACTGAGCAGGCAACCGGCAGCGCCGATGGCCAGGGTCAGGTTCTCGCAACCAAAACCTTTCAGGTCCTGGGTCGAGAATTGCTGGCAGAGACTTTTCAACGCGGAGTCACGCTCGAAATCCCACGGCGCACGGCGACGAACCCCACGGCGTTTCTCCGCCGGCAAGTCTTTCGGCCAGTCATCCGGGATCATCAGCTCCACCGGATTGACCCGCTCCAGTTCCGCCAGCAGATTCTCCCAACCTTTTATTTCCAGTACGGAAAAGTTGCCGCTGGTGATGTCGAGCACTGCCAGCCCGAACAGACGCTCGTCACCCAATACAGCCGCGATCAGGTTATCCCGACGCTCATCCAGCAGCGCTTCATCACTGACCGTGCCCGGCGTGATGATCCGTACCACTTGCCGATCCACCGGGCCTTTGCTGGTCGCCGGATCGCCGACCTGCTCACAGATCACCACCGATTCGCCGAGCTTCACCAGTTTCGCCAGGTAACCTTCCGCGGCGTGGTAAGGAATCCCACACATCGGAATTGCCTGACCGGCCGACTGCCCACGGGCGGTGAGGGTGATGTCCAGCAACTTGGCGGCCTTCTTCGCGTCTTCATAGAAGATCTCGTAGAAGTCGCCCATGCGGTAGAACATCAGCTGGTCGGGGTGCTGGTTCTTCAGGCGCCAGTACTGCTGCATCATTGGCGTGTGGGAAGACAGATCGGTGAGTGCTTTATTCATCGGATAATCAGGCAAATTCGTTGAAAGGTGTAGGGCAAAGGAGGGGCATCGGCCCGGCTTTTCCGCGATGGGCGCAAGGTTAACATGGGCGGTCCACCCGACGCAGGCATGAAAGCCGCGGGATACATTTCTGCTGTTTATGCGCGAACTATGCAAATCAGCATTTGTCTTCCGAAAAAAGTTCGAGCACTATGCGCGTTATGCAAAAACGCAATGTTTCTACCGTCTTAAGAGCGCTGCTCGATCAGCACGGGATCTCCCCCACGGAGCTTCACCGGCGCACCGGCGTGCCTCAATCCACTCTCTCGCGAATTCTCAGCGGGAAGATCGTCGATCCTTCGGATAAGCACGTTTCGAAGATCGCCGAGTACTTCGCCGTGAGCACCGATCAGTTGCGTGGCCGCGCGGATGTCGCGGCTGCCGTCAATTCCGGTCGCGATGAACTGCATTCGGAACTCAAGGACATAAGCCTGTGGGACGACGATACGCCCGTCGATGACGACGAGGTGTCGGTGCCCTTTCTTCGCGAGGTTGAATTGGCTGCTGGATCAGGAAGATTCGTCATCGAAGAAAGCGAGCGCTCTAGCCTGCGATTCGGCAAGCGCAGCTTGCGCCATAACGGCGTGCAGTTCGATCAGGCCAAATGCGTGACGGTGCGCGGCAACAGCATGTTGCCAGTACTGCGCGACGGCGCCACCGTGGGGGTCAATGCCGGTAAATGCGGGATCGGCGACATCGTCGATGGCGACCTTTATGCGATCAACCACAACGGCCAGCTGCGGGTTAAACAGCTTTATCGTTTGCCAACGGGGATACGCCTGCGCAGTTTCAATCGCGATGAGCATCCGGACGAGGACTACACCTTCCAGGAAATCCAGGAAGAACAAATCGTCATCCTCGGTCACGTCTTCTGGTGGGGCATGTACGCCCGTTAACCTCACCGCTGTCAGATAAAACCCGCCATTGCGCGGGTTTTTTTTCGCCTGCTGAAAACCGCCAACGCCTTTGTCTGTGGGGCTTCAATGCGTCAGTGCATTTCCAGTGCATAAATAAATGCATTTATGCATTGACTGTATATGCATCCATGCATATTCTTTGTCTCAAGCCGCTCAACAAAGCAGCTCGAAACGAAGCTCTTTAGTTCCACCACAAAGGCAGCGATGAACCGGCCTCAACGGTTCAGAGGGTTGGCAACTGACCCGGGTGTGCAGCGTAAAGCACCAGAAGCAGTTATCCGGCGGGCAGGGACCGCGGTCGGAAAAACAATCTGAATGGACCCGTACCGCGCCAGTAGCGCCGAAAGGTCAACGCGAAGGATCGCATTACTGAAAAGCCCGGTTAGCGCCGGGCTTTTTGGAATGCCTACCTCGTACGAGGTCTATCCACCTCATCCACAGAAAGGATTCGGCAGAAGCCAGGAGGCAGCGTGATGTTGAAAGATTGCAGATGTGGACAGTGCAAAAAACTTCTCGCCCGAGTGGGTGAGTACACCGAGCTCCAGATCAAATGCTCCCGATGCGGAACATTGAATCATGTGAAGGCCGCGAGCCTTGAGCGATCGCCCTTGAGCGACAAAGAAGCGGCACATGCCGCAACTTCCCAATGGGCATAGAGCTGTTGGGTTAATCGTTCAGGAGAAACATATGCAACGTTTTACAGGTGTAGCCCAATCGTTCATGACCGCGTGCGAAGCAATCGCACCCGTTGCAGGTTTGGAGATGGAGGATTTGGTCAAGAAAACCTTCAATCGTCCAGCGCAGGCAGAGGAGATGTTTCAATTCAAATTGTTGATGGACGGAGGTTATTTCTCCAACGAAGGCATCGGCCCGAAGGGCACGCCACTTTATCAACTGACGTGGAAGGGTTATGCGTTGCTGCAGGCTATGCGCCGTAACGAAAACGTTTGATAGCGGGTATGTGATGGGGGTAACTCACCGGCATTGCCTGAGTCCTGCGCCCGGTAACGTGGTTGAAGGGCAGGCTTGTCGATGGGCAGACCTGCTATCCGAAGCAAAATCAGAACGATGGTCTTCGACAGGTCGCGTGGAAAGACTCGCGCCCCTATTGATGGCCTCGTATTCGCGGGACCTTTTCGTTACGCAATTCACCCCCAGGAGGCGTGACATGACAAACGAGCAACAAGCGTTGCTGGACATGCCGATCTGGCTGGTCATCGTGCTCGCCCTGGTGGGTGGGGTGACCGGCGAAATGTGGCGCGCCGACAAGGAGGGCGCTCGCGGCTGGTCATTGCTGCGGCGTCTGGCCTTGCGGTCCGGGGCCTGCATGATCTGCGGGGTCTCGGCCATCATGCTGCTGTACGCCGCCGGCCTGTCGATCTGGGCGGCTGGCGCGTTCGGTTGCCTCACGGCGATGGCCGGTGCCGATGTCGCCATCGGCCTTTATGAGCGCTGGGCGGCCAAGCGGATCGGCATCTGTGACGTGACGCCACGCGATTCCCGCCCGGATCAATAAATCCAAACCCCTTGCCGGTCTGGCAAGCCCCGGTCCGCTGCGCGAACCCACGCAGTCGGACGCATCGAAATTTGAACTGGAAGCCCCTTATGTCCCCCGACATCGATAAGCCGTCGCGTCTGTTTTTTGCCATTGCCGACGCGCTGCGTGTGGTTGGCCCGGGTTTGAAGGTCGGAGGTCGTCAGGACTTCGACGGCATGTTCGATCAGGCGTGGGTCCTGATCGCCCTCGAACGCAATGCACCGGGCGACCGCGCCCATGACGGACGCATCGCCCATGTTCTGACGATCTCGCTGCAAATCATTGTGCCGCCGACATTGGCTAACCCTGGATTGGCCGCTGGCGATCTGGCGAGCGTACTCAAGGGGTTGGTCACGGATAACCGCTGGGGTCTGCCGGGTCACCAATGCGACCTGCCCAAGAACCTCGATGCCTTGCCCTCGACGTTTATCAGCGGTTCGCAGGAGTACCTCGCCTGGACCCTTTCCTTCACCCAGACGATCTACCTCGGCGCATTGCTGCTGGATGACCCGCTGGGCACCCCTAAATTCGCCAAAACCTGGGAAGTCTCGAACATCGACGACCCGGACCAATACACCGCAAATGAGGGCTGAGCCATGTTCGATGCGCTTTTACGGCAGCAGCTCGGTCCGATCATTGAGCGTCTGGCGGAGATGGAGGCCGAACTGGAAGACCTGCACCGCCGATCCGACAGTCTGTGTCGGATCGGCGTGTGCCAGGAAGTCGACGCGGCCAGCAACACCTGCCGGGTCAGTCACGGTGAATTGCTGACCCCGGCCATCCGTTTTTTCAACCCCAGCGCCGGGGCGCAAAGCGAGTCGCGGATCCCCTCGGTCGGCGAGCAATGCTTGCTGCTGAACCATGGCGGCGGCGAGGGCGGCGTGCAATCCGTGGCGTTGTTCGGGCTTAACGGCAATCGGTTTCCCCCCGCCTCGACACAGGCTTCGCTGACGCGTCGCCTCTATCTGGACGGTACGGAAAGCGGCTACGACGACGCCCGTCATGCCTTGCACTGGAAGAACGGCCCGGCGGCGTTCAATGGCTCTCGCGAAGCGCTCGAGTTGAATCTCGGGCCGGCGAGACTTGCGATCACGCCTGAGGTCATCGAACTGCAACTGGGCGCGGTCGGCTTGCGACTCGACGCTTCCGGTGTGCACCTGAGCGGCCCGGTGGTGGATCACCAGGGACGCGTCATCAGTACCGCATAAAGAGTTTCCCATGATCGGAATCGATAGAAACACCGGGGCGGCGGTCGACGACTGGCCGCAGTTTGTGCAGCGCGCAACCCGAGCGCTGACGACGCCGTTGGGCACCCGACAGAAGCGTCCTTTGTATGGCTCGCTGATCCCGGATCTGCTGGGTCGCAACCTCGGCGACGATCTGCTGATGCTTGCCCAGAGCCATGCGGCGCAGGCGTTTTACAACGAACAGAACGGCATCAGTGATTTCCAGCCGCAGGTCATTGTCGCCGGCCGGCAAGGCGCCGGGCTGGTGTTGCGATTCGCCGGCACCTGGCAAAACCGCAAACAGACCTTCGAGGTGGTGACATGAGCATGTTGATACCGGGCCAGAACCAGTTGGCCGAACCGTCGATCGTCACCGTCGAAGCGTTCGAGGATTTGCTCGCCGAGTTCAAGACGTTTGTCGTCGAGTACGTCGGCGCCCGGTCTCCCGGGACGGCGGCGAAGCTCAAGGTCAGCCTGGAAAACGAAAGCGAGCTGCTGACCTTGGCGCTTGAGGCCTTTTGTGTGCGCCTGCAAATCCACGAACGCAAGTACAACGCCCGCATCAAGCAGATGCTGGCCTGGTGGGCGACCGGCAGCAACCTTGATGCCCGTCTTGCGGACATGGGCCTTGAGCGGCAATTGCTGGACCCCGGCGACCCGGCGGCATTCCCGCCGATTGCGCCGGTGTTCGAGAGCGACGACGACGCCCGGTTGCGTTACTACCTGGCGCCGCACGCCCCGGCCGCCGGTTCACGCATGCAGTATCGCCGCGAGGTGTTCACCCTCGGCGAGCGTCCTGTGGTGAAGGTGGACACCCACGCACCGGGCGAGGTGACGGTCACGTACACCTTCGATCCGGACGGTTACGCGGCGCAGGTCAAGGACGGCAACGGGCGTCGCACCGCACCCGGTGAGGTGATGGTCACGGTGCTGGCACGAGAGGGCGATGGCGTCGCGTCCGAAGAACTGCTCGACGGTGTGCGCCGGCACTTCGCCCGGCCTGACGTGCGGCCGGAAACGGATCGGGTCACGGTGCAGGGCGCTCATATCAAAAACTACAAAATCCGCGTCGTCGCCCGAATCAACGCCGGTCCTGATTCAGGGCTGACCCGGGTTGCCGCGCAGCAACAACTGCACGCGTATGCCCAGAGCTGCCATCGCCTGGAAGGGCGGGTCGACCCGAGCTGGATCGACTACACGCTGCATAACGCCGGCGCGGTGCAACTCGAGATTCTCGAACCGGTCGAGCCGATTGTGACGACGGCGTTTGAAGCGCCTTACTGCACCGGTGTCGAGGTCGAGGTGCTCACGCTATGAGTGACCAGACACCGCGCCCGAGCCTGTTGCCAGCCAACAGCTCACCGTTGGAAAAGGCCCTCGATATCGGCTTCGGTGCATTGCTTGAGCGCATCGCGCCGCCGTTCCCCGAGCTGATGAACCCGACCTCGACACCTTTGGCATTTCTGCCTTATCTCGCGGCGGATCGCGGGGTCAGCGAATGGAGCGCCGAGGCCGCCGAGGCGGAAAAACGTTTAACCGTTGAACTGGCCTGGCCCACCGCACGGCAGGCCGGGACACGCCAGGCCCTGGAAAACGCCGCGAAGGGATTGCGGTTGATGCCTGAAGTGCGGGCCTGGTACGAGCAGACACCGCCGGGCGCGCCTTACAGCTTTTCCGTCAGGGCGTTCACCGAGCAACCCTACAGCGAAGCAATCGACGCACGTCTCGACCGGCGTCTGGCGGAGGCCAAAAGCGAACGCGATCTGTTGTCGGTGTCCGTCGGGTTGAGCGCGTTCGGCAGCCACGTCATTGGCGCGGCGACGCTGTGCGGCGAGCTGACCACGGTGTATCCGATTGTCATTGAAGGGCTCGAAGCCTCGGGTCAGGCCTTTATGGCTGCCGGGCTCTACGCCGTTGAAACATCCACTATTTATCCTCAGGGGGCCTGAATGGCTGACTATTACACCCTGCTCACAAATGCAGGGATTGCCTACGAAACTGCCTGCAAAGCAGCGGGCGTACCGATCAAGTTGTCGCAGATTTCGGTCGGTGACGGCGGCGGCGCGGTTTACAACCCGGCGGCGACCGCGACTGCGCTCAAGCGCGAAGTATGGCGCGGGCCACTCAATGCGCTATTCCAGGACGAGAAGAATCCGAGCTGGCTGCTCGCCGAAGTGACCATCCCGCCAGAAGAGGGCGGTTGGTATGTACGCGAGGCCGGGCTCTGGACTGACACCGGGATTTTGTACGCCATCGTCAAATACCCGGAGTCGTTCAAGCCGGTACTGGCGACGTCGGGCTCGGGGAAGGAGTTTTACATTCGCTCGATTTTCGAGACCAGCAATGCGTCGAACGTCACGCTGCTGATCGACGACACCGTGGTCAAGGCAACGCGGGCGTGGGTAATGGGTTATCTCGCCGATGAGCTGGCCAAGCTGGATGGCAAGCAGTCGGTGCGCGTGGCGGCTGCCGGGAACATCGCATTAAACGGTGCGCAGCAGATTGATGGCGTCGCGGTGGTGGCGGGTCAGCGGGTGCTGGTGGCGGGCCAAACGGCGGCGAAGGATAACGGCATTTACGTTGCTGCCAATGGTGACTGGGTGCGTTCGGTTGACTCGAACACCAGCGCCAAGGTGACACCGGGCCTGAACGTGATGGTTGAGGAGGGCACGGCGAATGGTGATTCGCTTTGGCACCTGGTCACGAATGGTCCGATTACGTTGGGTACTACTGCGCTGAGTTTTGAAATGCTCGCCGGTAGAACGGGGATTCAGGCGGGGACGTACAAGAGTCTGACTGTTGATAAATACGGTCGGGCCATTGCTGGCACTAATCCGGAAACGCTAGCCGGTTTTGGCATCAAGGACACATACACCAAGCCTGAAATCGAGGCGATGATCGCACAGGCTTCGGCGCTGCCGGTGGGCACCATGGTCGGCTTCCCGGTGAACAAGGTCCCGCCCGGATTTCTTGAGATTGACGGAAGCGTGCAGAGTGTTGCGACCTATCCGGACTTGGCGGTGTTTCTTGGCACGGCGTTCAACCTGGGCAACGAGGGCGCGGGCAATTTCCGTCTTCCTGAATCGCGAGGCGAGTTCTTGCGTGGTTGGGACCATGGGCGCGGCGTTGATCCTGGCCGAGCTATTGGTAGCTGGCAAAAAGGGACGATGGGGGTTGCTGACACAACGGGCTCCTCTGACGGCCTAGTGTTGGCCGGTCTTGGGGGGACTGCACCGTCTTTGATTTCGGCTTATGGTTTTGATCCGATAGGCGGCTCAGTTTACCCACCGCAAGTTGTTGTGACTGGGTCGGGTGTTAGCACCGCCGCAGTTACCGGTGTTTTTGCGGGCTCGTCAAGGCCGCGCAACTTGGTGGTGATGTGGTGCATCAAGGCCTGGAATGCCCCTATTAATCAGGGGCAGGTTGATGTCGGTGAACTGGTCAAGGAAGTGCAAAAGCTGAAAGCAGCCGTTCCAGTGGGCGCAATTGTACCGTTCCCATCAGGCACAGTTCCTCCCGGCTACCTTGAGGCGGATAACAGCCTTTTTGTGGATTCCATTTATCCCGAGCTGGCTGCGTATCTGGACAAAAAATATAACGTGGCAGGGGATCCCGTCGGATCTACTCGACTGCCTGAGACTCGCGGCGAGTTCTTGCGTGGTTGGGATCATGGGCGTGGTATCGATGTCGGCCGCGCAATTGGCAGCGTTCAAGCCCAATCTATCCAAAAGCACGATCACGCCATGTGGTCGGGTGGTAATTACGCCAGCGTTAATCCTACTGGTGGCGGTGCGGTTGCAGCGTGGGTCACTGGAACGACCAGTGATTATCGAACCGGCAATACCGGCACGGACGAAACCCGCCCACGCAACTTGGCCGTGATGTGGTGCATCAAGGCCTGGAACGCCCCGGTCAATCAGGGAACCATTGACGTGGCGGGCCTGGCGGCACAAGTCGGGGCTCTGGAAGCCAGGCCGCGCGGCGTGGGTGATGGCCAGACCTGGCAGAACGTCACCGCCAGTCGCGTGAGTGGCACCGTCTACACCAACACCACCGGCCGACCGATTCAGGTTCAAGTGTCGATCCAGACCGGCTCAATCACAGCCACCTGCGGTGGTGTAACCCTCGCGACTACGGGCTTTCACACGGCCTTTGTTGTCCCGGCCGGAGCAACCTATTCCGTAACTCTCTCAAGCCCTGTCAATGCCGTCTGGTCGGAGCTGCGCACATGAAGTACTTCCACAATCCACAGACCGATGAGGTCAATGCTTACGAAGATGACGCTCCCGCGCACTTTATCTCTGCCGGGTTGGTGCCTTTGTCCGAGGCGGAGGTTCAGGCGTACATCCACAGCGCAACAGCGCCTACGACCACGAAAGCGGACGATGAACGTAAGTGGCGCGACGCCAAGCTGATTTCGGTGATGTGGCTGCGCGAGCGTCATCGTGATCAGCTTGAAATCGCAGGCCCTGCAACGCTTTCCACTGAGCAGTTCAGCGAACTGTTGGTGTACATGCAGGCACTGCGCGACTGGCCTCAATCACCGGACTTCCCTGATAACCAGCATCGTCCGGTCGCCCCGTCCTGGATCGCCGAACAAACCCGATAAACGCCCCGCACCGCCGGGGCGTTTTCTTTCCCGCAACACAATCCACACAACACCCGACAGCCCCTTCTCAAGGGGCTTTTTCGTTCAAGGAGAAACAGAAATGGCAGAACGCCAAACGTACACCGTGCTCCTCCCATTCCCTACCGGGGGTGGTCACTGGTCGAGCATCGGCCAGGAACTGCAACTGCTCGATGTGGAGGCCAACGCGTTGCGCAGCGCTGGTCGTCTGGAGCTGAAAAATACTGCGGTTGCCGAGTCGGCCGCCCCCTCCACCCCGGCCAAAAAGGCCGCTGCCAAGAAGGCTGAATAACCATGGCTGAGGTTTTGAACTTCGAGCACAACGGCATCACCGTCAATGCCACCGAATCCCCTGAGGCCATGGGTGGCCTGGGTGACAACGTCATCGGTCTGATCGGCACCGCGCCGAAGGCTGATCCGTTGATTCCACGCAATGCGCCGTTTCGCATCAACAGCTTCACCACCCAGGCGCGGCTCGATCCGACTGGTACCGAGGCGGGAACGCTGTATCACGCGGTCTTCCAGATCCTGAAAGTGGTCAAGGTGCCGGTCTACGTGGTCATCGTCGAAGAGGGCGCAACCCCGGCCGACACGCTGAACAATGTCATCGGCGGCATCGATCCGCTGACCGGGCGCAAGCTCGGCCTCGCGGCGTTGGGCAGCGTCCCGGAGGACCTGACCATCATCGGCGCGCCAGGCTTCACCAGCACCAAAGCCGTGGCCGGTGAGTTCGCCTCGTTCGGCAAGCGCATCAAGGCCCGTGTGGTACTCGACGGCAAGGATGCCGCGGTCGCCGATCAGGTGACATACAGCCAGGAACTGGGCGGCGCGGAACTGGGTTTCGACCGCTGCCTGCTGGTGCACAACATGCCGTCGGTGTACTCCAAGGCAGCGAAGAAAAATGTGTTCCTGTCGCCGTCGAGCCTGGCCATCGCGGCCCTGGCCAAGGTCAAACAATGGGAGAGCCCGGGCAATCAGGTGACCTTTGCCGAGGACGTGTCGCGGGTCGTGGAATACAACATCCTCGACACCTCCACCGAGGGCGATCTGCTCAACCGCTACGGCATCAGCTACTACGCCCGCACCATCCTTGGCGGCTTCTCGCTGCTGGGTAACCGCTCGATCACCGGCAAGTTCATCAGCTACGTCGGCCTCGAAGACGCGATCAGCCGCAAGCTGGTCAAGGCCGGCCAGAAAGCCATGGCCAAGAACCTCACCAAGTCGTTCATGGACCAGGAGGTCAAGCGCATCAACGACTGGCTGCAAACTCTGGTCGCCGACGAAACCATTCCGGGCGGCAGCGTGTACCTGCACCCGGAATTGAACAGCGTCGAGAAGTACAAGAACGGCACCTGGTACGTGGTCATCGACTACGGCCGCTACGCGCCGAACGAACACATGGTTTATCAACTCAATGCCCGCGATGAAATCATCGAGCAGTTCCTGGAGGACGTTCTCTAATGTTTACCAACCGCGTAAGACAGGCCATCGCGGCCACCCTGCAAGGCTTGCCGTTGTCGGCGACCGTGGATGAGTTCACCCCGCCGAAGATCGAGTTCGATATGGAGGCGATGTCGGGCGGGCGCTTCATCGCCGAGGAAATGATCAAGAGCGGCAAAGTGCTCGGCGCTACCCTGATTCTGCAAGGCGTCGGTGCCGAAGTGATGCTCGCCCTCGGCGTGAACCTGGGCGATGACATTCTGCTGAACGTGCGTGAAGCCGGTCAGGATCAGGACGGCAACACCTGGTTCACCTACCACACCGTCGGCGGCAAGCTCAAATCCCTGACCGAGGCCAAGCTTAAGATGGGCGAAAAGCCCCTCACCACGCTTGAACTGTCCTGCCGCACCTACAACCGCCTGGAAAACGGCGTCCCGGTAATCGACATCGACGTGCGCACCCAGAAGTTTGTGCTCAACGGCGTCGACATTCTCGGCGACGCCCGCCGTGCGGTGTTGATCCCTTAATTCGCTAGTCGAGCACCGAGCTAATGTGGGAGCGGGCTTGCTCGCGAATGCGGATTGATAGTCCAAGTAAATGTCGACTGACACTCCGCCTTCGCGAGCAAGCCCGCTCCCACAAGGACCAATGCGCAACGCCTTCCCATGATTCATCAAGGATTCATTTCATGTCCTGGACACCTCCCGTTCACGCCTTGTTGTCGCCGATCACCGCCGACGATCAGTCGGAGATCGAGCAGATTCAACTCCAACCGTTGTACTACGCCGCACAGAAAGAGGCCCTGGCCCGTGCCGGCGATGATGAGGACGATCAGTTCTTCGAACTGGCGCTGTTGGCCACCGGACTGTCGGTCAAGGAACTCGATCAACTCAAACGCCCGGACTACGTGAGCATCGCGCAGTACGTGCACGACATGTCGACCTTGCCGACGTCGCATTTTCTTGAGCAAGCGGACGAGGCTGAACAACCGTCGGCCGATCCCGACGACGTGAGCTTGCTGCAACCGCTCGCCGTGGCGGGTCGCACCCTGACCATGCTGACCCTGGAGATGCCGGTACTGCGCGCGACCAAAGCGATGAAAAAACTCAAGACCGCCAAGGAACGCGCCGAATTCATCACCGCCCATTGCACCGGCCTGATGCTGCCCGATCTGGCCCTGTTGACCGTGCCCGACTGGACACAGCTTCAGGTACGCATCGACGATTTTTTAAACCAACCGGCGGCCTTCTTTCGGAGCGCGACATCGAAGTAATCCTCGATGTGGTGCCGCTCATTTACCCGGTAAGTGAAGCGGACATTCTGGAATGGGACGTCGGCAAGGCATTGCGCCGCTACGACATCGCGATCACTCGCCTTGGCGTGAAACAGGAGTAGAGCGGGATGGCAGACAGTCAATATTCGCTGGCCAGCGCGACGATCAATAGCATCGGATCACCAACGGTGGGCGGCGGGTCAGCAACCCTCGGGCTGGCCGGTGTCATCGCCCCGTTGGCGCAGCTCAACCAGGCACTGAACACGGTCAGCCTGGACATCCGATTACTGACGGTGGGGCAGAACAAGCTGGGTGAAGTGCTGATGTCGCTGACAGCGCTATTGTCTTCCGTGCGATCTATCCTCAAGCGAGGCGCAGAGGAATCTGTCGCGGGCAGTGAGGCACAATCAAATCTTCCTGGCATCTCGGCGATCGACTTGGCCGGCCATTTGGGGACCGTAAGCCTGAATGTCAGTGCAGCAGACTTCCGTGGGATTGTTCCCGGTAGCGGCGAGGCCGGAAGGGCTACGGGCATGACGCCGAAACAGATCGCAACGTTGAGCACGCAGGACAACACCGCAGCCGATCATCTGAAGTCCGATAACGCGCCTGTTGCGACGTCTTACCTGGAAGGTAACGTCGCGAAAGCACAATCCGCCCAAGACACGGGGACCCCTTCGAAAACCGGCATCGATGCGCTGAGTGCGAGTTTCAGCAGATTGGGCAACGCAGTGACCCCGGACATTTCCGGTCCGCTGACGTCGCTTTCCGTTCAAGTCGACAAGCTCGGTTCGGCTGCCGAACAACACTCCACGCTTGACACCGTGTTAGCAGGCGCTGCGGTTACGTTGGGTTCTATCGCCTCTGTCGTGGGCGCTGCCGTTGCAACCGAAGCGCTGACCAACGTTGCCAAAAAAATTATCAAACGTGGTGCGCCGAAAATCCCGTTCGGTTTGGGCAAGCTGATCAGCGAGGACAATCGCGACGTCGATCAGGCCAAAAAAGATCCACCCCCGGAAAAACAAACGAAAGACAGTCTTGGGTACACAGGGGATCAAGCGCGTAAGCAATCCCGGAGCGCTAAACGAGGCAAAACCGGGGGACACAGCAGTACCAAGGATCAATCGCGAATCGAAGTCACTGTGCAGCCTCTGACCGTCAGGCCTGCAGTTGCCGAGGCTCAGGGGCTGGTTCCGTTCACTGGCTCCGGGCAGGCGAGCCCGTTGCGCGGAAAAGCCGCCAAGGTCCGCACGTTGCTCCCTAAAAAAGCACCAGGGCTGAACATGCTCAGCGCCGGAGTCGGTATCGCGCAAGGGGTCGCCAATGGTGATACCAAGGCCATCGCATCCTCCGCCGGGATGATGGCCGGTTCCTATGTGGGCGCCGCGCTCGGCACCCTGATATTGCCAGGCGTGGGCACGGCAATCGGGGGATTTCTCGGTGGTATCACCGGCTCCTGGCTGGGGGAAAAACTCGCCACACCTTCCGATCAGCTCGGTGCTCCTGATCAGGTCAGTAAAGAGCTGACCAGCGCCCCGACCCTCAACCAGCAGATCAATTACGCACCGTCGATTCAGGTCACCTGCACCGGATCGGAGAGCACCGAGCACATCCGCATGATCGTGGCGCAGCAGCTGCAAACGCAGTTCCACGGTGAGTTTGTTCCACTGATGAGCACCAACGCCCTCGCCACTCGCCGCGCTGCGGCCCTGACCGATGGAGGTTTGTAATGCGCCAGCAAATGATCCTGGGCAGTTTCATTTTCGGCCTGTCCCGCCACTTCGCCTACCACAACATCGTGCACTCATCGGACGGTGGCTGGGTGGAGCTGGACATTGTGACCGGCAAGCCGAAATCCAGTCAGACCGGGCAAAAGGCCCAGACGCTGAAAATCACAGGCACGGCGATGTACGCGGTGGCCATGGAGCGGCTCGATGAACTGCGCACGTTGCAGGAACTGCGTAAGCCGGTGCCGTTGGTGGATGGCATCGGACGCAACTGGGGGCTTTGGCGAATCAATACGGTGACGGAAACCCAGAGCGTGATCATCGATGACGGCACGGCGATGGTCACTGGCTGGGTAGTAGATCTATCGGAGTTCATCCATGCGTAGACTTCGAAGTGTGGCCGGCGATTCGGTGAACCTGTTGCTGTACCGCGAGCTGGGTCGCTGTGACGATCCCGTCGAAGAAGCACTGTGGCGGTTGAACCCAGCACTGACGGAACAAGGGCCGGTATTGCCCGCAGGTGTCTGGGTTGTCCTGCCGGAAATTGACTCACAACCCGTGGTGACCACGCCGGTTAGCGCGTGGGATTAAGGAGGTTCCATGGCATTGGGTTTTACGCCAGCGATACAGATTTCTGGGGCTAATGAGGCTTTGATCAAGAAGCGCCTGATCAGCTGGGAGCACATTGAGACCGCTGGTATCGAGTCCGATCAATTGACGTTGACGCTCGATCTGGAAGGGCTTGAGGGGCTGCCGATCCTGGGTGGCAAGATTGGCCTGCAGGTCGGTTACGAGGAGTCGAGGCTGGTGGACAAGGGCGAGTTCATGGTGTCTCGCCTGACGCCGACGCTGTTCCCGCTGCGCTTGACGCTGGTGGCCACTGCGACACCGTTCAGTGCCGCGGACAAGACCGGGTTCCTGGAGCGTCGATCGGCCAGTCATGGTCCGACCGTTCTGGGTGCGCTGTTTCGCGAGATCGCTGAACGGCACGGTTTTTCGCCACGAGTGGCGCCCCAACTGGCACTGAAAAAAATCGATCACATCGATCAGTCCAACGAAAGCGACATGGCGTTTTTGACTCGCCTCGCCGGCAGGTACCAGGCAATCGCCAAACCGATGAATAAGCTGTATGTGCTGGCGCTCCCCGGTCAGCTCAACTCGCTGTCGGGCAAGGCCTTGCCGCAGGTGAAACTGTCGGTGACCACTGACAATCGTCCGGGCGATCGCGCCTTCATCTCCGCCACGCTCGATGACACCGCCCGGGCAAAAAACCAGGGTTGCAGGACGAGTTGGTGGGACGCGGCAGCCGGGGTGGTACGGGTGATTGAAACCGGTAGCGCGCCGTTCAAGGTCATAGGCCGGCTCTACCAGAATGAAGCGGAGGCCAGAGACATCGGTGAGGGTGAAGTGCGCAAATTACTGCGTGAAAATCTCAAGTTGAAAATCAGCTGCCCGGGTAATCCGGCGCTGTCCGCCGAAGGAGTCTTGCTGCTCGACCCTTCCTGGCCAGACTTCATGCGCGGGCACTGGTCCATCAAAAAGGTCACTGCCAGCGGTGACAAATATCAAAGCTATCGCTGTGTGATCGATGCGACCTGTCTGGACGCCACGCAATAACGCAATCAAACACACTGGCGCCGGATCAATGGCGAACGGAACATCACTCATGCCGCTGACTGTCCTGCAACTACAGCAAATATTTCCCAACGCCCGCAGCCAAGCGGGCGTTTTCATTTCTGCCCTCAATAGCGCCATGGACGGCCATGACATCAACACGCCCAAACGCAGCGCGGCTTTCCTGGCGCAAGTCGGTCACGAATCCGGGCAGTTGCACTACGTGCGCGAACTCGGCGGTGATCAGTATTTGAGCAAATACGACACCGGCACTTTGGCTGCTCGTCTGGGCAATACACCCGCGCTCGATGGCGACGGGCAAAGGTACCGGGGACGTGGGCTCATCCAGGTGACTGGCCGTCATAACTACCGACAATGCAGCCTCGGATTGTTCGGCGACGAGCGATTGCTGGCCTCGCCGGAGCTGCTCGAACAGCCGCAATGGGCCGCTGAATCCGCCGCGTGGTTCTGGGCGCAAAACGGCCTCAACGAACTGGCCGACCGCGGCCAGTTCAACAGCATCACCCGTCGGATCAACGGTGGCCTGAACGGGTTGCAGGATCGTTTGCAGCTCTGGGCGCGGGCGAGGGCGGTGTTATGCCAGCCTTCGGTTTGATGCCCGCGTCCTGGCGAGTCATTGGCGCTGTTGTGTTACTGGCCGTGTTGGCCGGCGGTTCGGCGACGCTGGCCTGGCGATTTCAGGAGGAGCGTTACGGGCGGCAATTGGCGGAACAAGCCAGGGCGCAGGCCGAGACGCTGAATCAACTGACAGCGGTGGCCGCTACTCGACAGCAGGCCGAGCAAGATAAACGGCTGGCGCTGGAGCAGCGGCTTTCGGCCAGTGAACAATCCCATTACCGAGCGCTGAGCGATGCCCAACGTGATCAAGGTCGCCTGCGCGATCGTCTTGCCACTGCTGATGTGCGCCTGTCAGTCCTCCTCGATGCCCATGACGCTGCCTCAACCTGCGCAATGCCAACCGCCGCCGCCGGCAGCGTGGATCATGGCGCCATACGCGCCCGACTTGACCCGGCGCATGCTCAACGAATTATCGCCATCACCGACGCAGGCGACCGTGCACTGATTGCGTTGCAGGCCTGTCAGGCCTACATCAGAGCGCTCGGTCGCTAACATTTTGATCGATCCTGTAACTTGCAAGCGTGATCCGCTCGTGTACGGTAGTTCCCATTCCGCCCGCTCAGGAGATGACCGTGAAAGAAATCACCCAACTGGCCGCTGAACTGGGCAGACGCCTGCAGGTTCTCAATGCTCACGTCACGGCAGCCGAGTCCTGTACCGGCGGCGGCATTTGCGAGGCGATCACCCGGATCCCGGGGAGTTCGGCGTGGTTCGAGGCCGGTTATGTGACGTACTCCAACCGTCAGAAGACCGAGCAATTGAATGTCCCGGTCGAGTTGTTCGCGACGGTGGGGGCGGTCAGTCGCGAAGTGGTCGAAGCCATGGTTCGCGGCGCGCAGGAAAAAAGCCGGGCGTATTTTGCCGTGGCAGTCAGCGGTGTGGCCGGTCCGGACGGCGGTTCGCCGAACAAGCCGGTCGGCACGGTCTGGCTGGCCTGGGGCGTGGGTGAGCGGGTGTTCAGCGAAGTGCAGCACTTCCCCGGTAACCGCGATGAAGTTCGCCGACAAACGGTGAAGGCCGCGCTAGAGGGGCTGCTGCACCATGCCGCTGGAGAAATCTCAAATCAGGGGTAGGCGATCCTGAATCGCTGTGGAATAATACTGGCTACTTATACAGGTGTTGGCCGTCAGGCCTTATTGATTACGTGAGGACTTTAATGGACGACAACAAGAAGAAAGCCTTGGCTGCGGCCCTGGGTCAGATCGAACGTCAATTCGGCAAGGGTGCCGTAATGCGTATGGGCGATCAGGACCGTCAGGCGATCCCGGCTATTTCCACTGGCTCTCTGGGTCTGGACATCGCGCTCGGCATTGGCGGTCTGCCAAAAGGCCGTATCGTTGAAATCTACGGTCCTGAATCCTCCGGTAAAACCACGCTGACACTGTCGGTGATCGCCCAGGCGCAAAAAGCCGGTGCGACCTGCGCATTCGTCGACGCCGAACACGCCCTCGATCCTGAATACGCCGGCAAGCTCGGCGTCAACGTCGACGACCTGCTGGTTTCCCAGCCGGACACCGGTGAGCAGGCCCTGGAAATCACCGACATGCTGGTGCGTTCCAACGCGGTAGACGTGATCATCGTCGACTCCGTAGCCGCCCTGGTGCCGAAGGCTGAAATCGAAGGCGAAATGGGTGACATGCACGTGGGCCTGCAAGCCCGTCTGATGTCCCAGGCGCTGCGTAAAATCACCGGTAACATCAAGAACGCCAACTGCCTGGTGATCTTCATCAACCAGATCCGGATGAAAATCGGCGTGATGTTCGGCAGCCCGGAAACCACTACCGGTGGTAACGCGCTGAAGTTCTACGCTTCGGTTCGTCTGGACATCCGCCGTACTGGCGCGGTGAAAGAAGGTGATGAAGTCGTCGGTAGCGAAACCCGCGTCAAGGTTGTGAAGAACAAGGTGGCTTCGCCGTTCCGTCAGGCCGAGTTCCAGATTCTTTACGGCAAGGGCATCTATCTGAACGGTGAGATGATCGACCTGGGTGTTCTGCACGGTTTCGTCGAGAAGTCCGGTGCCTGGTATGCCTACGAAGGCACCAAGATCGGTCAGGGCAAGGCCAACTCGGCCAAGTTCCTGGCGGACAACCCGGAGATCGCCGCTAAACTTGAGAAGCAGCTGCGTGACAAACTGCTGACCCCTGCGCCGGACGTTAAAGCATCGCCAGTCAAAGAGACTGCTGATGACCTGGCTGACGCTGATATCTGATTGATCCGATGACCGCCGTACTCGATACACTCGTCGCGGTGCGGCGAACCGCAATGGACCTGCTCGCGCGACGCGAGCACGGTCGAGTCGAGCTGACGCGTAAGCTGCGTCAGCGCGGCGCTCTTCCTGAAATGATCGACACAGCACTCGACCGCTTGACGGAAGAGGGCCTGTTGTCCGAATCCCGTTACCTCGAAAGCTTTGTTTCCTACCGTGCCCGATCCGGCTATGGCCCTTTGCGTATTCGCGAAGAGTTGAGCCAGCGTGGCCTGCAACGTAGCGACATCGAGCTTGCGTTGCGCGAGAGCGGTATCAACTGGCAGGAGCAACTGGACGATACCTGGCGACGCAAGTTTGCCGGGCATTTGCCGATAGACGCCCGGGAACGCGCCAAGCAAGGGCGGTTCCTGAGTTATCGGGGCTACTCCATGGAAATGATCAGCCGCTTGTTCAGCGGTCGAGGGATGGACGATTAACTGGAACGGCTCGCTATATTGATAGCGGGCCGTTTTTTTTTGCCTCACGTAACCTTTGACGGTTCCCGCGTGCGTTGTTGCGCCTGGGGTTTGGACTGCGCCCAGTTTTCAGGCAGGTTGATGTAATCCACCAATTCCCGCAGGCGCCCATGATCACGGGCGTTAAAGGTGAAGGCCAGGCGAGCGAGGTGGCTGAACTGCGGTTCGTCGTGCTCCTCACCGCTGTAGGCATGCTGATGAAAGTGATCGCTCAGGCACAGATCGGCGAATGCCTTCTGCATGTGTTCCAGCGCAGTGTCACTGAGTTTGTGGTTCATGCGAATCACGAACTGATGCTTGAGCCAGCGGCTGGAGTGGAAGTTGCTGTAGAACTGATTGATCTGTTCCACCGCCTCCTCGGCGCTGTAGACCAGACTCACCAGTTTCATATCGGTCGGCAGGATGTAGCGATTCTCCTCCAGTTGATTGCGGATGAAGTCCAGTGCGCCTTGCCAGAACTTGCCGCCCGGAGCATCCAGCAACACCACCGGCACCAGCGGGCTTTTCCCGGTCTGAATCAGCGTCAGTACTTCCAGCGCTTCATCGAGGGTGCCGAAACCGCCAGGGCACAAAACCAGCGCATCGGCCTCCTTGACGAAGAACAGCTTGCGGGTAAAGAAAAAGTGGAATGGCAGCAAGTTGGTGGTGCCGTTCACAGTGGGATTGGCGTGCTGCTCGAAGGGCAGGGTGATGTTGAATCCCAGGCTGTGTTCAAGGCCGGCACCTTCGTGGGCAGCCGCCATGATGCCGCCGCCGGCACCGGTGATCACCATCAGGTCGGAGCGCGCCAGCGCGGCGCCGAGTTCTCTGGCCAGGCCGTACAGCGGGTGTTCTATCGGTGTGCGGGCCGAGCCGAATACCGTGACTTTACGCCGCCCCCGGAACTGTTCGAGCACACGGAAGGCCTGTTCGAGTTCGCGCAGGGCTTGCAGGGTGATCTTGGCATTCCAGCGGTTGTGATCATCCTGGGCCATACGCAGCACAGTCAGGATCATGTCGCGGTAGATCGGGATGTTCGGGCTGTTGGGTGAAACCAGATTGAGTTGCTCTTCGACCTTGCTGATGAGGTCGTGGCCGCTTTCTTCGAAATGACGGCTGAGGAGGTCATTCGGTTGGTAAGGCATCAACTTCTCCTTCCATACAGGCTCTGTTGTTCCTTTGGATGAAGGACACATGCGCATCAGAAAACGCAAACCAGGCAGCCCCTTTTCTGCCCTGAAAAGTGAACGGGAACACTATGAATCTAGACCCTCTCGTTGGTTTTCGCTGACTTGATCATTGCGCTGCAAAGTCTTTCCTGGCAACCGCTTATTGACGATTTGCAAAGTGATTTCGCCGCTCGTCTGAACCTGCGCCGAGTGCCCGGCACTCTGATTTACTAAATGACAGGCGTGACACGACAGCTTTGCGTCAATGGCAGGGCGCACGGTACAAGCGGTTCAAGGATTTTGTCGCTCAAGCAAGGGCGAAGTGCAAGGAGGCGGGATGCTATGGCCAGAGTCATTCTGGAGATCGATACGCAACTGTATCGATTATTGAAATCATCGGCCGAGACCAATCACTTGAGTCTCGAAGAAGAGTGCTGCCGGCGCCTGGAGGGAGCCGACCGGCGCTCGCGGTATTTACAGGCGCTGTTGGCCGAACTGCGCGCCGAGGATGAACAGCGGCGCGCCAATTCCCATTGATTACTTTTTCTTTGCCGGCGGCGTGGCTTTCGGGCAATCCGATTCCTGGAAGCTGGCGGAGCCGACCGCGCGATTGGTTTTCACCTCGGTGAAGTCGTAACGCATGACCGCACCCTTCTTCATCAGCTTGCGGAACCCCTCGTTTCTGCATACCGAGGCGCCAAGCTGGAAGTACACCGCTTTGGGGTCTTCGCGCATCTTGTTGGCGTGGCTGCTTTGCACGCTCAGGTGGTTGATCAACACATTGCCTTCGGCGGTATAGCCCTGATCGAGAATGTCTTCGTTGATCGCCCGTGGCGTGCCGACGCTGCTCTGCGCGGCGACGTTTCGCAGCTCTCGGTTGAGATTCTGCTCACTCAAGGACGCAGCCTGAGCGCTGAAGGACGACGCCAGCAGAATGGCAGCGGTAGGAACGATAAGGCGCAGCATGAAACTCTCCTGGTTCAGTGACTGGTGCTTCGACCCGTCACATGACTGTGCGTTCAGTGGTGGCGAATTATAGGGGAGCCCGTCTGGACGGTACAGGCTTGCGCCGGCCGCTCTGGTAAACTGCGGGCCTTTATCGCCCTGAGTGCCGTTCGTGTCGAGTCTTTCTGTCTGCCGGTGTTACCCACGATGAACCACGCCCCCAACGCCGTAGCCCGCTTGCGCGATCAACGCGAAGAGGAGGGCATCAAGCCGATTCAGGCCCGAGGCTGGAGGGCGGCGCGTTGCCGTGCCTGTCGCGTGATCGAGAGCCATTGCCTGTGTGCCTGGCGCCCACAGGTCGAGACCCGCTCGGGCGTTTGCCTGATCATGACCAACAAGGAAGTGTTCAAACCGAGCAACACCGGTTGGCTGATCGCCGATGTGGTGCGCGACAACCATGCGTTCATCTGGTCGCGTACGGAAACCGACCCGCAGTTGCTGGCATTGCTCGCCGATCCGCAATGGCAACCGTATCTGGTATTTCCGGGCGAGTACGTCGAGCCTGAGCGCGTGACCAACACCGTCGAAGTCGATAGCAGCAAGCGACCGCTGTTCATTCTGCTGGACGCGACCTGGACCGAAGCCCGGAAGATTTTCCGCAAAAGTCCGAATTTCGATGCGCTGCCAATCCTGAGCCTGCTGCCCGAGAAACTGTCACGTTATCGGCTGCGCCGGTCGACTCGCAGCGAGCATTTGTGCACGGCCGAAGTGGCGGCGCTGTGCCTTGATCTGGCGGGTGACGTTGAGGCCGCTTCGGCACTGGACGCTTATTTTGACGTGTTCAGCCAACATTACCTCGACGCTAAACATCAGCTGGAAATGAACGTTGTAACGCCGGCACATGCGGAGTTGATGCCGTTCGTGCAGAACACCGTGCCTGTAACCGGCTGATTGTCGCCCATACTGCAAAGATCTGTAGCGGCCAGGCACCTTGACCACCCTGGTTTCGCTGGGCATGCTTGGCGCCGATTGGGGCGCGGCCAAAGTTTGATACGCCGAATTCTTTACGTGAATAGCCACGTGATTGGCGTTGAACGTGCCCTGTTGGTGCAGCTCCGTGGCTGTACCTCGAGTTGTTAGAAGAACAGGATCATTTGAAAAATGGCCACATACGAAATCCTGATTGCCGATGACCACCCTCTTTTTCGCAGCGCCCTGCATCAAGCGTTGACTCTGGGCCTTGGCCCGGACGTCCGACTGGTGGAAGTGGCGAGCATTGCCGAACTGGAAACCCGCCTCGACGAAAAATCCGACTGGGATCTGGTGTTGCTGGACCTGAACATGCCGGGGGCCTACGGTTTTTCCGGGCTGGTGCTGCTGCGTGGCCAATATCCGCAAATTCCGGTGGTGATGGTGTCGGCCCAGGAAGAAGCCTCGATCATGGTCAAATCCCGTGAATTCGGTGCCAGCGGCTTCATTCCCAAGTCGAGTGACCTGAGCGTGATCCAGAAAGCCGTGCGGGCAGTACTGGATGGTGATGTGTTCTGGCCGCCTCAGGCGTTCGAAGCCGTCAGCGTTTCCGTTGAAGCGAAGGCTGCCAGTGAAGGGCTTGCCAGCCTGACTCCCCAACAATTCCGGGTGCTGACGATGGTCTGCGAAGGCCTGCTGAACAAGCAGATTGCCTACGAACTGAGCGTGTCCGAGGCCACGATCAAGGCCCACGTCACGGCGATTTTCCGTAAGCTGAATGTGCGGACCCGGACTCAAGCGGCGTTGCTTCTGCAACAACTTGAGTCAACTTCGAGTCACTAAGTGTTGGCGTCTTCACGCTTTTTTGACTTTGGTTGATCTAGCTTCCCCACTCCTTTTTGGTCAGTTGCCACGCTTATGTCCCCTTTCAAAGGCCAGACCGGCCTGAAACGCATCCTCAACGCTTCCGGTTACTCGCTGGACGGCCTGCGCGCAGCCTTCACCGGTGAAGCGGCTTTCCGGCAACTGGTGTTCCTCAATGTCATCCTGATTCCGATTTCGTTCTTTTTGAACGTCAGCCGCGTCGAGCAGGCGCTGTTGATTGCCGTCTGTCTGTTGGCTTTGATCGTCGAGTTGCTCAACTCGGCAGTGGAGGCGGCCATCGACCGCATTTCCCTTGAACTGCACCCGCTGTCCAAGAACGCCAAGGACATGGGCAGCGCCGCGCAACTGGTGGCGTTGACCATGATCGCGCTGGTGTGGGCGGTGATTCTGCTTTAAGCGATGGTGGGCAGCACGATCTCGTCGCTGCGCTGCACCCCGGCGGTGAAGGCGCGGCACAGATCGAGGAATTCGCGCATCGCCGAGGTCTGATATTTCTGTTTGTGCCAGATGAAATAGAACTGTCGCGCCAAGTCCAGATCTGGCGTTTCCACCGGCACCAGGCTGCCGCGTCGGAACGCATCCCGCAGCGCCAGCCGCGAAATGCAGCCAATGCCCAATCCTGACTCTACCGCGCGCTTGATCGCTTCGGTGTGTTCCAGCTCCAGGCGGATATTCAACGCGCTGCGATGGTGACGCATGGCCTGATCAAAAGTCAGGCGTGTGCCCGAGCCTTGTTCACGCAAAATCCACGCCTCATGGCTCAATTCTTCCATGCTCGCCGTGCCGCGGATGGCCAGCGGATGCTGCGGCGCACAGAACACCACCAGCTCATCCTCGACCCAACTCTGCACTTCGATGTCCGGATGGCTGCAGTCGCCTTCGATTAGACCCAGATCAATTTCATAGTGGGCAACTTGTTGCACGATGTTGGCAGTGTTTTGCACGTGCAGCTTCACCTGGCTTTCCGGGTGACGCTGCATGAAGCTGCCGATCAGCAACGTGGCCAGATAGTTGCCGATGGTAAGGGTCGCGCCGACCGCCAACGAGCCGAAACCGGACTTGCCGTTGAGCAGGTCCTCGATTTCCTTGGCCTGGTCGAGCAGCGCCACCGCTTGCGGCAACAGCTGTTTGCCGAGGGCGTTGAGGCTCAGCCGTTTACCGGCGCGGTCGAACAGCTGGCAGCTGGACTGGCGCTCCAGTTCGGTGATCGAGGTGCTCGCCGCCGATTGCGACAGGTTGAGCAGGCCCGCAGCGCGGGATACGCTTTCCTGCTGGGCGACGGCGACGAAGACTTGCAGTTGACGGAGAGTAAATCGCATATCTATATAACCGATAACCCTTATCTTAATAATCCATTTAACAGATATTGTCGCTGCCATTAGAATGCGATGCAATTGCGCAGATCACCGGCGCAGGCAAAATCTCCAGGAGTCCCACGTACATGAGCAACATGAACCACGAGCGTGTCCTCAGTGTTCATCACTGGAACGACACTCTGTTCAGCTTCAAGTGCACCCGCGATCCGGGCCTGCGCTTCGAGAACGGTCAGTTCGTGATGATCGGCCTGCAACAGCCCAACGGCCGGCCGCTCATGCGCGCTTACTCGATTGCCAGCCCGAACTGGGAAGAGCATCTGGAGTTCTTCAGCATCAAGGTGCCTGATGGCCCGCTGACTTCCCAGTTGCAGCATCTGAAGGAAGGCGACGAGATCATCATCAGCAAGAAGCCTACCGGCACGCTGGTGCTGGACGACTTGAAGCCTGGCAAACATCTGTACCTGCTCAGCACCGGTACCGGTCTGGCGCCGTTCATGAGCGTCATTCAGGACCCGGAAACCTACGAGCGTTTCGAAAAAGTGATCCTGTGCCACGGCGTGCGTTACGTCAACGAAGTCGCTTACCGCGAGTTCATCACCGAGCACCTGCCGCAGAACGAGTTCTTCGGTGAGGCCCTGCGTGACAAGTTGATCTACTACCCGACCGTGACCCGCGAGCCGTTCGAGAACGAAGGTCGTCTGACCGACCTGATGCGCAGCGGCAAGCTGTTCAGCGACATCGGCCTGCCACCGATCAACCCGCAGGACGACCGCGCCATGCTGTGCGGCAGCCCGAGCATGCTCGACGAAACCAGCGAAGTGTTGAACAGCTTCGGCCTGAAAGTTTCGCCGCGGATGCGCGAGCCGGGTGATTACCTGATCGAGCGTGCGTTCGTCGAGAAGTAGTGACCGCAGGTCACTGGTAGGCGCTGGCTTGCCAGCGATGGACTTGAGCTCACCGCGTTTAACCAGCAAGAAGCGCGTTATCGTTAACGTCCATCGCTGGCAAGCCAGCTCCTACAGTAGATGTGCCGTGCACAGAAAAGCCCGCATGCCTTGAAAAGGTCATGCGGGCTTTTTCCGTTTCTGGCGTTTAAATCTTCGCCGGGATGACTTCAAGGACGCGGATGATTCCGGCTTCGGGATAATGCCACCGCACATCCACATCCCAGAACTGCACGCCATATTCCCGCTCCGGCGCAGGCGTTTGGTACGCCGGCCGTGGATCTTGCGCCAAACACTGTTCAATCAGCTCAACCAGTGGCTCTTCAAGACGCTGACCGTGCCCATGAGCCTGTTGCAGTGCCGAATCCGTCCACTGCACGGGAATCAGTTGCGGCGCAGCGCTGGCGATGCTGTTGGACGCCGTGTTGATGATGTCGGCATAAGGCACGTAGGGTTTTATGTCGAGAATCGGCGTGCCATCCAGCAAGTCGATACCGGAGATCCACAGGCGATTGGCTTCAACCTTGTCCAGCTTCACCACGGATTGGCCGATACCATTGGGCCGATGCGTCGCGCGGGTGGCGAACACGCCCATGGATTTGTTGCCGCCGAGGCGAGGCGGGCGGACTTTCAGGCGTGGCTTATCTTCCAGGGCCTGATGGAACAGGAACAGCAGCCAGACGTGGCTGACCTGTTCCAGACCTTGCACCGCATCGCCCTGATCGAACGGCGCCACCAGTTCCAGCACGCCGCGAGCGGCGGGGGCCAGTTGCGGCTGGCGCGGGATGGCGAACTTCTCCTTGAAACAGGAGCGCACGAAGCCGATGGGGGAAACGCTGTAGGTCATGGTTTGGGGTCGAGGCGGGATGGGGGCGGGCATGATAACCCGGCGGACCTCAAGTCTGGTGGTGGCTCGGGCGGCCTCTTCGCGGGCAAGCCACGCGCCCACAGGTTTTCTGTCGTACACAAAATACGTGTTCGCTCGAGAACCCTGTGGGAGTGGGCTTATCCGCGATGGTCGCGCCGTGGATTAGAGGCTGAACCCACCATCCAGAGGAATAATATTCCCGGTCATGTAAGCCCCGGCCGTACTCGCCAGACTGATCGCCAGCGCCGCCATCTCTTCCTCTCGCCCCCAGCGCTTCATCGGAATCAACGCCGTATCCTGCGCCAGTGCCTGTTCATCATTGCCAATGTGCTGGGTCATCTTGCTCGGAAAACGTCCTGGCGCAATCACGTTGACATTGATGTGCTGGCTCACCAATTCCCGCGCCAGAATCCGCGACAATTGATGCAGGGCCGCTTTACTCGGCCCGTAGGCATAAGCCTGTTCGCCGAAGGAAGAAATCCCCGCCACCGAGCCGATGTTGATGATCCGCGCCGGATTGGCTTCTGAACCGGCCTTGCGCAGCAGAGGCAAGAACTGCTGAATGCAGTTGAACACCGACGTCACGTTGAGCTGCATGACCTTTTCCCAGCCCTTGACCGGGTAGCTTTCCAGCGGCGCGCCCCAAGTGGTGCCGGCGTTGTTCACCAGAATATCCAGGTGGCTGATCTGCTCGCCTAACCGAGTGGCCAGTTGCAGTACGCCTTCTTCAGTGGCCAGGTTGGCGACCACGCCATGGCATACGCCGAATGTGCGCAACTCTTCAGCCGTCTGCCGACACGCTTCGGCATCCCGCGCGCAGACGTACACGGTAGCCCCGGCCTCGACATAGGCCTTGGCGATCATTTTGCCGATACCACGGGTGCCGCCGGTCACCAGAGCGGTGCGGCCTTGCAGGGAAAAGTACGGGTGCATGGCGAATCCTGAGAGCTGAGGGTCAATACACCCTAGTCGTCAGCCGCCCGAAGCGGAGCCACTATTTTTGCGCGGAATGAACATCTATACAGATTGGACTGCGAGCGCTTTTGTAGGAGCCGGCTTGCTGGCGATGGCGATCTTCAAAACGCTATCGCCAGCCAGCCGGCTCCTACAGGTCAACGCGCGTTAGGCTTGCTGCGGGCGAACGCGCAGGGTCAGGCCCTTGAGGAAGTTGCGCAGCAACTGGTCGCCGCAAGGACGGTAGTTGGTGTGGCCGAACTTGCGGAACAGCGCGCTCAGCTCAGGCTTGGACACTGGGAACTCAGAGGCCTTGAGGATCGCGTGCATGTCGTCTTCTTTCAGTTCGAAGGCCACACGCAGTTTTTTCAAAATGATGTTGTTGGTCACCGGCACTTCGATCGGCTGTGGCGGACGGCTTTCGTCCTTGCCACGCTTGAAGATCACCAGGCCATCGAGGAAGTGCGCCATGACTTCGTCCGGGCAGCGTACGAAGCCTTCCTCGTCTTCCTCTTTCTTGTCGAGGTAGGTCAACAGGTCTTCCAGGGACACGTCCATGCCGCCGAGCTTGATGATCTCGATGACTTTCTTGTCGCTGATGTCGAGCATGTAGCGCACGCTGCGCAGTACGTCGTTATGAATCATGGTGTGCAATCCTGATATTCAGCAGTGGGCGCCGCATAAGCAGCGGCACCAGAATGTGTGGCGGCGTGAAAAGTCTTAGAACTTCTCTTTGCCGGACAGGTAGCGCCATTGGCCCAGCGGCACTTTGCCGATGGACACGCCGCCGATGCGGATGCGGCGGATGGCGACTACCTTCAGGCCGACGGCCTGGCAGAACAGGGCAATAACGCCCGGTTGTGGGTTCTTCATCGCAAAACGCAGGCGGTTTTCGTTCTGCCAGCTGGCTTTGACCGGCGGCAGTTCCTTGCCTTTGTAGGTGAGGCCATGGTTCAGGCGGTTGAGGCCGTGAGCCACCATCTCGCCTTCAACTTCGACCACATACTCTTGCTCGATTTTCGCGGAGTCGGCGGTGAGTTTGCGCAGGATCTTCCAGTCCTGGGTGAACACCAGCAGACCGCTGGCGTTGGCCTGCAGGTCAGTGCTGGCGGTCAGGCGCAGGAAGTGGCCCTTGAGCGGACGTTTGCTGAAGCGGTGCTCTTCGCTCAGGGTTTCGGCGCTGATGGTCGCCATCGCGGTTTCCGCGTCCATGCCGGCCGCGACGTTGAACAGGATGGTCACCGGTTCTGGCGCGGTGGCCTGGGCCTGCGGGTCGAGCTCGACTTTCTGGTTCTCGACCTTGAACTGCGGCTCGTCGATGACTTCACCGTCCACGGTGACCCAGCCGCCCTCGATGAACAGCTCAGCCTCCCGACGGGAACAGCCGACGAGTTCGATGAGGCGTTTGGAGAGACGAATCGGGTCAGTCATGACAGGGCCGTAACAAAAAAAGGGTGGGCATTGTACCTGCTGGGCGCCGGTTAATCGCGGGTCCATTTACCTCATGTGGCTTTTAATGTGGGAGCGGGCTTGCTCGCGAATGCGGTGGATCAGTCAAAACATCTGTTGAATGACATACCGCATTCGCGAGCAAGCCCGCTCCCACAGGTGTTCGGTGTTGTGTCAGCCATGCCGCGAATGTTGCTGATTTTGGCGCATGCGCATGTGCAGCAGCGGATAAGGTTGGCCCATGCCATCGACTTCCGAGCGGCCGATCACTTCGAAGCCCTGCTTGAAATAGAACCCCAGCGCCTGCGGGTTCTGTTCATTGACGTCCAGTTCATCGGCGTTCAGGTGCTCCAAGGCATAACGCAGCAACTGTTTACCCAGGCCCTGGCCGCGGTGAGCGGGGTCGATGAAGAGCATTTCAATCTTGCCCGCCGCGACACCGGCGAACCCGGTGATGCGCTGGCGCGAGTCTTTGGTGCAGATCAGCATCACTGCGTCGAGGTACCGCGTCAGCACCAGATTCTTCAGCAGTTCGATGTAACTCTCAGGCAGAAAATCATGGGTGGCGCGCACCGAGGCTTCCCAGACTTGTGTCAGTTCTTGATAGTCGCTCTGTTTCGGCGTGTGGATGACCGAATGTTGGCGCATGGCCGTGCCTCTTCTGCCCGTTTGATGAGAGTCCTTTCGTACTCCAAACGATAGACGTAAAAAAGCCCCGAATCTCGTCAAGAGAGCGGGGCTTTGCGTATTTTTTGCGTTTAGATCTGTTCAGCCCACAGGTCGTATTCGTCGGCGTCAGTCACTTTGCACCAGACTTTGTCGCCCGGCTTCAGGTTGCTACCGTTGTCGATAAACACGTTGCCGTCGATTTCCGGGGCATCGAAGAAGCAGCGGCCGACCGCGCCTTGCTCGTCGACTTCATCGACCAGCACTTCGATTTCACGGCCAACACGCATTTGCAGGCGAGCCGAGCTGATGGCTTGCTGGTGCGCCATGAAACGATCCCAGCGGTCTTGCTTGACGTCATCCGGCACGATGGCCGCGTCCAGCAGGTTGGCCGGTGCGCCTTCGACTGGCGAGTACTGGAAGCAGCCGACGCGGTCGAGCTGCGCTTCGGTCAGCCAGTTCAGCAGGTACTGGAAGTCTTCTTCGGTTTCGCCGGGGAAGCCGACGATGAAGGTTGAACGGATGATCAGGTCCGGGCAGATCTCGCGCCAGTTCTTGATGCGCGCCAGGGTCTTGTCTTCGAAGGCTGGGCGTTTCATGGCTTTCAGGACTTTCGGGCTGGCGTGCTGGAACGGGATGTCCAGGTACGGCAGGATTTTCCCGGCGGCCATCAGCGGGATCAGTTCGTCGACGTGCGGGTACGGGTAAACGTAGTGCAAACGCACCCAGACACCGAGGGTGCTCAGGGCTTCGCAGAGTTCGGTCATGCGGGTTTTCACCGGCGCGCCGTTCCAGAAACCGGTGCGGTACTTCACGTCAACGCCGTAGGCGCTGGTGTCTTGGGAAATCACCAACAGCTCTTTGACGCCGGCCTTGACCAGGCGCTGGGCCTCGTCGAGCACGTCGCCGACCGGACGGCTGACCAGCTTGCCACGCATCGACGGGATGATGCAGAAACTGCAGCTGTGGTTGCAGCCTTCGGAAATCTTCAGGTAGGCGTAGTGGCGCGGGGTCAGCTTGATGCCTTGCGGCGGCACCAGATCGATCAGCGGGTTGTGATCCTGACGTGGCGGCACGGCATCGTGCACAGCATTGACCACTTGCTCGTACTGCTGCGGACCGGTCACGGCCAGCACGCTTGGGTGCACTTTGCGAATGTTGCCTTCTTCGACGCCCATGCAGCCGGTCACGATGACCTTGCCGTTTTCCTTGATGGCTTCGCCAATCACTTCCAGCGATTCAGCCTTGGCCGAGTCGATGAAACCGCAGGTGTTGACCACCACGACATCGGCGTCCTCGTAAGTGGACACAACGTCATAACCTTCCATGCGCAGCTGGGTAAGGATGCGCTCGGAGTCGACCAGTGCTTTGGGGCAACCCAGGGATACAAAGCCAACCTTTGGATTGGCCGGCGCAGGAGTGGTGGACATGTCTAACCTCGGTATTTGTGACGCCTCCAGCCGAAGACGGCAAGGCGACAAACGGGCACTTGGTGTGCCTCTGATCAAAAAGTGCGCAATTCTAGCGATGAGACGTTCACTTGACCAGCTTTATGGAGGGAAATACGACGAGTGCTGCGCTATGCTTCGCGCCGTTACGCTTTACCGATTTTTTACAGTCAACAAAACGTCTGTAACGTGAAGTAAAACAGCGCATGCTGCACGATAAAAGCATAGTGCTTCTTCAAAAGAAGCCCGGTCTGGGTAGTAGGAGTGTTGGATGGGTCAGGCAAGTAGTCAGGCAGCGAGCGCCGGGCATTCGGCGGCTAAGCCGATCGGCATGCTGGTCGCGGCGGTCGGGGTGGTTTATGGCGATATCGGCACGAGCCCGCTGTACACCCTTAAAGAGGTTTTCTCTGGACATTACGGCGTCCCCGTCAATCATGACGGAGTGTTCGGGATTCTTGCGCTGATCTTCTGGTCGCTGATTTGGGTGGTTTCGATCAAGTACGTGTTGTTCATTCTGCGCGCCGACAACCAAAGTGAAGGCGGGATCATGGCGCTGACGGCCCTGGCCCGGCGTGCTTCGACGCCTTATCCAAAGTTGCGCGCCGTACTGGTAATACTCGGGCTGATCGGTGCCGCGCTGTTCTATGGCGACAGCATGATCACCCCGGCCATTTCCGTACTCTCTGCGGTGGAAGGGCTTGAGTTGGCCTTCGACGGGCTGGAACGCTGGGTCGTACCGTTGTCACTGATCGTGCTGGTTGGGTTGTTCCTGATCCAGAAACATGGCACGGACCGAATTGGCAAGTTGTTCGGTCCCGTGATGGTGTCGTGGTTTGTGGTGCTGGGTGTACTCGGTATCAACGGGATCATCAAGCACCCTGAAGTCCTCAGTGCGCTTAACCCGGTCTGGGGAGTGCGTTTCTTCATTGTGCATCCGGGCATGGGGGTGGCGATTCTTGGCGCGGTCGTGTTGGCATTGACCGGTGCTGAAGCGCTTTACGCCGACATGGGCCACTTTGGTCGCAAGCCGATTGCACGTGCCTGGTTTGCGCTTGTGCTGCCCGCGCTGGTGCTGAATTACTTCGGTCAGGGCGCCTTGCTGTTAGAGGACCCGGAAGCGGCACGTAACCCTTTCTACCTGTTGGCGCCGAGCTGGGCGTTGATTCCTTTGGTGATTCTGTCGACGCTGGCCACCGTTATCGCCTCGCAAGCGGTGATCTCGGGTGCGTTCTCGTTGACCCGGCAGGCGATTCAGTTGGGCTACATCCCGCGCATGCACATTCAGCACACCTCAAGTGCCGAACAAGGGCAAATTTACATTGGCGCAGTGAATTGGGCGTTGATGGTCGGCGTGATTCTGCTGGTGCTGGGCTTCGAATCCTCCGGTGCGCTGGCTTCGGCCTACGGTGTTGCCGTGACCGGAACCATGCTGATTACCAGCATTCTGGTCTCGGCGGTGATGCTGCTGCTGTGGAAATGGCCACCGGTGCTGGCAGTGCCGATATTGATCGGTTTCTTGCTGGTAGACGGACTGTTCTTCGCGGCCAACGTGCCGAAAATTGTTCAGGGCGGTGCCTTCCCGGTATTGGCGGGTATTGTGCTGTTTGTTCTGATGACCACCTGGAAACGCGGTAAAGAGCTGCTCGTGGATCGTCTGGACGAGGGCGGGCTGCCACTGCCGATTTTCATCAGCAGTATCGCCGTGCAACCGCCGCATCGCGTCCAGGGAACTGCGGTGTTCCTCACTGCGCGCCCGGACGCCGTGCCCCACGCGCTGTTGCACAACCTGTTGCATAACCAGGTGCTGCACGAGCAAGTGGTGCTGCTGACGGTGGTGTACGAAGATATCCCGCGGGTGCCTTCGACACGGCGCTTCGAGGTCGATTCCTACGGCGAAGGTTTCTTCCGGGTGATCCTGCACTTTGGCTTCGTCGACGAGCCGGACGTGCCGCAAGCGCTGAAGCTGTGTCATCTCGATGACCTGGATTTCAGCCCGATGCGCACCACTTACTTCCTCAGTCGTGAGACGGTCATCGCCTCCAAGCTTGAAGGCATGGCCCGTTGGCGCGAGGCGTTGTTTGCGTTCATGTTGAAGAACGCCAATGGCAATTTGCGCTTCTTCAATCTGCCGCTGAACCGGGTGATTGAGTTGGGGACGCAGGTCGAGATGTAATTCCGCGAAATCAAAAAGCCCCCGTTGCCATGCAGGCAGCGGGGCTTTTTTGTGCACACCTGATCCCAACCCAACGAAGAACCCTGTGGGAGCGGGCTTGCCCGCGATGACGGCGGCAGTTCCAGCATTTAGGTGACAGGCATATCGCTATCGCGGGCAAGCCCGCTCCCACAGGGGATTTTTGGTGTTAGCCCAATGTAAAAGCCCCCGCTACCGTGAGGCAGCGAGGGCTCTTTGTGGGCGAGATCAGATCACTCCTGAGTCGCCGTCTCCTTCGCTTGACGCTTCTCGATCACATCCACCAACCGCTGGGCCAGTTTCGGGTAGTTCTCGTCGAAGTGGTGGCCGCCAGGCAGCTTGATGGCTTCGCCCACGGCGGTCTTGTCGGTGCAGCCGCTTTCGTCGATTTCTTCTTCACCGAAGATGCACACCACTTTCTCCGGTGGCAGCTTGGCCATTTCCGGGCCGGTGGCGGCTTCTTTACCGGCGTTGCCGAGCCAGCCTTCGACTTCGATTTCGAAGCTGCCGGTGCGGGCGAAGGCCAGCAGGATGATTGCGTCGACGCGTTGCTGCTCCGACTCTGCCAGGCGGTTGTAGATTGCTGGCAAGACGTCGGCGCCGAACGAGTAACCGGTCAGGATGAAGCGCTTGGTGCCCCATTTCTGCCGGTAGTGCTGCATCAGTTCGGCGAGGTCCAGCGCGCTTTGCTCTGGGCTTTTGTGCTGCCAGTAATAGCGCAGGGTGTCGATGCCGACCACCGGATAACCGATCTTGGCCATTTCGCCCGCGACATCGCGGTCGAGGTCGCGCCAGCCGCCGTCACCGGAGAGGAACAGGGTGACAGTGTCCTTGGCTTGGCCGGCCGGCACTTCAACCACCGGAATCTGAATACCACCAGCGGCTTTGTCGCCACCGACGAGGAGCTTGCGCAGTTCGTTGTTCAGCACTTGCGGCAGGTTGATGTCGTAGTCGCTGATGCTGGTTTCGGCGTTGGGTTGGTCGCGTACGAAACCGGCGCTGGTGTCGTCCGGGTTGTCGTTCCACGCCACCAGCCAGTGACCGTGAGCGGCGCTTTTCGGCAGCAGGTGGGTGCAGCCGGGTTTTTCCAGGGCCAGGTCGACCGAAACGGCCTGGGACTTGTCGTCCTTCTGCTCGGACAACCAGCGCCAGGCCAGCACGGCGCCGGGGCCGATGCCGCTGACCAGGGTCGCCGGGCCTTTGAGTTCTCTCAGGCCGGCTTGCAGGGCGCGGCTTTGCAGCAGGCATTCCTTGGGCAGGATCACCTGAACAATCTGCGCCGAACCGCTGCGGCTCAGGGTCATCAATTGCTTGTCGCTGAGCTTCTGGTCTTCATTGACCGCCACCAGCACCTGGGCGCGTGGCGTGTTGCCGGGGATGACGCGGGTCATCACGGCGCCGTCGGCCGGTGTCAGCTGTTCGAGGATCGGTTCTGGCGCCGGGCGTTTGAGGTACCAGTAACCGCCACCGAGAATCAGGGCCAGCACTACCAGTGTGCCCAGTACGTACCGCAAGGAGCGTTGAATCATCAGCGTTTCACCAATCCAGTCAAGCCGCCCGCAATCAGGGCAGCAGTGTCGGCCAGGGCAACCAGCGGATCGAGTCCGGCGGGCACGGCCATATAACGGGGTTCCCAGTCAGGCTGGAACTTGTCTTTAAAGCGGCGCAAACCTTGGAAGTTGTAAAGCTGCTCACCACGGCGGAATACCATCGAGCCCAGACGCTGGGTCAGCGGTGCGCCACGCCGGGGTTGCAACCCCGACAACGGCACCATGCCCAGGCTGAAACGCGCGTATCCATGATTTTTGTAATGCTGAATCAGGCCGACCATCATGAATTCCATGGTCAGCTTCGGGGCGTCCGGGTGCGCGCGCATCAGGTCGAGGCTGGCCAGGTCGTGGCCGTAAGTCTCGAGCAAATTGGCGAACGCCACCGGGCGTCCTTCGAAACGAATCACCGCGACGCGGAAATGCTTGAGGTAGTTATCACTGAAGCGACCGAGCGAGAAGCCTTTCTCGCGCACATTCTTGCCGGTCAGCCAGGCATCGGAAATCACCTTGAGCTCGTCCATCGGCGCGTGCCCCGGCTCATGGATCTCCAGCGACAGGCCATCACGGGTGCCACGGTTCCAGGTGTAGCGCAGGTCTTTCATCTCTTTGCCTTTGGCTTCGAGATCAAAGCGCTGCAGATCGACCCGGGCTTCTTCGCCGAGCTTGATCGCGGTCAGGCCGATGTCCATGTAGTACGGCAGGTTCTCCGCGCGGACTTGATAGAACACAGGGCGAGCGTGGTGGATGTCGCAGAGGTCGCGGAACTGCCAGATCATCTCGGCGCGTTGCAGGGTCGGGCCAATCGGGTCGTACAAGGCCACCAGGCTGCGCCCACGGCGGGCGTACATCAGGAACGCCTCGTCGTTAGGGTGAAACAGCAGCGCCTTGTCACCGGTCAGCGCGAGGCCACCGTCCGGTTGCGACGACGCCATCAGGATTTTTACCGCGCGGTCCAGTTCGTCCGGCGTGGGCAGGTGGATCACCGGGCGTGCGGTACGCAGCAGCCAGGTCAGCGACACCACCACCAGCAATACGGCGGCGCCGAGCAGCGAGCGCAAGCCACGCGGGGCGTCGGCGTCGAGGGTGAACTGCCACCAGAGTTGATGGCTGTAAGGCACGTCCTGATAGGCGAACAACAGCAGCCAGATCGACGCACCGAGTACACAAAGACTCGACACCAGATACAGCGGCGAAAACGGCAGTTCGGTCAGACGGCTCGGGCGATAGAACGAGCGCCGGAAAACCCCCAGCAGAGACGCCGTCAGCGTCATCAGGCACGCTTCTTCCCAGTCGAAACCCTTGAGCAGCGAGAGTACGGCACCGACCAGCAATAGGATGGTGGTCAGCATCCACGCGGCGGACAGGCGCCGTCGCAGGCCTTGAGCCAGCAGCAGGCAGAGCACGCCGACCAGGCTGGCGCCGAAGTGCGAGGCGTCGACCAGTCGATGGGGAATCAGAAAGCCGATGTGTTCCAGGCGCGTATCGATTTCCGGGGTCACCCCCGAGAACAGCAGCACCACGCCGGACAGGAACACCAGAACCGCCAGAATCGGCGCGGCCAGACCGGACGCGGCGCGCAAGGACTGACGCGTCTGAAACAGGCGCTGGCCTTCGTTGATCAACAGCAGCAAGCACGCGACCAGCAGCGGCAACACCACGTAGATCAGGCGATAAAGCAACAGCGCAGCAGCCAATGGCGCGGCGCCAAGTTTGTCGGCGAAGGCGGCCAGCAGAATTGCTTCGAACACCCCGACACCGCCGGGAACATGACTGAGCACGCCCGCGGCCAAGGCCAGCAGGTACACCAGGAGGAACGCACCGAAGGGCGGGGCTTCCGGCAGCAACAGATACAGCACGGTCGCGGCGGCGGCGACGTCGAGGGCGGTAATGATCAGTTGCAGAAACGTCAGGCGGCGGCCGGGAAGGCGCAACGTGCGACGACCGACCTTGACCAGCAGGTTGTCCGGATAGGGCTGCTCCGGCAGGCGCCGGCGATAGATGCCAACGGCCAATACGCTAAACAACAGCAGTACAGCGGTGGCAATCGCACCCAGCAGCATCTGCGAGAGGCCCAGAGCGGCAGTGGCAGCGGGCAGGTTGCTGAGCGTGGCGAGGGCGGCCAGTGGGGGCAGGGCGCAGCCGAGCGAAAGACTGGCAAACAGCGTCATGTGCGCGACTTCGGAAGCCCCGAGGCCATGACGTGCATATAAACGGTAGCGAACCGAGCCTCCCGAGAGCATCGACAGACCGATCGCATTACCGATGGCGAATGCCGTGAACCCGCCCAGGGCCAGAATCCGCGGCGCCAGAGTCACGCCGGCATAGCGGCTGGCCGACCATTCGTAACCAAGCAAAATGATGAAGCCGACCACGGTCGCGGCCAATGCGCCGAGCAATGCCGGTTTCGGTACGTCGAGAATCGAGTCGTGCAGAGCGTACAGATCGAGTTCGCTCAGCAGGTGGCGACAGGCAATCAGCGCGATAGCGAACAACAGCAGGGTGACCGCCAGACCAATGGGCTGACGGTACTTGCTGACCAGATCAAGTAAGCGCAGACGCTCGGGCTTGATCGGTTGTGTCGCTGTGACGGTGTCTTGTGAATCAGACGAGTTGGCGCGCATCAATCACCTCTTGGATTGTGCGCGACAGGATGGGGGTATCCAGCCAAGTTACCAATCCCTGTAGAAAAAAATAATCACAAATATTAACGCCTATCACCGATTGTCGGCGATGGCATGTCATCCGTCGTAGGGGGCGGTCTGTGATTCAGCATAGTCTGAACTCAGAACTCTGGTGATCCCGAACGCGTCTCTACACGGTGACAGGTCTTTGTTGCGAAAGGACTTTTTCAACAGATACAAAAAAGGCCACTCTTTCGAGTAGCCTTTTTTGATGTTTGGTTGCGGGAGCCGGATTTGAACCGACGACCTTCGGGTTATGAGCCCGACGAGCTACCAGACTGCTCCATCCCGCGTCTGTGTGGCGGCATTCTATAGAGATCCGCTTGAGTGTCAACCGTTAATCTGGAACTGGGTCAAATAAGCGTAAATAAGCGGCGAACGGTCGCAGGCGAGCACTAAGTTTCGGAATCAGAACGATTTCTCGCTTTTGGCAAAAACAGACACTTATAGGAGCGAGCTTGCTCCGGGCGGCGTTCCGACGATGGTCGTGAACGAAGGCGCGTAAAACCAGATGCCAATGGCGGCCTTGAGTTTTTCGCGAGCAAGCCCGTTCCTGCATTGGGTGTTTTCGGCGCGCACAAAAAAGGCCACTCTTTCGAGTAGCCTTTTTTGATGTTTGGTTGCGGGAGCCGGATTTGAACCGACGACCTTCGGGTTATGAGCCCGACGAGCTACCAGACTGCTCCATCCCGCGTCTGTGTGTCGGCATTCTACAGAGGATCGTCGGGCTGTCAACCTTCAATCGGGATAAAACCTGTTCTGGTTCAATCGCTTAGCTTGAAAATACGATGGTGAAACGGGCTGCGGGTCAGGTGTGGCAAGGCTTGCGGCTCTATCGGGCAGAGCTTTTCGATTGAGAAAAATTCATCTGCAACTTTTCCTACGAGCAGGAAAGAACATTCAGACTACTGGTGCTATATACAGGTGTCAGTGAGATACTGCCGATCCGGCCTGCCAAATCTGCTTTTCTTTGCCATGAACACCGTTTTCATATGACCCAGCGAAAAATCATCCACGTCGATTGTGACTGCTTCTACGCGGCCATCGAGATGCGTGACGACCCGCGCCTGGCCGGAAAACCCTTGGCGGTGGGCGGTTCGGCGGATCGACGCGGGGTGATTGCCACCTGTAACTATGAAGCGCGGGCGTATGGCGTGCGATCGGCGATGTCGTCGGGGCACGCCTTGAAGTTGTGCCCCGACCTGACCATCGTCAAGCCGCGCATGGACGCCTACCGAGAGGCGTCGAAGGAAATTCACACGATCTTTCGCGATTACACCGACCTGATCGAGCCGCTTTCCCTCGATGAGGCTTACCTCGACGTGTCCGATAGCGCGCACTTCGGCGGCAGCGCCACGCGAATTGCTCAGGACATCCGTCGTCGTGTGTCCAATCAGTTGCACATCACGGTCTCGGCCGGCGTGGCACCGAACAAGTTTCTGGCCAAGATCGCCAGCGACTGGAAGAAGCCCAACGGTTTGTTTGTCATTACGCCGGATCAGGTCGAGGATTTCGTCAGCGGTTTGCCTGTCAGCAAGCTGCACGGCGTTGGCAAAGTGACTGCCGACAAACTGGGCAGGCTCGGCATTGTCGATTGCTCGCATTTGCGTGAATGGGACAAGTTGGCGCTGGTGCGCGAATTCGGCAGTTTTGGCGAGCGACTTTGGAGTCTGGCCCGTGGGATTGATGACCGGCTGGTGCACAACGACAGTCGGCGGCAATCGATCAGTGTCGAAAACACGTATGACGTGGATCTGCCGGATCTGCTGAGCTGCCTGGATAAATTACCCGAGTTGCTGGAAACCCTGGCGGGCCGCATGGCGCGGATTGACAGCAGCTATCGGCCGGGCAAACCGTTCGTCAAAGTGAAATTCCATGATTTCACCCAGACCACGCTGGAGCAGGCCGGGGCAGGGCGGGATCTGGGGAGTTATCAGCTGTTGCTGACCCAGGCGTTCAATCGCGGTGGGAAGCCAGTGCGATTGTTGGGGGTTGGGGTGAGGCTGGAGGATTTGCGCGGAGGGTTTGAGCAGATGGAGTTGTTTGAGCGCTAGTCTGCCGCGAATTGCAGGTCAGCACCCTTTGCAGGAGCGAGCAAGCTCGCTCCTGCAAAATCTCAATTCGGTCCCGGATCCGCGACCAGTCGCCCGGCATCCTTGGTCAGCGATTTGAGGAATTCGGTCTGCAACTCTGGATCGTTGCGAGTCAGCTCAATCAGGCTTTGTTCCAACTCACTGGCTTCTTCTTCCAGGCCCAGTTCCGATAAACGTTTGACTCGGTGTACCCACTGGCTCACTTCATCGTCTTCAAGGTCGTCGTAAATCAGCCCGTGGGCTTCGAGCAGCTTGCCGCGCAAGGAACTGCTGACCGCCAGGGACGAGTCTGTGTGCACGTCGTCCTGACTGTCTTCGACCTTGATCAGCAACCGGCTCAGGTGATTGATGTCATGTTCGGCGAACGGGCTGTCGAGCAGGTTCAGGCGCAAGACACCGTTTTTGTCAGTGCTCAGCTCGAACGTTTCCTTGCCGGCCTTGACCTCCACCGGACGCTCGCTCCAGGGCAGGCTCGAGTATTCCGTGCGTTTGTCGAGTTGGACCTCGTCGATACCGGCGAGATTCTGCTGCGCACGACCGTGAGACGGCGCGTTCATGAACGGGTTGAGCCCGGCGAAACCGTAACTGAACCAGTCCTTGGTCACGCTATCCGGCAAGTTGCCGAGGGCGAACACGTTGACCACGTTCGCGCCGACACCGGCCACCACGGCCACCGCGCCCAGCGGTATCTCGTAGATCTCCCGCCAGGGTTGGTAAGGCGTGTAGCGATCGTAATGCCGCGTGACTTCGAACTCGGTGACTTCGAAGGTTTTCTGCTCGTGGATCTTCACCCGACGTTGCGGCAGCTCAAGCACCTTGGGCTCGCCGACATCGATCTGCAGGCTGTGATCGAGCAATTTGCGCTCGATACGTGCCTCGTGCTCGCTGCGTTGCGACATATGATTGGCGCAGCCGCTGACCAGCAGGGTGCCGCACAGGGCGGCACCACCGAGGCCTAAGGTGTTTCGCTTGAACATGACTTCTCTATCTGGTGTCAGCGGCGGATACGGGCCTGGAGGAAGGACAGCACGTCAGCGACCGGCAGCGCTTGCGCCTCGGACTCGGTGCGGCTCTTGTATTCCAGATTGCCTTCGGCGAGGCCGCGGTCACTGACCACGATCCGGTGAGGAATGCCGATCAGCTCCATGTCCGCGAACTTGATGCCCGGGCTGGTTTTCTTGTCGCGATCGTCCAGCAGCACCTCGAAGCCGGCCGCGGTCAGTTCCGCATAAAGCTTGTCGGTGGCTTCGCGAACCTGTTCGGTTTCATAGCGCAGCGGCACCAGCGCGATCTGGAATGGCGCCAGTGTGTCGCTCCAGATGATCCCCTTGTCGTCGTTGCCCTGCTCGATGGCCGCAGCCACCACGCGGGAAACGCCGATGCCGTAGCAACCCATTTCCAGGGTGACCGGCTTGCCGTTCTCGCCCAGCACTTCGCACTTCATCGCTTTGCTGTATTTGTTGCCCAGCTGGAAGATATGCCCGACTTCGATGCCGCGCTTGATTTCCAGGGTGCCTTTGCCGTCCGGGCTCGGATCACCGGCCACGACGTTACGCAGGTCGGCCACGGTCGGAACCGGCAGGTCACGCTCCCAGTTCACGCCGAAATAGTGCTTGTCGTCGATGTTCGCACCGATACCGAAGTCGCTCATGAGCTCGACGGAACGGTCGATGATGATCGGCAGTGGCAGGTTCAATGGGCCGAGGGAACCGGCGCCGGCGCCAATGGCGTCGCGCAGTTCGCTTTCGGACGCCATGACCAGCGGGCTGGCAACGCCAGGCTGGTTGGCGGCCTTGATTTCGTTCAGCTCGTGGTCGCCACGGATGATCAGGGCAATCAGTTTGCCTTGCTCTTCAGCGTGAACCACGAGGGTCTTGATGGTCTTCTCGATCGGCAGGTTGAAGCCTTCGACCAGTTGCGCGATGGTCTTGGCGTTCGGTGTGTCGACCAGGCGCAGCTCTTCGGCCGGTGCAGGGCGGGAAGTTTCGCGCGGCACGGCTTCGGCTTTCTCGATGTTCGCGGCGTAGTCGGAACCGTTACTGAAGACGATATCGTCTTCGCCGGATTCGGCCAGGACGTGGAATTCGTGGGAACCGGCGCCACCGATGGAGCCGTTGTCGGCTTCAACCGGGCGGAACTTCAGGCCCAGGCGGGTGAACACGTTGCAGTACGCCTGGTGCATGCGGTCGTAGGTGACCTGCAGCGAAGGCTGGTCAGCGTGGAACGAGTAGGCGTCCTTCATGATGAATTCGCGGCCGCGCATCAAGCCGAAGCGTGGACGGATTTCGTCACGGAATTTGGTCTGGATCTGATACAGGTTGATCGGCAGCTGTTTGTAGCTGCTCAACTCGTTGCGCATCAGGTCGGTGATCACTTCTTCGTGGGTCGGACCAGCGCAGAAATCGCGACCGTGGCGATCCTTGAAGCGCAGCAATTCAGGGCCGTATTCTTCCCAGCGACCGGATTCCTGCCACAACTCAGCCGGTTGCGTGCTCGGCATCAACACTTCAAGAGAGCCTGCGGCGTTCATTTCTTCACGAACGACGGCTTCGACCTTGCGCATCACTCGCAAGCCCATCGGCAGCCAGGTGTACAGGCCCGAGGCGAGTTTGCGGATCATGCCGGCGCGCAGCATCAGCTGATGGCTGATCACGACCGCGTCGGAAGGCGTTTCTTTCTGTGTGGCGAGCAAAAATTGACTGGTGCGCATGGTTGGCCGTTGTCGGTTGCTGATGACGAGAAATGACGGAGCATTGTACGGGCGAGATCTGCTGGCGTACAGGCGCGCGGTCGGTGGTATGGCAGGAGGGCGGGAATCTCCACGCCCTTTGCGATGCTTCCTACGATTCTTCCGCGACCTGGGTCGGAACCGGTTCCGGCTTCGGTGTTGGGCCTTCGCGGCGGCTCTCCTGGAACCAGTGCAAGGCGATCAACAGCAGCGTCGGAACGCCCAGCAGGGCAGTGATCAGGAAGAAATTGTGGTAGCCGAATTTTTCCACCATGACCCCGGAATAGCCGCCGATCAGGCGCGGCAGCAGGAGCATGATCGAGCTGAGCAGGGCGTATTGGGTGGCGGAGAACTTGAGGTTGGTCAGGCTCGACAAGTAGGCGACAAATGCCGAGGTCGCCAGGCCGGAGCTGAAGTTGTCCAGGGATATGGTCAGGATCAGCATGTTCAGGTTGGCGCCCATGTCGGCGAGCATCAGGAACAGCAAATTGGTGCCCGCTGACGCCACACCGCCGATGAACAGGATCGGCAGGATGCCGAAACGCACGATCAGCAGGCCGCCCATGCCGGCGCCGACCAGCGTCATGATCAGGCCGAAGATTTTGCTGACGCTGGCAATCTGATCCTTGGTGAAGCCCTGGTCGATATAGAACACGTTGGCCATGACGCCCATCACCGTATCCGACATCCGATACGTGGCGATCAGCCCGAGCAGCAGCAGCGCTTGCCAGCGGTAACGCAAAATGAAGTCGTTGACCGGCGTCAGCACCGGTGCGAGACCGCGACGCCCCATGGCCGAGAGGCACAGCGCGGTGAGCGAGGTGTAGAGGATCGCCCGCAGAAATGCGCGGTCTTCCAGCAGCAGATTGAGCAGGCTCACGCCGTCAAACAGCACGCTGGCGAAGTCGGTGTTGTAGAGCTGGGTGAACATGGCCGGCACGGAAACCAGCAGCACGATCAGCACGAACACCGAAGCCAGCTGATGCGCAAAGCTGTAGCGCCCGGCCTGCAGTTGCGTGCGCAACGGCACCGGCGGTTCGCGCATGAAGAAAGAGGTGAGCAACGCCGGAACCATCAGGGCGCCGAACAGCAGGTAAGTGCCGGCCCATGCCGAATGCTTGTAGTTGAAACCGGTGGAGCCAAAACCTTCGGCGAAGAACAGGGCGCCAGCGGTCGCCAGCAGCGCCGCGATCCGGTAGCCGGACATGTAACTGGCGGCGAGGGCGGCCTGACGGGTGTCGTCGGCGATTTCCAGGCGATAGGCATCGACCGCGATGTCTTGCGTCGCCGAGGCGAAGGCAACGACTACCGCGATGGCGATCAGCCAGGACAAATGTTTTTGCGGGTCGCAGAAACCCATCCCGATCAGGCCGAGGATCACCAGTGCCTGTGAAAGCACCAGCCATGAGCGACGGCGACCGAGCTTGCCGAGCAATGGCAGGCGCCATTGGTCCAGCAACGGTGACCAGACCCATTTAAAGGCGTAGGCCAGACCGATCAGGCTTGCATAGCCAATGGTTTCGCGAGCCACACCGGCTTCACGCAACCAGACTGACAGTGTTGAAAACACCAGCATATAGGGCAGGCCGGCGGCGAAACCAAGCAACAACAGCACAAGTGTCGATGGGCTGGCATAGGCGGCGAGCGCGGCGCGCCAGGTTTTACGGGGCATGGGCTGAAGTCTGCCTCAAGATTACGGAAACAAAGCGCGCACTCTAACCGCTGTGCTCTACCGGGCGCCAGCCATGGCGCTGAATATCAACACGATTATTCAGGACACTGATGCCTTCGGAGCGCAATCGCGCGCGTTGCTCGTCCCCTGAGGGACTGCCTACGGGCAGGCTGATCCGCCCGCCGGCACCGAGCACCCGGTGCCAGGGCAGTTTCGTGTCGCCGGGCAACTGGCTGAGCGTACGACCGACCCAGCGCGCGGCGCGACCCAATCCCGCCAGCTCGGCCAATTGACCATAACTCACGACTTTGCCCTCGGGCACCTGCGCCAGGGTCAGATAAAGCGCCGTGCGTCGGATTTGCGCAGCGCTTTCTGTTTCGATGGTTGGGTCGGTCACGTCCGGAGTCCTTTAGGGGCGAGCTTGCTCGCGATGGGCGTTAGCGATGACGGGATAGCCTGGAAAGCGCGTCAATCTCAGGTTTATCGCAGCAATTTAGCGTCGACTGGCTGCTCCTGCAGGAATGAACTCAATGGAAATAGACGTGTCACTCAATGCTAGGGTCTTATTCTTCCGGATAATGCCAACTTTTTTCGCAAACTTGAGCCTGTATTTGCTTATGGTGTCCAGAACCCTGCTGTGCCTTGCTGTCCTGAGTGCATCCACGCCCTTGCTCGCCGACACCGTATGGTTAAAGAACGGTGACAAGCTGAGCGGCAAGATCACGCTGTTCGACGGCGGCAAACTGTTGATCCAGACCGAATACGCCGGTGCGGTTCCGATCGACTGGAAACAGGTCAAAACCCTGGAGAGCGATCAGGAGTTGCTGGTCAAGCAGGATGCCTACAACGGCGAGAAAGCCAAGTCGCTGCACGCTGCGGATGACGGCAAGGTGATGCTGGAAAACGGCGAGGCGCCGAAGACGGTCGAGCTGGCGAGTATCCAGCAAATTCTCAAACCCAAGCCGGTCGTCGAAGATCTGGTCTGGAAAGGGAATATCGATGCGGCGCTGGATTACCAGCGGGCGGAAAAGGACACCGATGACTACGACATCGACTTCAAGACCACTGCGCGCCATGGCAGATGGCGGCATATCGCGGAAGGCGAGTACAACCGTGAATTCCAGGATGACGTGGTCACCAGCGACAACTGGCGGGGCGAATATTCACTCGACCGCTTCCTCACCGAGAAATGGTTCTGGCAGGGCCGCGCTGTCTATAAGCGTGACAAGGTTGAAGAACTCTCTCGTCAGCGCACCGTCGGTACCGGTCCGGGTTACCAGTTCTGGGATGACGAGCTAGGCGCATTCTCGCTGGGCTCGCTGGTCAATCACACGGACTACCAGTTCGACGATGGCAGCAAGGACAACTTCTATTCCCTGGCGATGAAGTGGGACTACAACCGCTACCTGATCGGCAAGAAGGTGGAGTTCTTCACCAATGGCGAAGTGGGCAAGCCGTTGTCGGGCGTGGCGGATTATGCACTCGATGCCGAAATGGGCTTGCGCTACAAAGTGACCGAGTGGGCGTCGCTTAACCTGAAGGCCGAGCGAGACATCATCAGCGGCACTGACGATGCCGATCTGGACAAGACTCGCTACACCGCAGGGTTCGGTGTGGCCTGGTAAGACGCAAAAAATCGCAGCCATGGGGCTGCGATTTTTTTTGCCTGCAAAACACACAGGCACAAAAAAGCCCCGCTTTTGAGGGCGGGGCTTTTTACTAAAGCAAGTACAAGTTAGATAACTTGAACTTCTTCAGCTTGCATGCCTTTCTGACCGCGGGTAGCGATGAAAGAAACCTGTTGGCCTTCTTTCAGGCTTTTGAAGCCGTCGGATTGGATAGCTTTGAAGTGAACGAACAGGTCGTCACCGGATTGTGGAGTGATGAAGCCGAAGCCTTTTTCATCGTTGAACCACTTAACGGTACCAGTTTGGCGATTAGACATGGTGTAACTCCTTGAACAAAGATAACTGCGACACAGGAAGAACCCTGGCCGAGACTGAGTGCAAAGAGCAGGAAAAATTCTTGTAGATGGTTGGATCGAAATTCAACATATCGTGTAGAGATTCTCAGTGACACAAGCAGCACAGTGGCGCCACCTTAACCCTTTTTCCGGAACGTGCCAATGCTTCCTGCAAAGGTTTCTCTAATTTCGTGACTGACGGTGCATGGTATTGCGGTGAAACGCCGGAATTTATGAGGGATCGACGCGAATTGCGCCGCGGTCTTTGAACCCGAAGCGCGCGCCCGGTAAGATGCCGGACAGATTTTTTCCACCTCGCTATTCAGGACACCCGCCATGAGCATCAAATCGGACAAGTGGATTCGCCGCATGGCGCAAGAGCACGGCATGATCGAACCGTTCGTCGAGCGTCAGGTGCGCGGCAGCGACGATAGCCGTGTGATCTCCTACGGCGTGTCGAGCTACGGCTACGACGTTCGTTGCACTAATCATTTCAAGGTGTTCACCAACATCAATTCGGCAATCGTCGATCCGAAAAATTTCGATGCCGGCAGCTTTGTCGACATCCACAGCGACGTCTGCATCATCCCGCCGAACTCTTTCGCCCTGGCCAGTACTGTCGAATACTTCCGTATTCCGCGTAACGTATTGACCATTTGCCTGGGCAAAAGCACCTACGCCCGCTGCGGCATCATCGTCAACGTCACCCCGCTTGAGCCTGAGTGGGAGGGTCATGTGACCCTCGAATTCTCCAACACCACCAACTTGCCAGCGAAAATCTACGCCAACGAAGGCGTGGCGCAGATGCTGTTCCTTGAATCCGACGAAGAGTGCGAAGTGTCCTACAAGGACCGTGGCGGCAAGTACCAGGGCCAGCGCGGCGTGACCCTGCCACGCACCTGATCCATTCATCTGGCAGGTCGCGGGAATTCCTGAGCGGGTAGACACTCTATTGGGTGTACTGCCCGGTTCGCGCACAGCGGACGGGGCCATCGCTCAGGAGTGCTCTATGAAGATCGATCCGCGAATAAGTGCCGAACTGGCAAGGCTTGAGCCCAATCAGGTTGGCGTTTTGGCCTGGTCCTTGTTGGCACATCCGCCAATCAGCATGGCGGGGGGCATCCCCGGTCAGCCTGATCCCGATACCCCCAACGAACAACCCACCGAACCCGGTGAGCCGACCCTGCCGGATGAAGCGCCTCCCGCTCCGGTTGCGTGATTTTCAGGTTTTGGACGAATGGCCAGTCAGCCGACTGGCCATATTTCGTTGTCGCCTATTACGAAAATCCTGCAGATCTCATCCCGTTCTACCGGGCACCCACCGGTAAACGCACCGAAAGCCGGTAGCAGGCTGATGCGCTCTCCCAGTCTGAAACACGCCAGTCGCAAGCTTTGTCGCCCTCTGCCATTCAGCCGATAAACCGGATGCACATGCCCGGCGAGCACATGTCGCTCCGGATGCGGGTCAGGTTCGTGCTGCAACGCGAATGGCCCTATGAGCAGCGGTTCGGGCACCACACGGATGTCTAACGAGGTTGGCGGATCCCCGGCGCGTTTGTCGTGGTTGCCGCGAATCAGCGTCATCGGCAGATCAGGGTGCCGAGCCCGCCACTCAGCCAGAGCCTTCAACGTGGGGGGCGCATGGGAACCTGGCCCGTGAAGGAAGTCCCCGAGGAAAATCAGTTGGCGACAGGGCAGCGCCGTCAGCAAGCCGTCCAGCACGGCGATGTTTCGGGACGTAGTGCCTTGCGGGACCGGTTGACCAAGCCTGCGATACGCCGCCGCTTTGCCAAAATGCACATCGGCGATCAGCAAGGCTTGTTGCGCCGGCCAGTAGATGGCTTTTTCCGGCAGCAGCCACAATTCTTCGCCAGCCAGTCGCACGGGATAGGGCGTGCTCATCAGGCTTTCCCGGATTCGGCGGTTTTCTCGAGGTCACCGACCATGCGTCTGATACGGTCCGCGAGTTTTTCCGAACTCATGCTCTCGCGCATGCGCTCCACCAGCAGTGGGAAGCCGAGGGGCGTAGGACGTTTGACCCGATGCAGGTCGAGTCTGAGGCGGCTGATGTGCGTCAACATCTGCTCCAAGCGTTGAATATCCAGTTCCTCTCGTAGGACTTCTTCCCCAGCTTGGGCCAGCAGCAGATTCTCCGCGTCGTACTGTTTAAACACTTCAAAAAACAACCCGCTCGAGGCTTGAACCTGACGTGTGCTTTTAGGCGCACCTGGATAACCGGCAAACACCAGCCCGGCAATTCGCGCGATTTCCCGAAAGCGCCGCAGCGCAAGCTCTCCGGCATTCAGACTGGCGAGTACGTCCCGCAGCAAATGCTCAGCACTCAACAACCCAGGGTTCAACACCTGCAACCAATCCACTTCAGTGGCGCTGTGCAATTCCAGACCGTAATCGTTGACCGCAATGGAAAACGTCACCGCCTGCTGTTGACTGACCCGCCATGCCAGCAAACTCGCCAATCCCAAGTGCACCTGGCGGCCGGCGAAGGGGTAGAGGAACAGATGCCAGCCTTCACGGGATTTTAACGCTTCGGCCAGCAGGGTTTCCGAGGTCGGCAGTCCGGACCAGCGTTGCTGCACTTCCAGCAATGGACGCAGCGCCCGCATTTCCGGGCCGATGAACTCGCCCTGCGCGGCGGCACTGAAACGCGCGACCAGCGCTTGGGCGAGTTCGTTGGATAGGGGCATCCGCCCGCCATTCCAGCGCGGCACGGCGGCTTTTTTCACGGCGCTGCGTTTGACATAAGCGGTCATGTTTTCCACCCGAACCAATTCCAGCAAGCGGCCGGCAAACAGAAATCCGTCGCCGGGTTTGAGCCGCGCGATAAAACCCTCTTCAACGCTGCCCAGCTGCTTTCCACCGCCGCCCTTGCTCCAGAACTTGAGCTGAATGCTCGCGTCGCTGACGATGGTGCCGATGCTCATGCGATGGCGGCGAGCCAATCGCGCATCCGGTACGCGCCAGATGCCCTGTTCATCCGGTTCAACCCGGCGGTAATCCGGATAAGCGGTCAGGGAAAGTCCGCCGTGACGTACGAACGCCAGCGCCCAGGTCCAATCGGCCACGGTGAGGTCGCGATAAGCCCAGGCACCGCGTACTTCTTCGTACAGCTCGTCAGGAATAAACCCACCGCCCAACGCCATGCTGACCAGATGCTGTACCAGCACATCCAGCGGTTTATGCGGTGATTCACGCGGTTCGATCCGGCGTTGCGCCACGGCGTCCCGGGCTGCGGCGGCTTCGATCAGTTCCAGACTGTGAGTCGGCACCAGCGTTACCCGCGAGACGCGTCCCGGCGCGTGACCGGAACGCCCCGCCCGCTGCATCAGGCGCGCCACGCCTTTGGCCGAGCCAATTTGCAGCACCCGCTCCACGGGCAGAAAGTCCACGCCCAGGTCCAGGCTGGAGGTGCAGACCACCGCTTTGAGTTGACCGTCCTTGAGGGCGCGCTCGACCCAATCGCGGGTGTCGCGTGACAGCGAGCTGTGATGCAAGGCAATCAAGCCGGCCCAGTCAGGACGCGCTTCCAGCAGCGCCTGATACCAGATCTCCGATTGCGCACGGGTATTGGTGAACACCAGGCTGCTGGGGCTGGACTCAATCTCTGTGACGACTTGCGGCAACATCTTCAGACCCATGTGCCCGGCCCATGGGAAACGGTCGATGGCGGGCGGTAGCAGCGTGTCGACGCGCAATTCCTTGGTGCTTTGCCCTTGCACACTGACGCCAGCGCCCTGTGGGATTAAGACCTGTTCTGCGTGGGCCTGATTACCCAGCGTCGCGGAAACGCCCCACACGATCAGTTCAGGATTCCACCGACGCAGGCGGGCGAGGGCCAGTTGCAGTTGTACGCCGCGCTTATTGCCGAGTAACTCGTGCCACTCGTCGACCACCACCATGCGCAAGGTCGACAGCGCGGTTTGCGCATCGGCCCGGGCGAGCATCAGGGTGAGGCTTTCCGGGGTGGTGATCAGCGTGGTGGGCAGGCGTCGACTCTGCCGCGCGCGTTCGCTGCTGCGGGTGTCGCCGGTGCGCAGGCCGACGCTCCACGGGATCTGCAAGTCGAGCAGCGGTGCCTCCAGTGCACGCGCAGTGTCTGCGGCCAAGGCACGCATAGGCGTGATCCATAGCACAGTCAGCGGTTGGGCCACCGGTTTGCGTTTTTGAGGTTGTTCTACTGAAGCGGCGAAGCGGTTGAGTGCGGCAAACCACACCGCATAGGTTTTACCGGCACCGGTACTCGCGTGCAGCAACCCGGACTGTCCTTGTTTGACGGCCGCCCATACCTGTTTCTGAAAGGCGAACGGTTTCCAGCCGCGGGCGGTGAACCAGTGCTTTGCGAAGTCGGGGGAGGTTCCCATGCCGGCGGTGTGCGCTCTGAAAGTGTTCTTTCAGTGACCACGCCAGCAGGCGAAAGGTTTAGTGACGAAATACGGTCCTGTAGGAGCCGGCTTGCCGGCGATGGCGATCTCAAGGGCGCCATCGCCGGCAAGGGGTGCGTGTTACTTGAGATTGCCACTGAGGAACTGCTTCAACCGCTCGCTCTTCGGATTGCCCAGCACGTCTTCCGGCGCGCCTTCTTCCTCGACCAGGCCTTGGTGCAGAAACAGCACCTGGCTCGACACTTTGCGGGCGAAGCTCATTTCGTGGGTGACCATGATCATGGTCCGGCCTTCTTCGGCGAGGCCCTGAATCACCCTGAGCACTTCACCCACCAGCTCCGGGTCGAGTGCCGAGGTCGGTTCGTCGAACAGCATGACTTCCGGTTCCATGGCCAATGCACGGGCAATGGCCACCCGTTGCTGCTGCCCCCCGGAAAGAAACGCCGGGTACTGGTCCGCCACGCGTGCAGCCAGGCCAACCTTGTCGAGATAACGACGTGCGCGATCTTCGGCTTCCTGCTTGCTGCAACCCAGCACCCGGCGCGGCGCCATGGTGATGTTTTCCAGCACGGTCATGTGGCTCCACAGGTTGAAGTGCTGGAACACCATGGCCAGGCGGGTGCGGATCTTTTGCAGTTCATCGGCGTCGGCCACGTGCATGCCATGGCGATCCTTGATCATGCGGATGTTCTGACCGTCCAGGGTCATGGCGCCGTCGTTGGGTTGTTCGAGAAAGTTGATGCAGCGCAGAAAGGTACTTTTGCCCGAGCCGCTGGCGCCGATCAGGCTGATGACGTCGCCGGTGTTGGCCTTGAGTGACACGCCTTTGAGCACATGATGATCGCCATAGCTTTTATGCAGGCCTTCGATGGTCAGTTTGTACATGGGGCATGCATCCTCAAGGCGAAAGTAGGTAGCCGCTGCGATAGGCTTCGGTGCCCGCGACATGGGCGATCACCATGCCAGCAGTGGCCATGCGCCGCAGCGAGCGGGCGTACATCAGCCCGGCGACGGTGCAGTGAACGGGGGTGACGAGATCGTTGATCGGGTCAATGATTTCGGCGATCAGTTGCCCGGCCTCCAGGTATTCCCCCGGCAGTGCGGTGAACACCAGCAAACCGCCCACGGGTGTCGCCACCGGTTCGACGGCGGCCAGCGGCGTGGCGGGATACGGCAGTTCCGGCAGTGGCGCCGGTTCGCCCGCAATCGCGCCGAAGTGAATCAGGTAGTCGATCAACGCCTGGCAGTCGAGGCTGGCCAGCGGGTGATTGACGTCGCCCTGGCCGCGCAATTCGACGGTGACCGAGAAGCTGCCCAGCGGAATGGCGAAGTGTTCGCCGAAACGCTCTTTCAACTGCCACCAGAGCAGGGTGAAACATTCGTCGAACGACTGACCGCCGGAATCGGTGGCCAGCAGACTCGCTTCGGCACCGATGTAGCGGGCCAGCGGCTCGACCTGTGGCCAGGCTTCGGGCGTGGTGTAGAGGTGCGCGACGGCTTCGAAATCGCAATGCAGGTCGAGCACCATGTCCGCGTCACAGGCCAGGCGTTGCAGGATCAGGCGCTGGGATTGCAGTTGAGTACTGGCGGTCTGGCGCGCCAGTGCACGACGCAGGCTGCTGCGGATCAGTTCGAGGTTGCGCTGCGGATCATTGCCGAGCTGACCTTCGATTTCATTGCCGACTTCCTCACTCAAGTCGACGAACCAGCGGTTGAAGTTCTGCCCGCTTTCGAGCTCGTAGCGGCCCAGCGGCACATCCATCAGCACTTGTTCGAGGCCGACCGGGTTGGCAATCGGCACCAGCACGATTTCGCTGCGCAGGTGGCCGGCGGCTTCCAGCTCGGCGAGGCGCTGCTTGAGGTGCCAGGCGACCAGCATGCCGGGCATTTCATCGGCGTGCAGGGACGCCTGAATGTAGATCTTGCCTTGGGCCGACGTGGGGCCGAAGTGGAAGCTATGAATCTGTCGCGCGGTCCCCGGCAGCGGGGCCAGCAGGTCATGTATCTGGTGGCGCATGTGCGAAGAGTCCTAGTGGGTCGGCCCGAGAAACGCCAGCCATCGGCGTTCGGCGAGGCGGAACAGGCCGACCAGCGCAAAGGTGACGGTCAGGTAGATCAGCGCGGCGATGCCGAACGACTGGAAGGTCAGGAAGGTCGCCGAGTTGGCGTCCCGCGCGACTTTCAGGATGTCCGGGATGGTCGCGGTGAACGCCACGGTGGTCGAGTGCAGCATCAGGATCACTTCGTTGCTGTAATAAGGCAACGAGCGACGCAGGGCGGACGGCATGATCACGTAGGCATACAGCTTCCAGCCGGTCAGGCCATAGGCTTTGGCCGCTTCGACTTCACCGTGGGCCATGCTGCGAATCGCCCCGGCGAAAATCTCCGTGGTGTACGCGCAGGTGTTCAGGGCGAAGGCGAGGATGGTGCAGTTCATCGCGTCGCGAAAGAACGCATCGAGAATCGGTTGCTCGCGCACGGCGGCCAGGCTGTAGATCCCCGTGTAGCAAATCAGCAGCTGGATATACAGCGGCGTACCGCGAAACAGGTAAGTGTAGAACTGCACCGGCCAGCGAATGTAGAAGTGCGGCGACACCCGGGCGATGGACAGCGGGATCGACACCAGAAAACCGATGAAGATCGACGCGCTGAGCAGCCACAGGGTCATGGCCAGGCCGGTGATGTTGTAGCCGTCGGTGTAGAGGAAAGGTTTCCAGTATTCCTGCAGGAGTTCGATCATCGTACGGCCTCCCGGGAGCCGGCGGCGTAGCGGCGTTCCAGCCAGCGCAGGATGAAGTTCGAGGCGCTGGTGATCAGCAGGTAAATCACCGCGGCCAGCACCAGGAAATAGAACAGTTGATAGCTGCTTTTGCCGGCGTCCTGGGCAGCCTTGACCAGGTCGGCGAGGCCGATGATCGACACCAGCGCGGTGGCCTTGAGCATCACCATCCAGTTGTTACCGATGCCCGGCAGGGCGAAACGCATCATCTGCGGGAACACCACGATCCAGAACCGCTGGCCACGCTTGAGGCCATAGGCGGTAGCGGCTTCGACCTGGCCCCGTGGCACCGCGAGAATCGCGCCACGAAAGGTTTCGGTGAAGTACGCGCCGTAAATGAAGCCCAGGGTAATGACCCCGGCGCTGAACGGGTTGATCTCGATGTATTCCCATTCCATGAAATCGGTGAACGACGTCAACCAGGTTTGCAGGCTGTAGAAAATCAGCAGCATCAGCACCAGGTCCGGCACACCGCGAATCAGCGTGGTGTAAATCTGCGCCGGGACGCGCACCAGTTTTACTTTTGACAGTTTGGCACTGGCGCCGAGCAAGCCGAGCAACACGGCCACCAGCAGCGACAACGCCGATAATTTGATGGTCATCCAGGTGCCTTCCATCAGCAACGGACCGAAGCCCTTGAGGCTGAAGGCTGAGAGCCCCAGATTTTGTAAGAGGTTTTCGAACATAAATCAGCAACCTGATCGGATGAAAAAAGCGCCCATCGCGAGATGGGCGCCGGGCATTATTTGCCGCTGTACAGATTCAGATCGCCAAAGTGTTTCTTCTGAATGGTGGCGTAGGTGCCATCGTCGTGTAACGCTTTGATACCTTTATCCAAAAGTGCCTTGAGGTCTTTGTTACCTTTAGAGATACCGACAGCGGTTTTGGCTGGCAGCAATTCGCTGTCAACTGGCTTGCTGATTTCGAAACCCTCGCCTTGAGGCGACTTCAAAAAGCCCAGTTCGGCTTGCAGCATGTCCTGGATCGCGGCGTCGAGACGACCGGACTTCAGGTCCGAATACACTTGGTCCTGGTTCTGATAGGCCTGGGTTTTCACGCCGGCCTTGTCCAGTACGGCTTTGGCGTAGGCTTCCTGAATGGTGCCTTGCTCGTAGCCGACGGTCTTGCCCTTCAGGGACGCGGCGTCTTCGGTCAGGCCGGAACCTTTTTTGAACACGTATGCGGTTGGGCCGGAGAACAGCTCGCTGGAGAAGTCGATGACTTTTTCGCGGGCCGGGGTGACGGTCATCGAAGAGATCACACCGTCGAATTTGTTGGCCTTCAGGCCCGGAATCATGCCGTCGAAATCGCTTTCGACCCATTTGCACTTGACCTTCAGCTCGGCGCAGATGGCGTTGCCCAGATCGATATCAAAGCCCACCAGGCTACCGTCGGCCGCTTTCGACTCGAACGGTGCATAGGAAGGGTCAACGCCAAAACGCAGTTCTTTGTATTCCTTGGCCAGCGCGGAGCCGGCAGCCATGCACAACGCCAGTGCAGAAAGGGTCAGCAATGCTTTTTTCATTATTCAATCCCTAAGAACCAATATGAGCGCTTGTGGCGCAGAATTATTGTTACTGGAAAGCGTAAGACCTAATGAAAGTAGCAATTTCCGAACCAGAGTGCCGAACAAGCGTTTTAAAAGGTGATTCAGGAAATGGCTGGGCGGGATTTATGCACGGAAACGGGCGCCGGTAAATGGCTGCACCATTATTGAGCATGAACCTCTGCTTTTGTAGGAGCCGGCTTGCTGGCGATCGGTTCAACGCGCTGACCCAGAATGATCGAGTTATCGTTCATCGCCGGCAAGCCCGCTCCTGCAGGGGATCGAGTTAACCTAGTAAATTCTGCAAGGTTGCAAGATTGTCAGCCTCATCCACCGACTTATCCTGCCGCCACCGCAGCATCCGTGGAAACCGCACCGCAATCCCGCTCTTGTGCCGCTTGGACAAAGCAATCCCTTCAAACCCCAATTCAAACACCAGGCTCGGTTTGACACTGCTGACCGGGCCGAATTTCTCGACCGTGGTCTTGCGCACGATGCTGTCGACCTGGCGCATTTCTTCATCGGTGAGCCCCGAGTACGCCTTGGCGAACGGCACCAGCGTGCGTTCGCTGGCGTCGGGCGGGCCGTCCCACACGGCGAAGGTGTAATCGCTGTAGAGACTGGCCCGGCGACCATGGCCGCGTTGCGCGTAAATCAGCACCGCATCGATGCTGAACGGGTCGACTTTCCACTTCCACCAGACGCCTATGTCCTTGGTCCGACCGACGCCATACAGCGCGTCCCGAGCCTTGAGCATCATGCCTTCGACACCGAGGCTGCGGGAGGCTTCGCGTTGGCGGGCGAGGTCAAGCCAGTCTTCTCCGGTCAACACGGGCGAGGGCAGTAACACCGGGTTATTGCACTGTGCGATGACCTGTTCCAGTTGGTTGCGCCGCACCGCTTGAGGCTGGTTGCGCCAGTCTGCACCCTGCCATTCCAGCAAGTCGTAGGCGAGTACGACCACCGGCACTTCATCGAGGATTTTCTTGCCCAGGGTTTTACGGCCGATCCGCTGTTGCAGCAGGGCGAACGGTTGCACTGCGGGCGGCGTGGGTGCCCGTGGATCGAAGGCATCTTCGGTGTTCGGTTGGGCGGTTTTCCACGCAACGATTTCACCGTCGATCACCGTGCCGTCGGGCAGGCCGTGAACCAGGCTGTCGAGTTCGGGAAAACGCTCGGTGACCAATTCTTCGCCACGCGACCAGATCCACAGCCGTCCATCGCGCTTGACCACTTGGGCGCGGATGCCGTCCCACTTCCATTCCACCTGCCAGTTGCCGGGGGGGCCGAGCAGGGTTTCGAATTGCTCCACGGGTTGCGACAACGCGTGGGCGAGAAAAAACGGATACGGCTGACCGCCTCGTTGCGAGTGTTCATCGGCCGATTCGGCGGCGATCAGTTTCAGGTAACTGGCCGCGCTCGGGCGGTTGGACAGGTCGGTGTAACCCACCAGGCGCTGGGCCACGCGTTTGCTGTCGAGCTGCGCCATCGCTGCCAGGGCGCGGGTCACCAGTAACTTGGAGACACCGACGCGGAAACTGCCGGTGATCAGTTTGATGCAGAGCATCAGGCCCGGGCGGTCCAGTTGCGACCAGAGTCTGGGCAATTGTTCGGCGAGCACATGGGGAGATTCGCCGCGCAAGGGCAGCAGTTTGTCTTCGATCCACACCGCCAGTCCGTCGGTGGAGCTGTGCGGCGCTTCGGGCAGCACCAGCGAGATGGTTTCCGCCAGATCGCCGACCGCCTGATAACTCTCCTCGAACAACCACGGCGCCAGGCCGGAATACGCCACGGCGAGTTCACGCAAGATGCGCACCGGGACCAGTTGGCGAGGTCGTCCGCCGGACAAAAAGTACACCGCCCACGCGGCGTCTTCCGGTGCGGCCTGAGCGAAGTAATGTTGCATCGCCGCCAGTTTGGCGTTGCTGGAGGTCGTGGCATCGAGCTCGGCGTACAACTCGGCAAAGGCCTTCATGGCAGCACCTCGGCGCTTTCCGGTTCGGTGGCGGTGATGTCTTCTTCGTCGTCGCCGTACTCGGTGGTGAATCCCTGGGCATCGAGACCTTGCTCGCGCAAATGGCGCACCAGGACCGCGACCGAGCCATGGGTGACCAGCACGCGCTCGGCGCCAGTCTGCTCGATGGCCCAGAGCAGGCCCGGCCAGTCGGCATGGTCGGACAACACGAAGCCGCGGTCCACACCGCGTCGCCGCCGCGTGCCGCGCAAGCGCATCCAGCCACTGGCAAAACCGTCACTGTAGTCACCGAAACGGCGCATCCAGGTCGTACCGCCCGCCGAGGGCGGGGCCAGCACCAGTGCCTTGCGCATGATCGGGTCACTCTTTTTGACCTCGCCGGCGTAGAGAGTCGGCGGCAAATATACGCCGCTCTCGCGATACACCCGGTTCAGCGGTTCCACGGCACCATGCACCAGAATGGGGCCAAGGCTGGCGTCGATGCCATGGAGAATCCGCTGCGCCTTGCCGAAGGAATAGCAGAACAGCACGCTGGCCTTGTCTTCAGCGGCATTGGCTTGCCACCACTGATTGATCTCGGCAAACACCTGCGCCTGGGGTTGCCAGCGATAGATCGGCAGGCCGAAGGTCGATTCGGTGATGAAGGTGTGGCAGCGCACCGGTTCGAACGGCGCACAAGTGCCGTCGGCTTCGATTTTGTAATCCCCGGAGGCGACCCAGACTTCGCCGCCGTACTCCAGGCGCACCTGTGACGAGCCGAGCACATGGCCGGCGGGATGGAAACTCAGGGTGACGCCGTGGTGCAGCAACCGTTCGCCATAGGCCAGGGTTTGCAGATTGATGTCCTGACCCAGTCGCGCACGCAGGATGCCTTCACCGGGCGCGGCCGCCAGGTAATGCTGGTTGCCGCCACGGGCATGGTCGCCGTGGGCGTGGGTGATGACCGAACGCTCGACGGGCCGCCACGGGTCGATGTAGAAATCCCCGGCCGGGCAGTACAAACCTTCGGGACGCGCGATAACAAGATCCATGTTGTTACCAAAATGGAGGGACTTGTTAGCTATGAGGTTTGGGCGAGGTCAGAAGTTCTATCGAAACCTCATTGCGATGTGACGTCCCAATGTGGGAGCGGGCTTGCTCGCGAAAGTGAGCAAGCCCGCTCCCACATTTTTGACGGTGGTGGCCCTTATTTTCCGGGCGTCAGCGTCAACCGCTTGGTCCCGTACACCTTGTCGTAGTTCTGCGACTGCATCGGCAAACTCACGTATTGCCCCTTGAGCCACGGATCGACGCTGTCGAGGTAATTCCGGCTGGCCGGGTTGCCGGATTGGCCAGTGCCGATCTGGCCCATCAGCGGTTCGGCCTGGCCGAAATCGACGATGAAGCGCATGGCCGGTGCCAGCGTGGTGTTGAAGTCCTGGCCCCAGGCGAACGCCGCAGTGTTCAGCGTGGTGTGATCGCCGCCGGCCGCGAGCGGGCCGCGCACGGTCTGGCCACTGGCGTTCTTCCATTCATAGCGGTGCAGTTTGCCCCACTGCCAGGCTTTGTGATCGCCACCCAACTGGCTGTCGCCGGCGGTCATGGCGGCTGCAAGGCTGCGGGCGAGAATCGCCGGCTTATCCTCTTTCTGCGGCGTGCGCACGTCATCCCAGAACGGGCTGTCTTCGCGACCCAGCAGGTGATCGGCCTGCGCCGCGTAGGACAACTTACCGTTGGCGATAAAGGCTTTCCAAGCCGGGCTGCTTTCCGGGCCCAGTTCGTCGAGGAAGGTTTGCTTGGCGCTTTCCTGCAGGAACAACTCGTAAATCGCCGCATCGGCGGAGGTCGCGGCGAGTTTGCCGTCGAACGCCATCAGCCGGGTAAACGCTTCGCGCGCCTTGCCGCGATCAGCCACCGGCAGGGCTTCAATGGCCTGCTTGAGCGGCTGGGCCATGCCCGGCGCGGCAAACATCTTCTTCAATTTGGCGGCGAACGTGGTGGTCTGGTCGTATTGCATGGCGATCACACTGCGCGTGTCGTGTTTGCCCACGCCGGCCAATTCGGCCATGCGCTCGCCACGCTCCGGTGCCGACCAGGAATTGGACAGCTGCATGCCGTAACCGTGGGGGATGACCCGCTGGTTGGCGGTGCCGAGCCAGCCTTGCGCCGGGTCCTGATCGTACGGGTGCAGCATCGGGTCGGCGTAACCGTCCCAGTCGTAACGACCTTCCCAACCCGGCGATGGCAGCAGGCCTTCGCCTTCGCGGCGGTTCGGGTAACGACCGGTGACTTGCCAGCCAATATTGCTGGCGTCGGCGAAGACCAGGTTCAGCGTGATCGCACGGATTTCACGGCTGGCGTCCGAGGCTTTTTCCACGGTCTGCGCGCGAGACAGGTCAAAAAATGCGTCCAGCGATTTGTCATCGGTGAAGTTCGGTGTTTGCAACGCCAGACCCAAACCGTTGCCCAGTGCGGTGCCTTGGGCGCTGTTGAGCAGCGGCCCGTGGCGCGTTTCGTACACCGCTTCGCGGATCGGTCGCTGGCCTTTGACGAAATAGGTTTCGTTGCGAACGATAACCGGCTGCCATTTGCCGCCGACTTCGTAGGAAATTCCGTTGCCCTGGCGTTGGATTTTTTCCAGGAACAGGTCCTGGTTGTCGCCCATGACGGAGGTCATGCTCCACGCCACTTTGCCGTTGAAACCGCCCAGCACCATCGGCAAACCGGCGATGGTCACGCCGGACGCCTGGTATTTCGGCGCACGAATCTGCACGTAACTGAATAACGACGGCACGCCCAGCGGCCCATGGCTGTCGCTGGCCAACAGGCTTTTGCCGCTGCGGCTGCGTTGCGGGGCGATCGCCCAGTTGTTCGATGACGTGGCGCCCAGCAGATTCAGATCGGACAGTTGGTTGGTCGCTTTACTGATTTCGGCAAGACCCGCAATCGCCCCGTTGAGCTTGATGCCTTGAAGTTTTTCGGTTTCGGCCACCGGCAGCTTTTCGTCGGGGGCGGACGGTGTCAGCCACGCGAGTTTGTCGGTGGTGACCGATTGGGCGAGCACCAGTGAGGAAATCTCCTCGGGCAGGTTCGCCGATTGGCTGAAGTTCAGCAGGCAGAAAATCAGCGCCGAATCTTCCGGTTTCCAATATTCGGGCTTGTAGCCGGTGGCGGCGAGGTCGGCGGGCAACTTGTCGCGGTAGCGGAACAAGTAGGCGTTGACCCCGCGCGCATAGACTTCGAAGAAGCGTTTGAGGCGCGGCGAAGAGGCCTTGTACAACTCGCCGGCGCTTTTCTTCAGGTTGACGGCACGCATGTAGCGGTCGGCGTCCAGCAGGTCCGAACCGGACATCTCCGATAACCGCCCTTGGGCGAGCAGGCGCAGAGTGACCATTTGCGTGATGCGGTCGCTCGCGTGCACGTAACCGAGGGTGAACAGCGCATCGTGGAAACTGCTGCTTTCGATCAACGGTACGCCCATGGCGTTGCGGCGCACCGAAACGTTTTGCGCCAGACCTTTGAGCGGCTGCACGCCGATGGTTGGCGGGAGCGTGTCTTGGGCGCTCCAGGTCTGACAACCGGACAGGCTCAAAACACCGGCCACTGCTGCGGCAACGCCGAACCGGGGAAGAAAATGTGTAAGGGCTGGCGAGGCCATGGCAAAGCTCCTGCGGGGGGTAGCGTCAGTAAAGGCGCTACGTTAGAGAGCAGGAGGTGGCCGCGCAAGCGGGGGTTGGGGTTATTTCCGGATTTGTCTGCCGAACGAACAAACATCGCACCCTTTGCCACGTGAACACCGAACATCTGTAGGAGCTGGCTTGCCAGCGATGGCGTCCTTGAAATCGCCATCGCCGGCAAGCCAGCTCCTACAGAGGACTTGCGTCAACCGCTCAGGATTTAGGCGGGTTGACCTTCGCCGCCAGCGCATACGCCTTCACCGTCGCCGGCCGATTCTGAATGTGGTTGAACCAGCGCAGCACATTCGGGAAATCTTCGAGGTTCTGGCTCTGCCACTTGTGGGAAACGATCCACGGATAGATCGCCATGTCGGCAATGCTGTATTCGTTACCGGCGACAAACGCGTTGTTCGCCAGTTGTTTGTCGAGTACGCCATAAAGGCGCGCGGTCTCGTCGATGTAGCGTTTGATCGCGTAAGGGATTTTTTCCGGGGCGAACTGGCTGAAGTGATGATTTTGCCCGGCCATCGGCCCCAGGCCGCCCATCTGCCAGAACAACCATTGCAGCGCCTGCTGGCGACCGTGCAAGTCTTTGGGCAGGAACTGGCCGGTCTTTTCCGCCAGGTACAACAGGATCGCCCCGGATTCGAACAGCGACAGAGGTTCGCCGCCGTCGACGGGCTGATGGTCAACGATGGCCGGGATTCTGTTGTTCGGCGCGATTTTCAGAAAGTGCGGCTGGAACTGCTCGTTCTGGCTGATGTTGATCGGGTGCACGGTGTAGGGCAGGCCGGCTTCTTCCAGGAAAATCGAGATTTTGTGGCCATTGGGGGTCGTCCAGTAATACAGGTCGATCATGAAGTGCTCCACATCAAGAGGCATCGTGAGGTTCGGACAGCAACCGCGGGCATCAGGTCGTCCTGTTTGCGATCGAGGGCTTGCCTGTAGGAGGAGGTGATGCTCAAGTGAGTGAAATTCAATGACCTTGCGTGAGAAAAGTCGGCATGGAGCTCAAGACCAACGCGGCACTGATCATCATCGATCAACAAAAAGGCATTTTGGAACCAAGGCTTGGCCGGCGAAATAATCCTCAGGCCGAAGCGCGGATTGTGGATTTGCTGGGGCTCTGGCGTCGAACCGGGCGACCGGTCGTTCATGTGCAACACCTGTCCCGTTCACCGGCCTCGGTGTTCTGGCCGCAGCAATCGGGGGTGGAGTTTCAGGAGCGGTTCCAGCCATTGGCCGGCGAGCGACTGATTCAGAAACAGGTGCCGGATGCGTTCTGTGCAACGGCGCTGGAGGCGAAATTGCGCGAGGCGGGGATCGATCAGTTGGTCATCGTGGGCGTCGCGACCCACAACTCGGTGGAGTCCACGGCGCGTACGGCCGGTAATCTGGGGTTTGATACGTGGGTGGCGGAGGATGCGTGCTTCACCTTCGACAAGGCTGATTACTTTGGTAATGCCCGTTCTGCCGAAGACGTGCATGCCATGTCGCTGGGCAATCTGCAGGGGGAATATGCGACGGTCGTCAGCACGGTGCAGGTATTGAACGCAAACTGAAAAGCACGTGCGTTAACTGACAAATGGAGGGTGAACGTACGGCCGCCATCGCGGGCAAGCCCGCTCCCACAATTGATCCGCGTCAGGCACAGGTACTGTGTACAAAACGGACCCTGTGGGAGCGGGCTTGCCCGCGATAGCGATTCAACAGGCGAAGAATTTTTTCGCCCGAAGCATCAAGCGCCGTGGCACTTCTTGAATTTCTTGCCGTTGCCGCATGGGCAAGGGTCGTTGCGGCCGACGTCCTTCAGGGCGTTGCGCACCGGCTCCTGGTGAGCGTGGCCGCAGTTCGGGCCGTGGCCGTGGTCGTGATCATGGTGGTCGTGATGGTCATGATCGTGGTTGCAGTCAGGGCCATGGACGTGGGGTTGCTGAGTCATCGGGTGTGCTCCGGAATTAAATCGGCGGGGATTATCACGCCTTTACGTGCCAGGTGCACGTAATGCGCGATGAACACACCGGTTTCCAGCTCACCTTCCAGGCGATAGGGGATAGGTCGCTCGGGTTTTTTCAACAGTTTCACCAGATCCCGCACCTTCGGCCACAGGTTGGTGCGGATCGGCACTTTGAAATACGCGCTGCGCTTGGGGCTGACGGTAAACCAGTGTTCGTGCTCGCCTTCGGTCAGCAGCATGTCGCCCAGGTGAATCCGGTATTCGAGGCCGCGCACCGTCAGGTCGCTGTCGCGAGGGTTGTCGACGCGAAAGAACAACAGAAAGCGTTGCTCCATCAGTTTCGCCCGGACTACTTCGACCTTGACCAGATGCACTTGCGGTTCCGGCTCATCGTCGCTGAACCAGGACGCACAGCCGCCGAGCCCGAGACACAGGAGCAGGGTAAGTAGGAAAAGTGCGAGTCGCCGGGTAATCATGGTGGTGTTTCTCCCTTGACCCCCAGTCTAACCCTTCACTGATCACCTCAACTGGTGAAATACCCCGCACAACACTTCTTGAACTTCTGCCCGCTGGCACACGGGCAGGCGTCGTTGCGCCCGACCTTGAGTGGCACGGTGGGGTCGATGAAGTACCAGTGGCCGGTGTTCTGCACGAACGACGAGCGCTCGCGGTGGCTGTGTTCGCCACTGCCGTCGTGCCAGCGCGCGGTGAAGGTGACGAACGCGTGTTCCGGTTGACCGCCGAACACCTCGGCACTTTCCACTTCCAGGCCGAGCCAGGTGCTTTGCGCGCTCCAGTCGCTGATGGACTGACGATCAAGGCCGTCCTGCTGTGCGGGCAGGGTGGTCGTAACCAGGTAATCGATCAGGCCCAACACGTAAGCGCTGTAGCGCGAACGCATCAACGCTTCGGCACAAGGCGCCGGATGCCCGGCATGGTAATGACCGCAGCAGGCGTCGAGCAGGGTGCCGCTGCCGCAAGGGCAAATGGATGTAATCATTGCGTTACCACCAGTATTTCCCGAAGTTTTCCGGATTGGCCCAGAACCGTGAGTTGAGCCAGTCGGGGACTTGTTTGTAGTCAAGCAGATCGTAGGTGAACAGAGTCAGTACTTGCTCCTCGCGCTGGAAACGTTCGCTGGCTTGCAGGGCCAGGGAGAAAAAATCCGTTTCCTGCCAGCCACTGGCCGGCAAATCCGCCAGCACCGCAATGCGACTGGCATTGAGATTGCGGATACCGCCGAGCAAATTCAGGCCATCGCGCTTGGGCAAGTGTTCGAGGCAGTCGACCACCAGCGCCAGATCAAAGCGGCGCGCTGCCAGTTCGGCCGGCAACGGGCCGGGCGCGGCGTGGGCGACGCAACTGTCCGGGTGCGCCAGTCTGAACGCTTCCAGCGCCGGGAATTCGCTCGCGCCGATCAGCAACAGGCGCGGCGGGGCATAACGATCCAGCAAAGCGGCCAGCGCCTGCTGGGGCGTGCGCGAAGAAATACCTGCAATCATCGAAAATCCTCAATCAGAGCGCCAAGACTAGCCTGCCCGAAGGTCCAGACATAGAGCGCCATAGCGCCAAAAGTCTCGATCAGCCGCGAACACGGGACAAAACGGCAGTGGCCTAATGCTGGCGGAGATTAAAACTCGGGTCTTTACTCCCTGAATCGGTTCTAAGCCGATCCCTCAGGAGAAAACTAGATGAGCATAGTTCGGACAGCATTACCCTTGGTTCTGCTAACCAGTGTGTTGACTGGTTGCGCAGGTTTGCAGAAAACCGACTGGCCGACCTGTGCGGCAGTCGGTGGTGTAGTCGGTGCAGGCCTCGGCGCGACCGAGAGTTCGGCATGGGCGGGGTATGGCGCTTTGGCAGTCGGCGGTTTGGCCGCAGCCTATTGCTGGGTGCATGGTGATGGCGACGAAGACGGCGATGGCGTGCGGGACAGTCGCGACAAGTGCCCGGGTACACCTAAAGGCGTGCAGGTCGATGCCGATGGCTGCCCTCCACCAGTCCCTGCGCCAGTGGTTGAGCAGGCGGTTGTGGTCAAGGAAGAAACCATCGTCATCCGCGATGTTCACTTCCAGTTCGACAAAGCCACACTCACCGCTTCTGACAAAGATGTACTCAACAAAATCGCCACGCGCCTGAAACAGGAATCTTCCACCGCTCAGTTGACCGTGTCCGGTCACACCGACAGCGTGGGCAGTGATGCCTACAACCAGAAACTGTCGGATCGCCGCGCTCACTCGGTCGTGGACTACCTGGTCCAAAGTGGTGTGCCACGCAGCAGCTTCGTGTCTGTGACGGGTGCCGGTGAAAGCCAGCCGGTGGCCGATAACAAAACCGCCGACGGCCGTGCGCTGAACCGTCGCACGGAAATCAAAATCAACCGCTGATCCCCTCATGCTCCGCGGCTTGTGCAGTCGCGGATGCGGGTCTTTACTCCTGTGTAACCGGCATCGGCCGGTAACACAGGAGCTTTCACCATGAGCGTTCTCACAAGGACCGTCTTGCCGGTTCTGCTGCTGGGCAGCCTGTTGACCGGTTGCGCTACTCACAGCGATGGCACCGCCCCCCTCAATCAACGCACCTGGCCAATCTGCAGCGTCATCGGCGGCCTGGTCGGTGGAGGCCTGGGCGCTATCGAAAGTAGCGGTTGGGCGGCCGGCGGAGCGGCGCTTGGTATCTTGACCGGTGGCTTGATCTGTTACGCCCAGGATGGCGACGAAGACGAAGATGGGGTCTTCGATCGACGTGATCGCTGCCCGGATACACCGGCCAATACCCCGGTCGAACATCATGGTTGTCCACTGCCGCAGTACCCGGCCAGCGTGAAACCAGCCGAATCCGAAGTCATCACCCTGAGCGATGCAGGCGACGTGTTGTTTGCGTTCAACCAGTCCGACCTGACGCCCTCGGCGCAAAGTCAGCTCGATTCGTTCATGCCCAAATTGCAAAGCGCCGATGTGGTCAGCATCAAAGTGATCGGCCATACCGACAGCGTGGGTTCCGACGCCTATAACCAGGCACTCTCGGAACGACGCGCCAGCAGTGTGGCGGCCTACTTGCTGGGCATGGGCCTGGCGCCGAACAAACTCACCAGCGAAGGCCGGGGCGAAGGCCAGCCCTTGGCCGATAACGAAACAGAAGAAGGCCGCGCGAAAAACCGTCGCGTGGAGTTGCACATCAACCGCTGAGCCGCGTGATAGAGCCGTCGGCCAATGATTGCAGTGGCACCGACGGCCATTCGGCGGTCTTCATGAAGAATTTTCCGTTGCCCTCTGGCTTATCCCGCGTGGAAGCCGTTACTGTGCGCCCAAAGAATAATTCTCAACGGGGGAGCGTATGAAGGTGTTTTGGGGGCTGGGGAAGCTGTTGACCCTGCTGTTCTGGCTGGTGGTGCTGGTCAATCTGATGACGCCGTTTGTCCATCCGCTGCACCTGCTGGTCAATCTGGCCGGCGGTCTGTTGGGGTGCCTTCATCTGCTTGAGGCGGTGTTCTGTTTCCGCAGTCTCAGAGGTCGCGCCCACCCGTGGCGTGATCGCTTGAAAGTTCTCTTTTTCGGTGTTTTCCACCTGCAAACCATTCCGGCTCCTGCCGTACCGAAGGCTTCCCATGCGTAAACTCTGTCTGCTCGCCGCACTCGTCAGCCCATTCGCCTGTGCCCAAGTGGTCAGCGTTGAAACCAACTCGCTGATGCGCTTGCCCAATACCGCCAGCACCTTGCAGCTGGAACGCCTGGAAGTGGCCGATTACGGCACGTTGCTGATTCCCTCGAACGTGACCGAGGTCACCGTCGGCGAATTGCACCTGGGGCGTGAAGCGCGGATTGCCATCGTGCCCGGCGAAACAGCGCTGGAATTGAAGGTCAGCCGTGCCCAATTGTCCGAAGGCAGTCAGATCACCGCTCGCGGCGCGCCGGGTACCTACCTCAAGGCGGCCCGCTCGGGACGCAACCTGAATGTGCAGATCAAGGCACTGAACGCACCGCAGTTGTTGGTCGACGCACGCGGTGGTGCAGGCGCTCCGGGGTTTGTCGGCCTCGATGGCGCCAACGGCCAGGCGCCGGGTTGCACCTGGGGCCAGGCTGGTCGCGGGGCCGATGGCAGCAATGGCAGCGACGGTCAGCCGGGTGCGCCGGGGGCGCTGGTCAGGCTGGAAGTGCCGCGTGACTATCCGGCAGAGCAGATCAAGGTTCAGGTCGCTGGCGGCGCGGGTGGTTTGGCCGGTCCTGGCGGTAAACCGGGGGCGGGCGGCAAGGCCAAGGGTTGCTTCGTCTACAAGGCCGATGGCGGCAAGAGCGGCAAACCTGGGGTTGACGGCCAGCCGGGGCCTGCGGGTGCGGCGGGGGCGGTGACGGTTCAGCGGTTGTAAGTCGTTTCGGAAAATTTCGTCGTCTGATCGATTGCCATCGCGAGCCGGCTCGCGCCCACAGGGATCACACCAGTCTCTGTGGAAGCGAGCCGGCTCCGGGCGGCGTTCCGACGATGCTTTTAAAACATCGGCCGCGCTGAGGCGATCGCCACCAACCCCAACCCCACTATCAGATTAATTCCCACCAATTTGCGAATCTTCCCCAGCACCGCAGCCCCCGTCGGCCAATCCTGTGCCGTCACCGCCGTGCGCAATTGCGGCAACAGCAACGCCTGAATCCGGATAAACAGCGCGGTCATCACCACGTACAACCCCATCATCACCTGCACGTAACGCGGTGCGGTTTCAAAACCGGCGTATTGCAGATGAATCATGCCGACGCCGCTGATCGGCAACAGCACGACCGCGACCCAGACCCAGCGGAAAAAACCTTGAAACACCGCGACCCACAGCTTCAACCGAGCCGGGCCTTCCAGCGCCTTCATCGCGGCGGGGCGCAGGACCATCCAGGCGAAAAACATGCCGCCGACCCACACGAGGGCGGACAGGACATGCAGGGTGTAAACGATGCCAAAAGGTGTCATTGGGGTACTCCGTTCTGCGCGGGATTAATTAGCGGGGTATGATAGCGGCCGAACCGAACCACTGAAAATTTATCCAGCGTTTTTTGCGCCCGACAATCCATGATCAGCACCGAACTCAAAACCACGATCCAGGGCGCCTACTCGCGTTTTCTCGAAGCCAAGAGCCTCAAACCGCGCTACGGCCAACGCCTGATGATCGCCGAAATCGCCAAAGTCCTCGGTGATATTGACACCGACGACGAAGGCCGGCGCAGTGGCGACCCCGCGATTGTCGCGGTGGAAGCCGGCACCGGTACCGGCAAGACCGTGGCCTACAGCCTGGCGGCGATCCCGACCGCGAAGGCCGCCGGCAAACGCCTGGTGATCGCCACGGCTACTATCGCCCTGCAAGAGCAGATCGTCTTCAAGGATTTGCCCGACCTGATGCGCAACAGCGGGCTGAATTTCAGCTTCGCCCTGGCCAAGGGCCGTGGGCGCTACATGTGCCTGTCCAAGCTCGACATGTTGCTCCAGGAAGGTCACGCACAAACCGCCACGGCGCAATTGTTCGAAGAAGAAGGCTTCAAGATCGAGGTCGATGAAGCCAGTCAAAAGCTGTTCACCAGCATGATCGAGAAGCTCGCCGGCAATAAATGGGACGGCGACCGCGACAGTTGGTCAACTGCCCTGGAAGACGCCGACTGGGCGCGCCTGACCACCGATCACAGCCAGTGCACCAACCGCCATTGCCCCAACTTCGGCCAGTGCGCCTTCTACAAGGCCCGCGAAGGCATGGGCAAGGTCGACGTGATCGTCACCAACCACGACATGGTCCTCGCGGATCTGGCATTGGGCGGCGGTGCGGTTCTGCCGGACCCGCGCGACACCATCTACGTGTTCGACGAAGGTCACCACCTGCCGGATAAAGCCATCGGCCACTTCGCCCACTACACGCGCCTGCGTTCCACCGCCGACTGGCTGGAAACCACTGCCAAGAACCTCACCAAATTGCTCGCCCAGCACCCGCTGCCGGGCGATCTGGGCAAGTTGATCGAGCAGGTGCCGGAGCTGGCCCGTGAGATCAAGACCCAGCAACAGTTCATGTTCACTGCCTGCGAACAGGTCGCCGATTTCAAACCCGGCGAAGACGTCGAAGGTCGTGAGCGGCCGCGTCACCGTTTCGTCGGCGGGGTGATTCCCGAGCACATGCGCGAAATGGGCGTCGAACTTAAGAAAGGTTTTGCCCGCCTCACCGACCTGTTCACCCGGCTCACCGAGTTGCTCAAGGACGGCATGGACGGCGAGGTCAACATCGGCATCGCCAGCAACCAGGCGGAAGAGTGGTATCCGCTGTTTGGCAGCCTGTTGTCGCGCTCTTCGGGCAACTGGGAATTGTGGGTTGCCTTCACCGCCGAAGACCCGGAAGACAACCCGCCCATGGCCCGCTGGCTGACCCTGGCCGAAAGCGGCTCGCTGTTCGACATCGAGGTCAACGCCAGCCCGATCCTCGCGGCAGAAATGCTCCGTCGTAACTTGTGGAACGTCGCGTATGGCGCGCTGGTGACCTCGGCGACCCTGACCGCACTCGGCACCTTCGACCGCTTCCGCATGCGTGCCGGTCTGCCGAAAAAAGCCGTGACCGCCGTGGTCCCGAGCCCGTTCCATCACGCCGACGCCGGTGTGCTGCGAGTGCCGGACCTGAAAGCCGACCCGCGTGATGCGCCGGCGCACACCGCCGCAATCATCCGGGACCTGCCGCAACTGGTCGAAGGTTCGCGCGGTACGCTAGTGCTGTTCTCCTCGCGCAAACAGATGCAGGACGTGTTCGACGGCCTCGACCGCGACTGGCGCAAACAAGTGTTCATTCAAGGCAACCTGTCAAAACAGGAAACCCTGAACAAGCACAAGGCGCGCGTCGATGGCGGCGATTCCAGCGTGCTGTTCGGCCTGGCGAGTTTTGCTGAAGGGGTCGACTTGCCTGGCGCGTACTGCGAGCACGTGGTGATCGCGAAGATTCCGTTCTCGGTGCCGGATGATCCGGTCGAAGCGGCACTCGCCGAGTGGATCGAGGCGCGGGGCGGCAATCCGTTCATGGAAATCTCCGTGCCGGACGCTTCGCTGAAACTGGTCCAGGCCTGTGGGCGCTTGCTGCGGACCGAAGAAGACCGCGGCACCATTACCTTGCTCGACCGGCGCCTGGTCACCCAGCGTTATGGCAAAGCCATCCTCAATGCGCTGCCGCCATTCCGTCGAGAAATTTCCTGATACATCGGTGGGCAAATTTGCCCGCCGTGTTGTCTATCTCTCTGCCATCGCTTTTCCATTGGCCCATTGAGGTCGTTAGGGAGAATTTCGTTCTCATGATCCGCCGTTCGTTGGCTGCTGTTTTTGCCTTGTTGTTCACAACGCCCTTGCTCGCTGCTCCCGCAGCCCAGCAGACGTTGTTCAACTTTGTGCGCCCCGCCGACGTGGTTCAGGTGGCGACTCAGGACGCCAGCCTGCCGCAATCCAATGCCGAGCAAACAGCCGAGGGCGAAGTGCTGCGTCGGGTGACGTTCAACCCGGTGGCCCAGCCAAACCTGCGCCTGACTCCGCAAACCGGTGCCTGGGACTGGTCGCAGTCCGGCGTGATGAGCCTGCGTATTCAAAGTGCGATGAACTGGGCCGTGACCCTCTACGTGAAGATCCAGAGCAACGATGGCAAGACGCTGGTCAGTCGCGTCGACCTGCCGGCCGGTCCTGCGCAAACGCTGCTGGTGCCGTTGGTCGCCACTTCGCCGCTGAGCCTGGGCATGAAGGCCGGTCCGCCGATGCCGATGACCGTCGACGGTCAACGCATCCTGTTGGCCAGCAGTGCCGGTGAGCTGGATCGCAGCCAGGTAGTGTCGGTGACCTTGTCGATGGATCAGCCGAAAGTCGCACAAAGCATCCTGCTGGAACGCTTTGGCGTGCAAGACAGCGAGGCCATGACCCAAGCCGTTTACGGCGGGCTGGTGGACGCTTTCGGACAATCGACCCGGACCAAATGGCCGGAGAAGGTCAGCAGCGACGAACAACTGAAAAGCGCGGCGGCCAAGGATCAGCAACAAACCAAAACCTGGCTGGCCGAGCGCGAGAAGGCGTCGCTGGACAAGTTCGGTGGCTGGAACAAAGGCCCGGCGTTCAAGGCCAGCGGCTTTTTCCGCACCGAGAAGCGTGACGGTCGCTGGTATCTGGTGACGCCGGAAGGGCATCCGTTTTATTCGCTCGGGGTCAACACCGTCACCCCTGACGTCAACCAGACCTATATTGCTGGTCGCGAATGGATGTTCGAATCGTTGCCAAAACCCGAAGAACCGCTGGCCAGTCACTTCGGCGAAGGTGACAACCGTGGCGGTAATGGCGTCGATCAGGGCCGTGGCTACAACGCCGGGCGCTGGTACGATTTCTATGGCGCGAACCTGCAGCGGCTGTATGGCGCCCCTTGCACACTCGGCAGCGACACCAAGGCTGGAGTCGCCGAAGCGGCCAAGGCCGACGCGGTGGAAGCGACGGTCGAGAAGGCTGCCGAGCAACCCGTCGTGCCTTCCACGGCCGACGCCGGGGTTGCCGAAGCCGCCAAGGCCGGCGCAGAGCAAGCAACGGTCGCGAAAGCGGTCGAGCAGAAACCGGCTGAGCCCTGCACCGCCGTGGTCGATGAGCAACGCTGGGCCAGCCACACCCTGGATCGCCTGCAAGCCTGGGGTTTCAACACCGTCGGCAACTGGAGCGCCCCGGCACTGGCCAACGCTGATCGCGTGCCCTACACCTTGCCGCTGTCGATCGTCGGCGATTACGCCAGTATCAGCACCGGCACCGACTGGTGGGGCGGTATGCCTGACCCGTTCGACCCGCGTTTCGCCATGGCCACCGAACGCGCCGTGGCCATCGCCGCCCGCGATCATCGTGACGATCCGTGGCTGATCGGTTATTTCGCCGACAACGAACTGGCCTGGGCCGGTCCCGGTGACGACCCGAAAGCCCGCTACGCGCTGGCTTACGGCACCTTGAAAATGACCACCGACGTCCCGGCAAAACGCGCGTTCCTCAAGCAACTGCGCGACAAGTACCGCAATCAGGCTGGCCTGTCCAAAGCCTGGGGCATCGACTTGCCGGCCTGGGAATTGATGGAAGACCCGGGCTTCGTACCGCCGCTGCCGAGCGCCGAGCACCCGGAAATCGAAGCCGACTTCAAATACTTCCAGAAAGTCTTCGCTGACACGTACTTCAAAACCATTTCCGACTCGCTCAAGTGGCACGCGCCGAATCAGCTGTTGCTGGGCGGCCGTTTTGCCATCAGCACCCCGGAAGCGGTCGAGTCGTGCGCGCAGTTTTGCGACGTGCTGAGCTTCAACATGTACACCCTGCAACCGCAGGACGGTTACGACTTCGCCAAACTGCGCAGTCTGGACAAGCCGGTGCTGATTACCGAATTCAACTTCGGCTCGGCGGATCGCGGCCCGTTCTGGGGCGGCGTGACGCAATTGGCGAAGGAAGAAGACCGTGGTCCGGCTTACGCCAACTTCCTGAAACAGGCACTGAGCGAACCGTCGATTGTCGGCGTGCACTGGTTCCAGTACATCGACCAACCGGTGACGGGGCGTTTGCTGGACGGTGAAAACGGCCACTTTGGTCTGGTGGGTATTACCGATCTGCCGTTCCAGGGCTTTGTCGACAGTGTGCGCAAGAGCAACCTGGCGGCCGTTGATCAGTTAGGTAAAGAGGCCGAGAAGGCCAAGGCTGCGGCAGACAAAGCCAGTCACGATGCCGAGGGTGGGAGAAAAGCTGAAGCCGGCAAAGGCCCGGGGAAGGGCACCGGGCAGGCGGGTGGGCACTCCGGGAATGGCCATTAAGACCTGAGACCGCGTTATCGATCATCGCTGGCAAGCCAGCTCCCACAAGGATTGAAGTTGCCGCAAAAATCGGCGGACAACCGGAACCTGTGGGAGCTGGCTTGCCAGCGATGGCGGCCTGACAGACACCAGAAAATTCTGATCATATCCATGGGCAAACCGACCGCCCGGCCCAACCCTGTTCCCAAAACCATCAATGGCTGGAACAATGCCGGCCACTTTGTAGAACGTTTGTCCAAGGGAGTAGCGGGTGCAGATTCAAGGTCATTACGAGCTCAGGTTCGAAGCGGTGCGCGAAGCCTTCGCGGCGTTGTTCGACGATCCTCAGGAGCGTGGCGCAGCGCTGTGCATCCAGATCGGCGGCGAAACCGTCGTTGATCTCTGGTCCGGCACCGCCGACAAGGACGGCCTTGAGGCCTGGCACAGCGACACCATCGCCAACCTGTTTTCCTGCACCAAGACCTTCACCGCCGTCACTGCCCTGCAACTGGTCGCCGAAGGCAAGCTGCAACTGGATGCACCGGTGGCCCGCTACTGGCCTGAATTCGCCGCCGCCGGCAAGGAATCCGTCACCCTGCGTCAACTGCTCTGCCATCAGGCCGGCCTGCCGGCGTTGCGTGAGTTGCTGGCCCCGGAAGCGCTTTACGACTGGCAAACCATGGTCGATGCACTGGCCGCCGAATCGCCTTGGTGGACGCCGGGCACCGCTCACGGTTATGCCGCGATCACCTATGGCTGGCTGGTCGGCGAGTTACTGCGCCGTGCCGACGGACGTGGGCCGGGCGAGTCCATCGTGGCCCGGGTCGCCAAACCGTTGGGCCTGGACTTTCACGTCGGTCTGGCGGATGAAGAATTCCATCGCGTGGCGCACATCGCCCGTGGCAAGGGCAACGTCGGCGATGCTGCCGCCCAGCGCCTGCTGCAAGTGACCATGCGCGAACCGACGGCCATGACCACGCGGGCCTTCACCAACCCGCCGTCGGTCCTGACCAGCACCAATAAACCCGAGTGGCGGCGCATGCAGCAGCCGGCGGCCAATGGCCACGGCAATGCCCGCAGCCTGGCCGGGTTCTACGCCGGACTGCTCGACGGCAGCCTGCTGGAAAGCGAGCTGCTCGACGAGCTGACCCGCGAACATAGCTTCGGCGAAGACAAGACTTTATTGACCCAGACCCGTTTCGGCCTGGGTTGCATGCTCGATCAACCGGACGTCCCTAACGCGACCTACGGCCTCGGCCCACGTGCGTTCGGCCATCCGGGCGCTGGCGGCTCCATCGGTTTTGCTGACCCGGAACACGATGTTGCGTTCGGTTTTGTGACAAATACACTGGGGCCTTACGTCTTGATGGACCCACGCGCGCAAAAGCTCGCACGGGTACTGGCCACTTGTCTGTAAAACGCGCTTACGGGTTCCAGGGCCGGAACCCGAAGGCCTTTATGTTTTCCAAGCGTCTGTTTATCCGGGTCATGCCGGCCTGATTTTTTATGACTTCATTTTTGTGGATATCCAATGTCATTCAATAAAACCACCCTCGCTTTGGCCCTGTGTGTCGCAGTTACCGGTTGTGCGCAGACTCCACAAAATGATTCGGATGGCAGCAGCTGGTGGCCGTTTGGCTCCTCTGACAAAGTCGCGGCGAAAGAGCCGGCACCGGCGCCGGCCCCTGTGAAACCGGTCGCTGCGGCCCCGGTCGCCAAGGCTGAAAGCTCCAACCCTTGGTACTGGCCGTTCGGTTCCGAGGAGGTTCTGGACAAGAAGCCAGAGGTAAAACCTGAAGCCAAACCGGTCGAAGTGGCCAAGGCTGAAGCCGAGGCTGGCGGCAAATGGTGGTGGCCGTTCGGCGGCAAGGAGCAGAGCACGGCCAAAGTCGTGCCGATGCCGGACCCTAAAGTCACTCAGGCCTGGCTCGACGATTACGAACCGCGCCTGCGCACCGCGATCAAGGACAGCAACCTGCAACTCGAGCGCCGTGAAAACGTGCTGGTGGTCACTGCGCCGGTAGAAGGTTCGTTCAACCCTGATCGTCCGGCCATGTTGCTGCCGGTGACCCTCGGTCCGTTCACTCGCGTGGCGAAAATCCTCGAGGTCGATCCGAAGACTGCCGTGCTGGTATTGGGTCACAGCGATACCTCGGGCGCCGCACCGGCTAACGTGAAGCTGAGCCAGGAACGCGCACAAGCGGTGGCAGCGATTTTCCGCCTCAGCGGTCTGCAACGCGATCGCCTGATGCTGCGCGGCATGGGCGGTGAAGCCCCGCGTGCGGCCAACGACAGCGTTGAAGGCCGTGCCTTGAACCGTCGCGTCGAATTGCTGGTGACTCCGCAAAACACTATGGTTGCGCTGTTGAGCAAGTACAACATGCCAGCCCCGGCACCGGTGAGACTGGTCGCTGCCCAGGACGTCAAGCCAGTGGCCACGCCGGTGACCCCGGCACCGGCCGCGAAGAAAGCCGCAGTGCCTGCCGCGAAAAAGGCGCCGGCCAAGAAAGCGGCCGCCAAGAAGGCACCAGCCAAAACCGCGACGCCGGCCAAGAAGGCCGCGCCGGCCAAAGCCGCAACAGCTGACAAGAAAGTCGCTGCCGCCGATGCTGTGAAAAAGTGATTCGTTAACCAAAAGGAATGCGCCATGACCCAGGGCCTGGCTGATATGCGTCGCGACTACACCCGAGACGGCCTTACCGAGGCACAAGCCCCGGCCGAGCCGTTCGCGCTGTTCCATCAGTGGTTCGCCGATGCGGTGAAAACCGAGCAGGCGCCGGTGGAAGCCAACGCCATGACCCTGGCCACCGTCGACAAGGACGGTCGGCCGCATTGCCGCATTCTGCTGTTAAAGGGCCTGGACGCGCAGGGCTTCACGTTTTTCACTAACTACGACAGCGCCAAGGGCCAGCATCTGGCCGCGAACCCGTTCGCGGCCATGACCTTTTTCTGGCCGGCTCTGGAACGGCAGGTGCGCATCGAAGGTCGGGTGGTGAAGGTCACGCCTGAAGAGTCCGATGCCTATTTTCAGGTCCGGCCGTTGGGCAGTCGCCTCGGCGCCTGGGCTTCACCGCAAAGCCGCGTGATCGCCGATCGCGCCGAACTGGAAGCGCTGCTCAAAAACACCGAGCAACGTTTCAGCGATACACAGCCTCATTGCCCCGAGCACTGGGGCGGTTATCGTCTGCTACCTGAGCGCATCGAATTCTGGCAGGGCCGTTCGAGCCGTCTGCACGATCGCCTCAACTACCGTTTGCAGGGCCCCGACTGGATTCTTGAACGTCTGGCACCCTAAGCAGTCTACCGACCGGGATAGCCTGCCGCAGCGGCCTCCAGCCACTGAGGCAGGTCTCGACGCTTGATCTTCTGCGCTTGAGCGTTCGCCAATTGCTGGAGCATGTAGGCTTTTTTGTGCTCATCGCTTCCCGCCAGGGCTAACGCCAGATCGCGATCCATCCAGCGTTTGATCCGTATGTACAACCACCCGTGGAAGTACAGACCGGCGACAGTGGTGACGACAATGATGAAGTAATCCATGAAAATCCTTGGGCCAGTGGCGCAGATCTCGTAATTTGTCGCTACTGTGTGCTGAGTTCGTGGAGGGCCCTGTACCGGGCCTGAATCAAACCAATTTTATCCGGGCGACGTCGTGACACGCGTCAAGCTGCGGAGTTTAATGGCTACCTGTCCTTTGGAGTTGATGCTATGCGTAAGTCTGTTCTGCTGGTTGCTTCCTTTTCCACGATGGCGATGTTGCTCACTGGCTGCCAATCGAGCTTGACCGGTGACTCCTACTCCCGTGACGAAGCGCGTCGTGTGCAGACCGTTCGCATGGGCACCATCGAATCCCTGCGTCCGGTGAAAATCGAAGGCACCAAGACCCCGATCGGCGGTCTCGCGGGTGCAGCGGTGGGCGGCGTTGGCGGCAGCGCCATCGGCGGCGGTCGCGGCAGCATCGTTGCGGCGGTCATTGGCGCAGTCGCCGGTGGCCTGTTGGGTTCGGCCACCGAAGAAGGCCTGACTCGCACCCAAGGCGTGGAAATCACCGTTCGCGAAGACGACGGCAGCATGCGTGCTTACGTGCAGCAGGTTCAGGAGAATGAAGTGTTCCGTGTTGGCGAGCGGGTGCGGATTGCTACTGTAGGTGGGACTAGCCGCGTTTCGCACTAAGCGGGAACGAGTGAAAGAAAACCCCGATCAGGTGACTGGTCGGGGTTTTTTGTTTGTGGCTGTTACCCATTGCACGTGAGTTGGAAGTAATGGTTTGGATCGTGAATGGGTTTTCCTATCAGCGTTTCTATCGCTGATAGTTGCAACGGGGTCAGGTTTTAGCCTTCCCAGCCTTGCTGATCGCTACTCCAACCCATGATGGATTTGATTTCCTCTTCGCAAACTTGCGGCAATTCGACGACAAAGGCTTGTGATTCATCCGCTTCCCGAGCGCCCGGCAGGATTAGCTCGCCTTAGTCTTTCTGGCTGTCGGTCGGGACCACACCGGATGGGTTGGAATAATCGATGATGGCATCAGGCAGCTTGCAGGATTTGGCGAACACGCAACCGGCGCGTACGGCGTTGTCCGTTTTCGCGAAGACCTGAAGACTTTCTTCAAGGGCCTGTTGCCTCGCGAGCATGGCGTCGTAAGCAGTTTGTCTGGTATCCCGCGCAGCCAGTTCGGTGGCGGTCATGAAGCGATAGGTGACGTGTGCCCGTCACCTGACGGTGGGTTTGGAATCCGGGGAGTATCCTTGTTGCCAGCCACTGATCATCCTTGCGCTCGTACGTCGACAACCCTCAAAAAGCGGGCTGTGCGACGTAAACGAACGTGGCTGATCGTGGCTGTAGGACGCGTCTCGAATGACGCTAGGAGTTGTCTCTGTCGATCAGGATTGCAGCGCGGCGTTCTTGCGACTCGCCGCCGCCGTCACCGCATACCCAATCAACGCCGCCAATATCGAACCGGTCAAAATCCCCATCCGGTCCATCCCGGCGTACTCACTGGCGCCCGGCACGAACGCCAGGGAACCGACAAACAAGCTCATGGTGAAGCCAATCCCGCAGAGGATTGCCACGCCCAGCACCTGGCCCCAGTTGGCGCCTTGGGGCAGGGCGGCGATGCCGATTTTCACTGCCAGCCAGGTCAGGCCGAACACGCCAAGCGTCTTGCCCAGCAGCAGGCCGACCGCGATACCCATCGGTACGTGATGGGTGAAGCTTTCGACGGTTACGCCGCTCAGGGACAGGCCCGCGTTGGCGAAGGCGAACAGCGGCAGGATGCCGTAGGCCACCCACGGGTGCAGAGCGTGTTCCAGCGTCAGCAGCGGCGACGGTTCGGCATTTTTCGTGCGCAGCGGGATGCAGAAGGCCAGGGTTACGCCGGCCAGCGTGGCATGGACACCACTCTTGAGCACGCACACCCACAGGATCAAACCGATGATCATGTACGGCCCGAGCTTGACCACGCCGAGCCGGTTCATCGCGATCAAGGCGAAGATGCACGACGCGGCCAATGCCAGGGAAAGCGTCGACAGCGTGCCGGAGTAGAAGATCGCAATGACGATGATGGCGCCGAGGTCATCGATGATCGCGAGGGTCATCAGGAACAGTTTCAGCGACACCGGTACGCGCTTGCCCAGCAGGGCGAGTACGCCGAGGGCGAAGGCGATGTCAGTGGCCATCGGGATGGCCCAGCCACTCAGGGCGGCCGGGTTGTCACGATTGAGAAACCAGTAGAACAGCGCTGGAACCACCATGCCGCCAATCGCTGCCGCGCCGGGCAGGACGATCTGCGAAGGCTTCGACAGCTGACCGTCGAGGACTTCGCGCTTCACTTCCAGGCCGATCAGCAGGAAGAATAGGGCCATCAGGCCGTCGTTGATCCACAGCAGTGCCGGTTTGGCGATTTGCAGCGCGCCGACCTGAGCCACCACCGGGGTGTCCAGAAAGCTGCTGTAGAGCCACGACAGCGGCGAGTTGTTGATGATCAAAGCCAGGGCTGCTGCGGCGATCAGTAACAGACCGCTGGCAGCTTCCAACTGAAAGAAACGCGTGAAAGTGCTACGCAGAGGCAAGGTCGCTCTCCATCGAATAATCAAAAAGGTGGCACACCCTAACCCGTACCGTTAGTTGTTAAAACAAAAGTTATATTCTTTTTTGTTATATGCCGTTACAGCGCGAAAGGTAGGCACGGACCTGAGCCTAGCAGTTGCCGGACGTATTGAACCTCAGCTGTATCTGTGCGGGATGTCGGATTTTTCCTAAGCTTGTGGGCTGAGCCTTGTGACAAGGCCGACTTAACGAGAAAACTCATCATGAGCGACAACCGACAGTGGGCCCGGGAAGCCATCCGGATCATCGAAGCGGACTTCCAGCGCAGCGCCGACACCCACCTGATCCCCTTGCCATTGCCAGGGTTGCCGGGCATCGAGTTGTATTTCAAGGATGAGTCGAGCCACCCCACCGGCAGCCTGAAACATCGCCTGGCGCGTTCGTTGTTCCTGTATGCACTGTGTAACGGCTGGCTCAAACCCGGTGCGCCGGTGATCGAGGCTTCCAGCGGTTCGACGGCGATTTCCGAGGCGTACTTCGCCCGTTTGCTCGGCCTGCCGTTTATTGCAGTGATGCCGGCCACCACTTCCAAAGAGAAGATCGCGCAAATCGCGTTCTACGGTGGCAAGAGCCATCTGGTGGACGATCCGACGCAGATCTACGCCGAGTCCGAGCGCCTGGCGCGTGAACACGACGGGCATTTCATCGACCAGTTCACCTACGCCGAACGTGCCACCGACTGGCGGGCGAACAACAACATCGCCGAATCGATTTTCCATCAGATGCGTTTCGAACAGCACCCGGAACCGAGCTGGCTGATTTCCAGCCCCGGCACCGGCGGCACCACCGCGACGTTGGGCCGATACGTGCGCTATCGCCAGCATTGCACCCGCGTGCTGTGCGCCGATGCCGAGCGTTCGGTGTTTTTCGATTACTACCTGACCGGTGATGCCAGCCTGCGCCTGGATCACGGTTCGCGGATCGAAGGCATCGGGCGGCCACGGGTCGAGGCGTCGTTCCTGCCGAAGGTGATCGATGCGATGGTCAAGGTGCCGGACGCTCTGTCACTGGCGGCCATGCATTACCTGGCGCAGCGTTTGGGCCGGCGGGTGGGCGGGTCAAGCGGGACCAATCTGATTGGCGCGTTGATGGCCGCGCAACAGATGGTGGTGGCGGGGGAAGCGGGGTCGATCGTGGCGATTCTGTGCGATGGCGGCGAGCGTTATGAGACGAGTTATTACGATCAGGCTTGGCTCAAGGCTCAGGGGTATGAGTTGAGTGGATTGATGGAGATCGTGGCGGCGAGTGTCGAGCGCGGTGAACCGCTTCCGGCAACCGTGCTGCGCGCCAATATCTGACGCCCAACGCGGAACCTGTAGGAGCCGGCTTGCCGGCGATGAACGATAACGCGGTCCTCCAGACAGACCGCGGTGCATTCATCGCCGGCAAGCCAGCTCCTACAGGGGATTTATGTCAGGCTTCCAGGCCGAGGATGTCGCGGGCCACGGCTTCGGCGATGCGAATCCCGTCCACCCCTGCCGACAGAATCCCGCCCGCATAACCCGCGCCTTCACCCGCCGGGAACAAGCCCTTCACGTTCAGGCTCTGCATCGACTCGTTACGGGTGATCCGCAGCGGCGACGATGTACGCGTCTCGATCCCGGTCAACACTGCGTCGTGCAGCGAGTAACCGCGAATCTGCTTCTCGAACGCCGGCAGGGCTTCGCGAATCGCTTCGATGGCGAACGCCGGCAAGGCCAGCGCCAGATCACCCAGGGCAACACCAGGCTTGTAGGACGGTTCAACACTGCCCAACTCGGTGGACGGTTTGCCAGCAATGAAATCGCCAACCAGTTGCGCCGGCGCTTCGTAGTTGCTGCCGCCCAGCACAAAGGCGTGGGATTCCAGGCGTTCCTGCAACTCGATACCGGCCAGTGGGCCGCCCGGGTAATCGACTTCCGGGGTGATCCCGACGACGATTCCGGAGTTGGCGTTGCGTTCGTTACGCGAGTATTGGCTCATGCCGTTGGTGACCACGCGGCCCGGCTCTGAGGTGGCCGCTACCACTGTGCCGCCCGGGCACATGCAGAAGCTGTAGACCGAGCGACCGTTCTTGGCGTGGTGCACCAGTTTGTAGTCGGCGGCACCCAGTTTCGGGTGGCCGGCGTATTTGCCCAGGCGCGCGCGGTCGATCAGCGACTGTGGGTGTTCGATACGGAAACCCACCGAGAACGGCTTGGCCTCCATGAACACGCCGCGACCGTGGAGCATGCGGAAGGTGTCGCGGGCGCTGTGGCCGAGGGCCAGAATCACGTGCTTCGAATGAATCTGTTCGCCGCCGTTGAGCTCGACACCGACCAGTTGGCCGTCCTCGATCAACACATCGGTAACGCGCTGCTGGAAGCGTACTTCGCCGCCCAGCGCGCGAATCTGCTCACGCATGTTTTCCACCACGCCAGTCAGGCGGAACGTACCGATGTGCGGTTTGCTGACGTAGAGGATTTCTTCCGGCGCGCCGGCTTTGACGAACTCATGCAGGACTTTGCGGCCGATGAACTTCGGGTCTTTGATCTGGCTGTAGAGCTTGCCGTCGGAGAATGTCCCCGCGCCGCCTTCGCCAAATTGCACGTTGGACTCGGGGTTGAGCACGTTTTTGCGCCACAGGCCCCAGGTGTCCTTGGTGCGCTGGCGCACTTCGGTGCCGCGCTCGAGGATGATCGGCTTGAAGCCCATTTGCGCGAGCAGCAGCCCGGCGAAAATCCCGCAGGGCCCGAAGCCTACGACAACCGGGCGTTGCTGCAGATCAGCCGGCGCTTGGCCGACCACTTTGTAGCTGACATCCGGCGCCACGTTGACGTTTCGGTCGTCGGCGAACGTGTGCAGCAACGCCGCCTCATCCTTCGCCGTGAGGTCGATGGTGTAGATGAAGCACAGTTCGGAGGATTTTTTGCGCGCATCGTAGCTGCGCTTGAACAAGGTGAAATCGAGCAGGTCATCACTGGCGATGCCCAGGCGCTGCACGATGGCAGGGCGCAGGTCTTCTTCGGGATGGTCGATCGGCAGCTTGAGTTCAGTGATTCGTAACATGACGGGATCCGGTTCGCGGGGCGCACAACTGCGCCAAGGCGTTTGAAGGCGGCGATTATAAGCCCCAAAAGCCGAGTCCCGTGAGGCTTAAACGATCAGTCGTCGCGCGATCCGCCGAAATACCCGCAGCCACGTTGAACCTGGCCATTGATGCGCAATTCGGCGCTCATGTGTTGAACACTGCCGGTGCTGCTGTCTACGCAACGTTGCGGCGCGACCCACAGTTCGATGTGCTGGTTGTTGGCTTCGGTGCTGAGGTTGAAGCGGCCATCGCCCAGTTGCTCTTCAACATAAGGTACGGCCAGGGGTGGTTGACCCGCACGGTCGATGACCAGGCCTTTGCCGCTGACCTTGACGTTCCACTCGGGCCCATGGCCGGTGGCGCGCAGGATCAGCACTTTGAAATTCGGATCGTCGCACGCGGTGCCCGAGCGTTCGACACGGTACAACTGCTCCAGATCGAGGCGGCTGTCGACGATCCGCCCGCGCACATCGGCGAACAGCTTGCCTTGCGCATCGGCCAGGCTCGCGGCCTCTTGCAGGACGCTGGTGCCGCCGGTGTCGTTGACCACGTAGCTGCGCTGCGTATTGCATGGCTGAAACAACAGCTTGCCGTCGGCCGCGGTCAACTGACCCTGCATTCGGGTCTGGCCCGCGTGAGAGGCACTTTCACGCGGGCCATCGAGCAACTGACAGGCAGCGAACAGTGGAAGCACGGCAACAAGGAATAAGGAACGGGCAACACGCATCTTTGGCTCTCCAGACAAGTGCCGCCACGTTACTCAGCCTGACCGTTCATCACAACCCCGCTGACTCCTGATTTGGCTGCGTCGATCAACTCGTAGGAGCCAGCTTGCTGGCGATGACGATTTCAAGAGCGCCATCGCCAGCAAGCCGGCTCCTACAGATTGTTGTGTGTCAGCCGACGTGAAAGGTCTGACCGGTTTGCAGGCCTTCGACGCTTTTTGCGTAGGCCAGTGCCACATCGGCGGCCGGAACCGGTTTGTAGCCGCGGAAGTACGGCGCGTATTTGCCCATGGCTTCAACCAGGACATTCGGGCTCACCGAGTTCACCCGCAGGCCGCGTGGGAGTTCGATTGCCGCGGCACGCACGAAGCTGTCGATGGCACCGTTGACCAGTGCTGCCGAGGCACCGCTGCGAATCGGGTCGTGGCTGAGCACGCCGGTGGTGAAGGTGAAAGAGGCACCGTCATTGGCGAATTCGCGGCCGATCAGCAGCAGGTTGACCTGGCCCATCAGCTTGTCTTTCAGGCCCAGGGCGAAACTGTCTGCGGTCATTTCGCCCAGCGGTGCGAAGGTCACGTTGCCCGCGGCGCAGACCAGCGCGTCGAACTTGCCGGTCTGTTCGAACAGTTTGCGAATCGAGGTGCTGTCGCTGATATCCACCTGCAAATCGCCGCTGTTGCGACCGATGCGGATGATCTCGTGACGCTCGGACAACTCCTTGTCGATCGCCGAACCGATGGTGCCGCCTGCGCCAATCAAAAGAATTTTCATGCTGTTTATCCTCATGTGTATTGAAAGTGGCTTCAGTCTAGAGTGGTTTTTTCTGCGGATAAGCGCGCTAATAGGCAACCTTTGGTTTTCAAATGGAAACAATCCATGAGTGAGATGGATGACCTGGCGGCGTTTGCGGTATTGATCGAAGCGGGCAGTTTCACCCTGGCGGCTCAGCAACTGGGCTGCAGTAAAGGCCAGTTGTCCAAGCGCATCAGCCTGTTGGAGACGCGGTTTTCGGTGGTGCTGCTGCAACGCACCACTCGCCGCTTGAGCCTGACGGCGGCAGGCGCGGCGCTGTTGCCGCAAGCCCAGGCGCTGGTGGTGCAAGTGGAACGGGCGCGTCAGGCATTGGCGCGGTTGAAAGACGATATGGCAGGGCCGGTGCGTATGACGGTTCCGGTGTCGCTGGGAGAAACCTTCTTCGACGGCTTGCTGCTGGAGTTTTCCCACAAGTACCCGCAGGTGCAGATCGAACTTGACCTCAGCAACAATTACCGTGATTTGTCCCGCGACGGTTTTGATCTGGCGGTTCGCTCCGATGTCGGCAATGACGAGCGCCTGGTGGCCCGCCCCCTGTTGGCCTGGCACGAACTGACCTGCGCCAGCCCGACCTATCTGGAGCAACACGGCGAACCGCTGACCCCGCAGGCCCTCGCTGAGCACCAATGTTTACTCAATAGCCACTACAGCGGCCGCGAAGAATGGCTGTATCACCAGCAGCACGAATTATTGCGTGTGCGTGTGTCAGGACCTTTCGCCAGCAACCATTACAGCCTGCTGAAAAAAGCGGCACTGGCGGGCGCCGGCATTGCGCGTCTGCCGTCCTATCTGTTGCAGGCGGAATTGGCTGATGGTCGTTTGCGTTGGCTCTTGCGCGATTATCAGACACGGCGCATGCCGATGTACCTGGTGCATCCGTACCAGGGTGGGTTGCCCAAGCGCACGCAGGTGTTGGCGGATTATTTGATTGGCTGGTTCAAGCGCAGTGGGGAGGCGCTGGATCGGCTTTAACGATAATGTCTGCCTCACACAGACCCTGTGGGAGCGGGCTTGCCCGCGATAGCGGTTTTACATTCGAACAGAGATGTTGACTGGACTAGCGCTTTCGCGGGCAAGCCCGCTCCCACAAGGATCTTCATTGTTGGTGAGCTTGTGGCAGACACAAAAAAACGGCCCGAAGGCCGTTTTCTGTTTACCGCAAAGGCTTAACCTCCGAGGTACGCTTCGCGCACTTTCGGGTCGGTCAGCAGCGCTTCACCAGTGCCTTGCATCACCACGCGGCCGTTCTCCAGAACGTACGCGCGGTCAGCGATTTTCAGTGCCTGGTTGGCGTTCTGCTCGACCAGGAACACCGTCACGCCATCCTTGCGCAGCTGTTCGATGATGTCGAAGATCTGCTGGATGATGATCGGCGCCAGACCCAGCGAAGGCTCGTCGAGCAGCAACAGCTTGGGCTTGCTCATCAGCGCACGGCCGATGGCGAGCATTTGCTGTTCGCCGCCGGACATGGTGCCGCCGCGCTGGGCAAAGCGTTCTTTCAGGCGTGGGAAAAGTCCGAGAACCTTGTCCATCTGTTCCTGATAGTCGCCCTTGTTAGTAAAGAATCCGCCCATGGACAGATTCTCTTCCACGGTCAGACGGGCAAACACCCGACGACCTTCCGGTACGACCGCAATGCTTTTACGCATGATCTGCGACGAGTCCTGGCCGACGAGCTCTTCGCCCATGTAGCGGATGCTGCCGCTGTGGGCTTGCGGCGAACCGCAGAGGGTCATCAACAGCGTCGACTTGCCGGCACCGTTGGCGCCGATCAGGGTGACGATCTCGCCCTGGCGGACTTCAACGTTGACGCTGTGCAGCGCCTGGATCTTGCCGTAGAAGGTGGAAACGTTTTCGAATTGCAGCATTTACGCTTCCCCCAGGTAGGCTTTGATCACTTCAGGATTGTCGCGGATCTGTTCCGGCGTGCCGTTGGCCAGGGGCGTGCCCTGGTTGATCACGACGATGTGGTCGGAAATGCTCATGACCAGTTTCATGTCGTGTTCGATCAGCAGCACGGTGACGTTGTGCTCTTCACGCAACATGCTGATCAGCGCCTTGAGATCCTCGGTTTCCTTCGGGTTCAGGCCGGCAGCCGGTTCGTCGAGCATGAGGATCCGCGGGCGGGTCATCATGCAACGAGCGATTTCCAGACGACGTTGCTGACCGTAGGCCAGGGTGCCGGCCGGACGGTTGGCGAACTGAGTGAGGTTGACCTTGTCCAGCCAGTACTCGGCGAACTCCATGGCCTCGCGCTCGCTTTTGCGGAACGACGGGGTCTTGAACAGGCCGGACAGGAAGTTGGTGTTCAGGTGACGGTGCTGGGCGATCAAGAGGTTCTCGACCGCAGTCATGTCCTTGAACAAGCGCACGTTCTGGAAGGTCCGCACCACGCCTTTGAGGGCGATCTTGTGGCCCGGCAGGCCCTGGATCGGCTCGCCGTCCAGCAGGATGCTGCCGCCGCTCGGTTTGTAGAAACCGGTCAGGCAGTTGAACACGGTGGTCTTGCCGGCGCCGTTCGGGCCGATCAGCGCAACCACCTGTTTTTCCTTCACGGTCAGGGCGACGCCGTTGACCGCCAGCAAGCCGCCGAAGCGCATGCTCAGATTTTCGACTTTAAGGATCTCGCGGCTCATTTGCGCAGCTCCATGTGTGGACGTTGCATGGGCAGCAGGCCTTGAGGTCGCCAAATCATCATCAGCACCATCAAGGCGCCGAACATCAACATGCGGTACTCACTGAACTCACGCATCATTTCCGGCAACAGGATCATCACCACGGCCGCGAGGATCACGCCCAGTTGCGAGCCCATGCCACCCAGCACGACGATGGCAAGAATGATCGCCGACTCGATGAAGGTGAAAGACTCCGGTGTCACCAGACCCTGACGGGCGGCGAAGAAGCTGCCGGCGAAACCGGCGAAGCTGGCGCCCAGGGTGAAGGCCGAGAGCTTGATGACGGTAGGATTGAGACCCAACGCACGGCAGGCGATTTCGTCTTCACGCAGCGCTTCCCAGGCGCGACCGATCGGCATGCGCAGCAAACGGTTGATCACGAACAGCGCACCGAGGGCCAGCAACAGGGCAACCAGGTACAGGAAAATCACCTTGTTGATCGAGTTGTATTCCAGACCGAAGTACTCGTGAAAGGTCTGCATGCCTTCGGCCGCTTTGCGTTCGAAGGTCAACCCGAAGAACGTTGGCTTCTCGATGTTGCTGATGCCGTTCGGGCCACCGGTGAGACCGGTCAGGTTGCGCAGGAACAGACGGATGATTTCACCGAAGCCCAGAGTCACGATCGCCAGATAGTCACCGCGCAGGCGCAGGACCGGGAAGCCGAGCAGGAAGCCGAACGTGGCCGCCATCAGGCCGGCGATCGGCAGGCAGATCCAGAAGCTCAGACCGTAGTAATGCGACAGCAGCGCATAACTGTAGGCACCGACGGCGTAGAAGCCGACGTAACCGAGGTCGAGCAGACCGGCCAAGCCGACCACGATGTTCAGGCCCAGGCCCAGCATCACGTAGATCAGCACCAGGGTGGCGATATCCACCGCGCCGCGAGAACCGAAGAACGGCCAGACCAGCGCGCCGGCGATCAACGCGATGATGAACCAGCGCTGGGTGCTCGGCAGGGTCAGGAAGTTGCTGGCCTTGGCCGGAACCAGCGGCATGTTGGGCGAGGAGCGCCAGGCCGAGCTGATCTGTTGATCGAACAGCACGCGCAGGAACATCAGCACCGAGCACACGGCGATGGTGATCAGCGTGGCATTGCTGGTGCCGTGGACTTCGAGGTTGATGCCGACGATGGTCAGTTTCAGACCGAGTACCGGGTAGGCAACTGCCCACACCAGCAGGGCGCTAAACAGCGCCTGTTTAAGATTCCTAGTCATACTTTCTCAACCTCCGGGCGGCCCAGCAGGCCGGTTGGCCGGAACAACAACACCAGAACCAATAGACCGAACGCCACAACGTCCTTGTACTGGTCGCCGAAGATATCGGCACCGAAGGCTTCCGCTACCCCAAGCACCAACCCGCCGAGCATGGCGCCGGGAATGCTGCCAATACCGCCCAGTACCGCTGCGGTGAAGGCCTTGAGGCCGACGAGGAAACCGGCGTTCGGGTTGATCACGCCGTATTGCATGCTCAACAGCACGGCTGCGATGGCTGCCAGTGCGGCACCGATAACGAAGGTCAGGGCGATGATGTTGTTGGTGTTGATACCCAGCAGGTTGGCCATCTTGATGTCTTCGGCGCAGGCACGGCAGGCGCGACCCAGGCGAGAGCGGGAGATGAACAGCGTCAGGCCGAGCATGGCGACCAGGGTCACCACGAACACCACGATTTGCATGTAGGAAATCAGCACTTCATGTGCGCCACCTGGCCCGAAGGCAATGTTGCCTGGAATCAGGTTGGGGATGGATTTGTCCTTGGAGTCTTGCGCCAGCAGAACCGTGTTCTGCAGGAAGATCGACATGCCGATGGCGGAAATCAGCGGGATCAGACGGTTGCTGCCGCGCAAGGGGCGGTAGGCGATCCGTTCGATGCTGTAGCCGTAGGCACTGGTCACGACGATGGTCGCCAGGAAAGCGGCGGTCATCAACAGCGGAACACTGTCGAGTCCCATCATGGTCAGCCCGGCGATGGCGATGAACGCCACGTAGGAACCGATCATGTACACCTCGCCGTGGGCGAAGTTGATCATTCCAATGATGCCGTAAACCATCGTATAGCCGATGGCGATCAGGGCATACGTGCTGCCAATGGTCAGACCATTAACCAGCTGTTGGAAAAAGTGATAGAGGTCAGGCATTACTGCGCTCCTAAAAACCTGATACGCATTTCACTGGTGGAGTCATTTTCCCGCTCGAGCCCCGTGGATCTGCATCCACTTCGAACGCGAGGTTTGCCAGCGAACCGCTGATGACGGTTTTGAGATTTTCAGGTGGGGAGACTGGCGGATCACGCCAGCGCGGCCCAATACGTTCGTAAAACAAAGCCCACGGCACGCCGTGGGCTTTATTGGCAGTCAGTCAGGCAAGGCCTTACTGAGGCGAAGCTTCAGTTTTAGGTTTACCGAAGTGCCACTCGTAAACCACAAATTTGAAGTCTTTCAGGTCGCCCTTGGCGTCGAAGCTCAGGTCGCCAGTCGGGGTTTTGAAAGTGCCAGCGTGGATGGCAGCAGCCACTTTGGCAGCGTCTTCCGACTTGGCAGCCTTGATACCTTCGGCGATCACTTCCACAGCCGAGTAGGCCGGGAATACGAACGGACCGCTTGGGTCTTCTTTCTTCGCTTTGAACGCATCAGCCAGGGCGATGTTGGCCGGGTCCTGGTCGAAGGATTTCGGCAGGGTCACCAGCAGGCCTTCGGAAGCGTCCTTGGCGATCTGCGAAATGGAGTCGTTACCCACGCCTTCCGGACCCATGAACTTGGCTTTCAGGCCTTTTTCCTGTGCTTGACGCAGGATCAGACCCAGCTCCGGGTGGTAGCCGCCGTAGTAGACGAAGTCGACGTTGGCTTGCTTGAGCTTGGCGATGATCGACGAGAAGTCCTTGTCGCCGGCATTGATGCCTTCGAACACGGCAACCTTGGTGCCTTTCTTCTCGAGGGTTTGTTTAACGGCGGTGGCGATGCCTTCACCGTATTGCTGTTTGTCGTGCAGGACAGCAACGATTTTCGGTTTCACGTGATCGGCAATGTAGTTACCGGCGGCAGGGCCCTGGGCGCTGTCCAGACCGATGGTGCGGAACACCATTTTGTAACCACGGTTGGTGATGTCCGGGCTGGTGGCAGCCGGGGTGATCATGATCACGCCTTCGTCTTCGTAGATGTCCGAAGCCGGTTGAGTGGAGCTGGAGCACAGGTGACCGACCACGAACTTGACGCCGTCGTTGACGACCTTGTTCGCGACTGCCACAGCTTGTTTTGGATCACAGGCGTCATCGTATTCAACGGCTTCGAGTTTCTTGCCGTCTACGCCGCCCTTGGCGTTGATCTGTTCGATGGCCATTTTGGCGCCACTGAACTGCATGTCGCCGTATTGGGCTACAGGACCGGTTTTAGGGCCGGCGATGCCGATCTTGATGGTGTCAGCTGCGAACGAATGGCTGGCAACCCCGGCCAGAACCATAGCGGCAAACAGTTTGGAAATCTGCTTAGTAGCCTTAGTCATAGTGCTCCACTCTTACTGTTGTAGTTTTTATAGTCCTGGCGCCGTAGCAGCAGAACCGGGTCAGATATCTTCGAATATCCCCCGGAAAATGCCCCCGGCAACTGTACCGGTACAGTGTAGAGCGCCGATTGTCAGCCTGGGAAGGCAGCGCCGGGGGGCAAAACCTGAGGGTGTCGCTTTTTTGAAAGAAAAAGACAGAATTGCGGCGGGGGTTGTAGCTGAGTTCTCAGCAATCCTTGGCTTTCCTGCAGTTTTCAATCGATGACTCAATTGCATCCGGGTTTTTCTGCCAGACCACCGACGTTATCATCCACATCGATTTCTTTTCCGGACAGGACCCATGACTCAAGAACCTAGCACCCTCTATGCCAAGCTGCTTGGTGAAACCGCATCTATTACCTGGAAAGAGCTGGAACCCTTCTTCGCCAAGGGTGCCCTATTGTGGGTCGACCCCGGTCTGGATTTGATCGCTGCGGCCGAGGCGGTGGCCACCGACGAAGGCGAGAAAGTGGCTGCCTGGCTGGCCGCCGACAAGGTCACCAAGCTCTCTGAAACGCGGGCGCTGGATCTTTTTGAACGCGATCCGGAGCTGTGGGCAGTAGTGGTTTCGCCGTGGATTCTGATCCAGGAAAGGGCGACGAAGTGAAGTCTTGCACCGAATGAGTGCGTGAGTTTGCCGCTTAAAAGTGTGTAGCCGAGTAGCGTGATGGCATGTTGCCGTAGAGAAAGGCCACAGAAGGGTCTTGGCGAGGGTGACGTAAACGTAACGGGAACAGTTTATTGAGCAGCCGATGGGCTGCTTAATTGTTTCTGGATGTTGTAAGTCTTGGGTTTTGCGAGGCCAGGCAGGGCCCCATCGCGGGCAAGCCCGCTCCCACAGGTTCAGTGGCGTTCATGATTTTTATGCACGACACGGACACTGTGGGAGCGGGCTTGCCCGCGATGGGGGCGACGCGGTGTCAAGTCAGACGGAGAATGTTTTACCGGTGTGGTTATTCAGCGAAATAACCTTGGTCTTGCCAATCCGGTGACGGTAGATCTCGCGCAGGTACTTGATCGCCTTCTTCACGCAATCGCGCGACAGGCGAATGTCATTGATCGAGACAAACTTGTCCTTGTCGTTGATCAGCTCGCGGTACTTCTTCTCGTACATCGGTTTGATCGCATACCAGTTGGTATCGAGGATCTTCGCCGGGTTTTCGAACTCGTTCAGCAAGTCGTCGATCAGGTCTTCGTCGAATTCCTCGTTGATGATGAAGTCGAGGATCGAGTTATCCAGCGTGTCGTCGAAGCGGTACGGGTTCTTCGCGAAGCAACGCTTGATGAAGGCCACGATCAGGGTCAGGAAGTCGTCCGACAGGCACGGGCTCTTGGCGATCAGCGTGGTCAGCGACAAGTTGGCCGACGCGCCGATCACCAGTGCATAGCGCTTGAGCGTGGTGTTCGGGAACAGGCTGTTGAGGTGGGTCTTCAACCGGTTCAGGTCCATGTACGACAACTTGTAGTCTTTCGGCAACGAAACGATCGACACCACCGACGAGCAGTTCTTGAAGAAGTGCAGGTCGTGCAACGCGGCCGCGTCGTAACCGGAATTCTTGTACTGCTCCAGCGAAGCACGATAGCGCTTGGACTCGATCGGCAGCAGGCTGATGCCTTCGATGGCCTGGGTCACTTTGTTGAAGTGCGGCAGGTCGATGGAGCGGAAGAACAGGTCATCGATATTCAAGCGCTGCGGCTCTTTCTCGAACACCTTGAACTTGTCACTGCTCGGCGGTGGCGTTTCCGGGACCACGGACTCGGCGTAGGCAATCGCCACCGGGCCGGCCAGGCTCATGAACAGGTCGTTGGCGTCGAGGCGAATGGTTTCGCCGATGTCGATGCCGGCGCGACGGAAATAGTTCTGGTCGTAGTCAGTCGTAACCGCCTGCGCCGTCAGAATGTTGAAGATCTGTTGTGAGATGTACTGGTTGGCGTGCTTTTCCATCGCGTTGACATCGATGTTCTGGATGTTGCCGTCATCGCTTTCTTCGGCATACCGCATGATGTCGTTGGAGATCAGCATCATCGCGTTCCATGGGCGGATACGGCCCATGACGCTGGCTTCGCTGCTGTCTTCGTTAGCGAAGTTGTAGGAGAAGTCCCATTCTTCCGACAGGTATTTGCACAGCAGGCGACCGGCGTTGATGTGCAGCGCCTCGGACATTTCGCTGCGGTGGTCGGAAATGTTCGGCAGCACGCAAATGCCGCTGGTGAAGATCGGTTCGAAGACGAAAGAATGCCCGCTCTTGCCGTCGTGCTCGTCCATCGGCTTGGTGTCGAACGTTTTGTTCATGTACGAGTGCTGCTGGGCCAGGCCGAATTCCGAGGCCATGCCCGAACCGGTACCGCCGCCGGCACTGAAGATCGAGAAATACAGGCGCGACTGGTTGGCCTTGATGCCGCAGCTGTCGATCAGGTACGAGTGAATCATCTTCCAGTCCGGGCTGGAGAAACGCTGGGTGTCCTTGTTCAGGATGATCTTCGCCAGGTACTGACCGAGGATCGGCGCGTTACCGGCGCCACCGGCGTGGACTTCCGACAAGTCCATGATTTTCATTTTGCTGTAGTCGCGCAGGAAGCCGCTTTTTTCGCCCTTGCGCGAGAAACGGATGCGACCGGCGATGTCTTTGTCGAGGTCGCCGAGCATGACCAGCGGCTCCACCAGGAACACCGGTTTGGTGGCCTTGTTCGGCCCCAGGCGCAGGTTGTTGCGAATCCACTGGGCCGGGCTGTAGCCCTTTTCGGCGTAGCGCTTGTCCGGCGACAGGCGATCTTCGTTGTTGAATTCGTTGAGGTAGAACTTGCGGGCGTTGTATACCAGCTCTGCGACGTCCAGTGCGATGTTCGAGCCGCAGCGACCGAGGCCGATCAGGCACACCGACGGGAATTCCTGATCGCTGTGCTGCTCGCTATCGCCTTCCAGGTGCGGCGGGCGTGGGAACACCATGTCGCGCAGGCCGTCGAGGTTATCGAGGATGCGGTCCGTATTGGTTTCGGTGAAGTACAGGTATTGCTGCGTCGACAACGGGCGCGAGGGGCTCAATGGCTTCGACGGCGTGGGGCTGTTTGCCGCTGGGCTCAGCGTCAGATCGGATATCGCAGTGGCCGGATTGTTTTTAGAAGTCATTGTGCGCCATGTACCTGGGCTGGTTGGCTGGACGACAAAGCGTCGTCAAACCATCACGGATGGGGTCTCGCGTCATTTTTTCAGCGCGTATTGGGCCCAAGCGTCAGGGACTGGGCCTGAACATCACTCGGGGGAATCCTTTCCTTAGTCATGATGAATCGGCCAATATTTGACGATCTTTAATGAAAAAGAAGGCCAAATGATGTCAACACTACCTTCGTTGGGTTTTGCCGGGATCGGCCTGATGGGCTTGCCGATGTGCCGGCGTCTGCTGGCTGCAGGGTTTGCGCTGACGGTGTGGAATCGCAACCCGGCCAAATGCGCGCCGCTGGTCGAGGCGGGGGCGCGACAAGTTGCCACGCCCGCCGAGCTGTGCGAGCACGCCGATGTGCTGATGTTGTGCCTGGCCGACACAGCAGTTGTGCGCGAGGTGGTGTTTGGTCCGGCCGGGGTGGCCGAGGGTGGGAAAAGCGGCCAGTTGCTGGTGGATTTTTCCAGCCTGGAACCCACCGCGACGCGGGAAATGTCGGCGCAATTGGCCAGTCAGACCGGCATGCGTTGGCTGGACGCTCCGGTGTCCGGTGGCGTTATCGGTGCCGAGGCCGGGAGCCTGGCAATTATGGTGGGTGGCGCGACCGAGGACCTGGAACGCGTCAGACCGGTTCTGCTCAGCCTCGGCCAACGTGTCACGCATATGGGCGCGGTCGGGGCAGGGCAGGTGACCAAGGCGTGCAATCAGATGATCGTCGCCTGCAACGCACTGGTTATCGCCGAAGTGGTCGCGTTGGCCGAACGTTCCGGCGTGCAGGCCAGCCTGATTGCGCAGGCGCTGGCCGGCGGTTTTGCCGATTCAAAACCGTTGCAGATCCTCGCCCCGCAAATGGCCGAAAGCCGCTTCGAACCGGTCAAGTGGCACGTGCGCACGCTGCTCAAGGACCTCGACACTGCGGTGAAATTTTCCCGTGAGCAAGGTTCGGCAACGCCCATCAGCGGATTGGCCGCACAATTGATGCGCTTGCATGGTAGCCAGGGATTCCTGGAAAAAGATCCGTCGACGCTGGTGCAGCTGTACCGCGAGCCAGACTTGGCAGACTGACCGTGTGTTCGTATTTGCGCTGGTTGATTTCGCTCAGCACCGGACGCAGCTCCGCCAGCGGCACCGGGCGACTGAGCAGATAGCCCTGGACGAAATCGCAGCCGTTGCGCTGGAGAAACTCGTATTGCTCAAGGGTTTCGACGCCTTCGGTGACCACCTGCAAATGCAGGGTGTGGGCCATGACGATAATCGCCTGAACGATTTCCATGTCCTGAGTCGCCTTGGGAATATCCAGGATGAACGAGCGGTCGATCTTCAGCGTATTGAGCGGCAGGCGCTTGAGGTAGGCGAGGGAGGAATAACCGGTGCCGAAATCGTCGATCGACAACGACACGCCGAGGGCGCGAATCTGGCGCAGCAACACCAGCGTATTGGCGATGTTGCCCATCAGCGCGTTCTCGGTCACTTCCAGTTCCAGTCGTTGCGGCGCCACGCCGGCGGTGCGTAACGCGTGTTCGATTTCATCGGCCAGGTCTTCGCGCGCCAGGTTCAGCGGTGAGCAATTGACGGCGATGTGCAGAGCCTCACAGCCCTGACGTGACAACTCACCCAGGTCCTCGCAGGCTTTGCGCAGCACCCAATTGTCCAGCTCGGCAATCAGCCCGTGAGCCTCGGCGATGGGAATGAAACGGTCCGGTGCCAGCAGCCCGTGAATCGGATGTTGCCAGCGGACCAGCGCTTCCAGCTTGCTGACCTGTGCGGTTTGCAAATCGTAAATCGGTTGGTAATGCAGGATCAGCCCGGTGTTCTCACGCAAAGCCTGGCGCAGTTCCTCTTCCAGTTGCAGCTCCAGCGTGGCGCGGGTTTTCAGGTTCGGGCTGAAGAAATTCAGGCCGTTGCGCCCGTCGTCCTTGGATTGGTACAGCGCTAGGTCAGCGTGTTTCAGCAGTTCCTCGCAGGTGGTGCCATCGTCCGGAAACAGGCTGATGCCAATGCTGGTGGTCATGACCATGCGCCGCCCGGATAACTCGATGGGCTCCTTCATCTTCAGCATGATGCGCTGGGCCATGTGCCGGGCTTCGTCGCGATCATGCAGGCTGATGAGGAGACAGAACTCGTCACCGCCGAAGCGCGCCACCACATCGTCGTGACTGCGTACCGAGCCCTTGATGTGCTGGGCCAGGACTTTGAGCAATTCGTCGCCGGCGTCATGGCCGAGGCTGTCGTTGACCCGCTTGAAGTGGTCGATGTCCAGAAACATCACCGCGAGCATGCCGCCTTCATTGGTCTTCTGGAGTAGCTTCTCGGCGAAGATCTGGTTGAAGCCGCGCCGGTTGATCAGGCTGGTCAGAGCGTCATAGTTAGCCACCTGTTGCAGCGACATGCGCGCCTGGTCCAGCTGGCAGAGCAGCGTGTTGACCCGTTGCAGGTCGCGTTCCTTGTGTTGCAGTTTCTTGTCCGCGAGCGCCGCGCTGATGCTGCTGCCAATGATCAGCAGCGTGATGACCGCCACCGTCAGCCCCAGTTGCAGGTGATTGTTGTCACCGGGCAAGGTCTGCAGGCTGCCGTTCAGCAGGTTTGCGGTCGGTAGCACCAGGGTGAAGGCGGCCATGCCGGTGAAATGCATACTGACAATGCCCGCCCCGAGCACCAGGCTGGCGCTGAATTTGACCCATTGATGGGACAGGCCAGAGCCTTCACGCAAGCGGCTCGACAGCAACAGCGCCGCGAGGCTGGCGCCAATGGCGATGAAGATGGAAAGGGCGAACAGCACTGGTTGGTAATACGTCATCGCATTCGAACGCATCGCCGCCATGCCCACGTAATGCATGGTTGCGATGCCCAGGCCGATGCAAATGGCCGCCTGGACGTACTGCCAAAAACTCAGGCGAGGATGACTGAGGGTGTGCATCGCCAGCCACGAGGCGAGCAGGGCAATGAACAGGGAGGCAAGGGTGATGGGCAGTTCGTAATGAATCTCGACCGGCGCCTGAAATGCCAGCATGCCGATGAAGTGCATGGCCCAGATCCCGCCCGCGAGGCAGGCGGCACCCACCCAGCGCCAGAGCCGTTGAGAAGCAGGGTTTTCCGAATGACCGACCCGTTCGGCCATGTCCAGCGTGGCGAAGCCGCCTACGCAGGCGACCAGATAGGCCAGTAGCACCAGAAAGGGGTCATGAGTGCAATTGAGGACAACCTGCCCGTGTGCTGTCAGCTCGGTAATAAAACGCAAACCAAGCCACTCCATAGCGCGCCTCGTCTTGTCCTGGCCGCGTCTTGCACGCTGGCGAATGCGTTGGAGTATAGAACTCATGCAAAGGTCGCAAGCCGTGGTGGCATATTGACCTCGATCTTTTTGGAATGAATTTTGGATCACTTAGACATAAATTGTTGCACGCACAGCGCCGGGTTCCATGGGGCGGTATCAGCTTTACGAATAATTACAGACAGCTCTGGCGGGCCTGACTAGATTGCAGGCTCCGGGCTCGGATGCGTCGGCAGTGAAGCCCCAATAACAATAAAAGAGACGGACCCATGCAGAACTCGACCCAAGCGGCGAATGCCTGGCGCATTCTGTTCCTGCTGTTCCTCGCCAATCTGTTCAACTTCTTCGACCGCACCATTCCCGCCATCATCATCGAGCCGATCCGCATGGAATGGCACCTCAGCGATTTTCAACTGGGGATCATCGGGACTGCCTTCACCCTCGTCTACGCGATTGCTGGCCTGCCTTTAGGGCGGATGGCCGATACGGGCTCGCGCGCCAAGTTGATGGGCTGGGGGCTGGCGGCCTGGAGCGGGCTGACGGCGGTCAACGGGCTGGTGGGCAGTTTCTGGAGTTTCCTGATCGTGCGCATGGGCATCGGCATCGGTGAAGCCAGCTACGCACCGGCCGCCAACTCGCTGATCGGCGACCTGTTCCCGGCCCACCGCCGCGCGCGCGCGATGGGTATCTTCATGCTGGGGCTGCCGTTGGGCCTGCTGCTGGCGTTCTTCACCATCGGCTGGATGGTCAAGGCGTTCGATAGCTGGCGCGCGCCGTTCTTCATCGCGGCGGTGCCAGGGCTGATCCTGGCGGTCTTCATGTTCTTCATCAAAGAACCGAAACGTGGCGCAGCGGAAAGTGTGCAAGTCTCGCAAGAGCGTGTGGACCGGCCGATCCGCCGGGTGCTGGCGGTGCCGACCTTTCTGTGGCTGGTGATGGCGGGGTTGTGTTTCAACTTTGCGACCTATGCCTGCAACTCCTTCCTGGTGCCGATGCTGCAACGCTATTTCCTGATGCCGTTGCATGAAGCGGCGGTGGCGACCGGGGTGATCGTCGGTGTGACGGGGCTGTTCGGCCTGACGTTGGGCGGCTGGGTCGCGGACAAGATTCACCAGCGGGTGGCCAATGGGCGGCTGCTGTTTGCGGCGTTCAGCCTGATCGTCTCGACGGTGTGTACCGCATGGGCGTTGCATGCCGGGCGAATCGAGATCGGAGTGTTTGTCGCGGTGTTCAGTCTGGGCTGGTTGTTTGCCTACAACTTCTACACCTGTGTTTACACGGCCATTCAGGATGTGGTCGAGCCGCGGCTGCGGGCCACGGCCATGGCGTTGTTCTTCGCTGGGTTGTATTTGCTGGGCGGCGGGTTGGGGCCGGTGGTAGTGGGCGGTTTGTCCGATCATTTCGCGCATACGGCGATGCTGGCGGCGGGCGCCGAACAAATGACCGAAGCGTTCAAGGCGGTTGGCCTGCATGACGCGATGTACCTGATTCCGGTGGCGCTGTTCTTCACCATGGTGTTTTTGTTCATGGCGTCGCGGTGTTTTGTGCGGGATGCCAAGCGGATGAAGGAGGGTTTGGTGGCGGTGGTCGAGCCGCAAATCCCGGCGGTCACCGCGTAGGAGATTACGACCGAAGACTTGCAGGAGCTGGCTTGCCGGCGATGAGGCCCTTGAACTTGGTGGTGATTGAATGGGCGCTATCGCCGGCAAGCCGGCTCCTACAGGGGGGGCGGAGGTTGGGGTTTTTCTAGGCAAAAAAAGGCCCGCATCGCTGCGGGCCTTTTTCAGTGCACGAGAGGGGGGCAGGGCGATTAACCCGCCACCAACACCCGAATCGCTTCCAGTCGCAACGCAGCCTTGTCGAGCATCGCCAGGCCTTGTTCACGCTGTTTGCGCAGGGCAACCAGTTCGCTGTCGCGTACGGTCGGGTTGACCGCTTGCAACGCGGTCAGGCGCGCCAGTTCTTCATCGGTATCAGCCGCGAGGCGACGTTGCGCCTCGGCCACGCGCTCGGCGTGACGCGGGAAGATCTTCTCTTCGCCGGCGTTGATCCGTGGCGTCAGCTGATCGCGCTGGGCCTGGATGAACTTGTTGGCGCTGGCACGCGGCACGCTTTCCAGTTGATCGTTCAGGGTTTCGAACGACACCCGGGCCGACAGGTCGTTGCCATTGGCATCGAGCAGGCAGCGCAGCGCGGCGGGTGGCAGGTACCGGCCCAATTGCAGCGAGCGCGGCGCGACCACTTCGCTGACGTAGAGCAGTTCCAGCAACACGGTGCCCGGTTTCAGTGCCTTGTTCTTGATCAGCGCGACGGCGGTGTTGCCCATCGAACCGGACAGCACCAGGTCCATGCCGCCCTGCACCATCGGGTGTTCCCAGGTGATGAATTGCATGTCTTCGCGAGACAGCGCCTGGTTGCGGTCGTAAGTGATGGTCACGCCTTCGTCGTCACCCAGCGGGAAGCTGGCGTCGAGCATTTTTTCGCTCGGCTTGAGGATCAGGGCGTTTTCCGAGTGGTCTTCGCTGTCGATACCAAAGGCGTCGAACAGGGTTTCCATGTAGATCGGCAGCGTGAACTGATCGTCTTGCTCAAGAATGTCCTCGACCAGCGCATCGCCTTCGCCCGAACCACCGGAGTTGAGTTCCAGCAAGCGGTCACGGCCGGTGTGCAGTTCGGCTTCCAGACGCTCACGCTCGCTGCGGGCCTCGTCGATCAGCGCTTGCCACTCGCCATCGTCGGCGTTTTCCAGCAGCGGCAGCAGGCGTGGGCCGAACTGATGCTGCAAGGCGTTACCGGTCGGGCAGGTGTTGAGGAATGCGTTCAACGCTTCGTGGTACCACTGGAACAACCGCTCTTGCGGGCTGGTTTCCAGGTACGGCACGTGCAGTTCGATGATGTGCTTCTGGCCGATCCGGTCGAGACGACCGATGCGCTGTTCCAGCAGGTCCGGGTGCGCCGGCAGATCGAACAGCACCAGGTGGTGCGAGAACTGGAAGTTGCGACCTTCACTGCCGATTTCCGAGCAGATCAGCACTTGCGCGCCAAATTCTTCATCGGCGAAGTAAGCGGCGGCGCGGTCACGCTCAAGGATGTTCATGCCTTCGTGGAACACCGTGGCCGGAATGCCGGAGCGCACGCGCAGAGCGTCTTCCAGGTCCATGGCGGTTTCGGCATGGGCGCAGATCACCAGCACTTTGGTGCGCTTGAGCATTTTCAGCTGGTCGATCAGCCACTCGACGCGCGGGTCGAATTTCCACCAACGTTCTTCTTCATTGGCATCCGGCTGGGCCTGGAAGCTGACTTCCGGGTACAGCTCGGCGTGATCGCCCAGCGGCAGTTCGAGGTATTCGGCGGGGCAGGGCAACGGGTACGGGTGCAGTTTGCGTTCCGGGAAGCCTTGCACTGCAGCACGGGTGTTGCGGAACAGCACGCGGCCAGTGCCGTGGCGGTCTAGCAGTTCGCGGACCAGGCGGGCACTGGCTTCGGTGTCGCCGTCATTGACGGCGGTCAGCAGCGCTTCGCCTTCGTTGCCGAGGAAACCGTGAATGGTCTTGTGCGCTTCAGGCGACAGGCGCCCTTTGTCCAGCAACTCCTGAACGGCTTCGGCCACCGGGCGATAGTTCTCGCTCTCGGCGCGGAAGGCGTGCAGGTCATGGAAACGGTTCGGGTCGAGCAGGCGCAGACGCGCGAAGTGGCTGTCCTGACCCAGTTGTTCCGGGGTCGCAGTGAGTAGCAATACGCCGGGAATGACTTCAGCCAACTGTTCCACCAGCGAGTATTCCGGGCTGGCCTTGTCTTCGTGCCACACCAGGTGGTGGGCTTCGTCGACCACCATCAAGTCCCAACCGGCGGCGAACAGCGCGTCCTGGGCCTTTTCGTCTTCCACCAGCCATTCCAGAGCGACCAGCGCGAGCTGGGTGTCTTCGAACGGGTTGGCGGCATCGCTTTCGATGAAGCGTTCTTCGTCGAACAGCGCGACTTGCAGGTTGAAGCGGCGGCGCATCTCCACCAGCCACTGGTGCTGCAGGTTTTCCGGAACCAGGATCAGCACACGGTTGGCGCGACCCGAGAGCAGTTGACGATGGATCACCAGACCGGCTTCGATGGTTTTGCCCAGGCCCACTTCGTCTGCCAGCAATACCCGCGGCGCAATGCGGTCGGCGACTTCACGGGCGATGTGCAACTGGTGCGCGATCGGTTGCGCACGCACGCCACCCAGGCCCCACAGCGCTGACTGCAATTGGCGGCTGGTGTGTTCCAGGGTGTTGTAGCGCAGGGAGAACCAGGCCAATGGGTCGATTTGCCCGGCGAACAAACGGTCGCTGGCCAGTCGGAACTGAATGAAGTTCGACAACTGGGTTTCAGGCAGTGTGACCACTTCGTTCTGCGCGTTGAGACCGTGGTAGACCAGAAGGCCGTCGACGTCGTCGACTTCCTGCACGGTCAGTTTCCAGCCTTCGAAGTGAGTGATGGAGTCACCCGGCGAAAACCGCACGCGAGTGAGGGGCGCATTCCGTAGCGCGTACTGGCGAGTCTCGCCAGTGGCCGGATAGAGCACGGTCAACAAGCGGCCGTCCTGTGCCAGAACGGTGCCTAAACCCAGCTCGGCTTCGCTGTCACTGATCCAGCGTTGCCCCGGTTGATACTGCTGCGCCATGCTGCCTGACTCCCACCTTGAAAAAGCGGGCTATCTTAACGGAATGAGGGCTTCAGGGCCAAAGGACTCTCAGAAAAACTCACAGTCTTACGTTAGTTCACCGCTTGATGCGTGTGCTGGCCGGGGCACTTGTTCGTGCCAATCAGGTCACAGTTTGCGACCGATGGCTCAAGTCGCCATCCCCGCAGCCGACAGCCTGCTGACAGGAGACAAATAATTATGCTGCCACCGATGCTCCCCTTGAGTGCCGTGCCGATCACTTCACAGCACGACCCGATCCGCCAGCGCCCGGATATTCCGCCCGTTGTACCGGTGCAGGAAAGCTCCAACGAAAGCACGATCGACCTGCAACAACGCGACCCGGAAGAAGCGGCGTTTCAGCTGCGCGAGGAACAGCGCCGCAAGCAGGAACAGCAACGGCGTCGTCGCGAGGCCGATGAAAACCCGGAAGAACACCTGGCGATTCCCGGTACCGAGCTCAACGCCGACAACACTGTGCCGGTAGCGCCGCTGATTGAAGACGAGCCGCGTCAGGGGTTGTGGGTGGACATTCAGATTTAGCCTTGAATGAGGGATAGCTCGTTGAGGGCGTTCAGCAGTGCATCCATTTCCTGTTCGGTATTGAGGTAACTGACGGCAATCCGCGCAATGCTTTCCAGCCCTCGGGCCTGCATGTCCAGCGGCGTATAGGCCACTCCATTGGCGCCGATGTTGATCCCTCGCTGGGCCAGTTGCTGCTTCAGGTCGACACTGTCCCAACCCTTGAGCGTGAAGGCGATCAAACCTGATTGCTGATCGGCGGGCCCCAGGTTGTGCAACGTCAGCCCGCTGATTGTGCCGAGGCGTTCGCGCAGGTGATGACACAACCCATCGATCCGCTGACGAATACGCATCGCACCCAAGCGGTTGCACTCCTCAAGCGCATTGGCCAGCCCGGCCAGCAAAGCCACCGACACTTCGCTGGTTTCAAACCGCCGCGCATCGTCGCGCACGCAGAAGCCTGCGCCGTTCCACGGGGCGGAAAGTACGTCCAGATGGCCGGGCACGAGCCGTTCGAGAAACCCCGGTTTGATGTACATCAGCGCCGTTCCCCGCGGGCCGCGGAGGAATTTACGCCCGGCGCCCTTGAGCACATCGCAGTTCAACGCCTGCACGTCGCAGGGCAATTGCCCCAGCGCCTGGCCGGCGTCGATGAAGTAGGCAATGCCGTGCTGGCGCGCTACGGCACCAATGGCCTCGGCCGGGTTGATCAGGCCGCTGTTGGCTGGCAGCCAGGTCAGTGCGATCAGCTTCACATCCGGGTCGATCATCTGCTTGAGGGCGGACACGGACACCGCGCCCGACTCATCGCAGGGAATCACCTCCAGTCGTGCTCCGGCGCTGACGGCCCGGGCGATGCAGGCCAGATTGCCACCCCATTCATGGCGTCCGACCAGAATTCGCTCACCGTCCCGCCACGGCCCCAACGCATTGAACGCCATGCCCCAGGCCGCCGAACCGCTGCTGGCGAACGCGATGTCTTCAGTGTTTGCATTGAGCAGCAGGGCCGCCGCGTTGCGAGCGCGGGCCTGCACGCTCTGATTGGCGGCTTCCATGGGGCCGCAACGGGCTTCAAGTCGCAGTTGCTCGATGATCGCGTCGAGGGTGGCCTTGCTGGGCAACGAGGCGCCGGCGTGGTTGAAGTGAATCACGCTGGCGCAACCGGGTGTTGCCGCTCGCAAACGCTCAACTTCGCCGAGGTTCATGGGCGTAGCTCGAAAGTCGCGTCAATTTCCACGGCCACGCCGCCAGGCAGGCTCGACACGCCGACGGCCGTGCGCACATGCCGGCCTTTTTCGCCGAGGGCATTCACCAGCAGGTTGGACGCGCCGTTGGCGACCGCACCTTGCCGCGGGAAGTCCGGGGCGCTGGCGATGAACACGCCGAGCCGGATGATACGCACCAGTTTCGACAGGTCATCACCGAGCGCATTGCTCAGTTGTGCGAGCAGCCCCAATGCAGCAAGTTCGGCGGCGTTGGCCCCTTCTTCATCGGAGATCGATTCGCCGAGTCGGCCGATGAACGCCGGTTTGCCGTCCAGTAACGGAATCTGACCGGAAATGAAAAGCTGGTTCTGGCTGACCACATGGTTGACGTAATTGGCGATGGGCTGGCTCGGTGTCGGCAGGCTCAAGCCAAGTTGCTGGACGCGGTGGGCGAGCGAGTCGGTCATGGTGAATCCTCCTGAATGAAGGCTTCAGCATGTGGGTGGACGATGAGCGCGACAAACGGATAGATCTAATTCGATGTATTCAAATTACTCATGCGTCGACCATCTCATTAAGCCATTCGCTGAAACGCTCTGCGGCGTGGCTCGACGGCCGTTCGGGCGTGACCAGCCAATACCCTATATCGCTAATGAACGGTGGGGTGGCGAAGGCTTCTACCAACGAGCCGTCCTTGAGCCGGCGTTCGATCAAGTGAAGACGCCCCATGGCGATGCCTTGGCCGGCCACGGCGGCTTCGACGACGATGTTGTAGTCGTGGAGCATGACGCTGGGGCAGTGGCTGAGGTCGATGGCGTTGCGCGCGCTCCAGTCGATCCACTCGAACGGTTGATGCGACTTGGCCATGAGCAACGGACCTTGGTCGGTGCCCTTGGCCTTGAACGCCGGGCTGCAGACCGGTGTCAGCGTTTCCAGCATGAAGCGTCGGGCCTGCACTTTCGGCCAGCCACCCTTGCCGTACCGGATTGCCAGGTCGACTTCGCCACCGCCGACGTCGGCCAGTTGTACCGAAGGAAGGAGTTCGACATGGATGTGCGGGTGGTGCGCGTTGAAACTGGCCAGGCGCGGCGCCAGCCACAGGGTGGCGAACGAGGCGAGGAGGCCGATGCGCAGGGTGGTTTCCTGGCGCTCATTGCCCCGTAGTTCACGGGTGGCCAGGGCAATGGATGCCAGGGCCGGCTGAATCTTCCGGTAGTACGCTTCGCCAGCTGGAGTCAGATCAATGGCCCGGGTGCGGCGGATAAACAGCCGCTGGTTGAGGAATTGCTCCAGTTTCTGCACTTGATGGCTGATTGCACTTTGGGTCACCGACAGTTCATCGGCGGCCTTGATGAAACTCAAATGACGCGCCACGGCCTCGAAGGCGCGCAGGGCCATCAAGGGGGGCAGATCCTGGTGCAGTTCCACGGCGCGGGTCCTTTGGGTCCATCGCAAAGTCGCGATTGTGCGTTGAAAAACGCCGCGAGCACATATTTTGTTAAGCCGCTGTGACGCCGGTGACTGGTCAGCGCCATCGCCAGACCGCATTATTGGCGCAATCCTGCCGAGCGCTGCGGCAGTTGAACTTCATTTCACGCGATGCACGAAGACCATGAGCCAAGACGACAAACTGATCGACCTCAATACCGAACGCACCAAACGCGTTCATGACCTCAACGAAAAGCGCCTGAATGAAGTGCGCCAGGCGTTTGAACAGGCAATGCCGTTAGGCAAAGCGAAGAAGAAACCGAAGAGCAAACCGAAAAAGCGTTAACCCCCGCACATCCGTTGATACAGATCAGTTTTCCCCCTCCTTTGCGCCCAGTCTCGGGCGATATTGATCCCGGTCAATTTTCTCTCCTGCCTGATTGGTTAACTTAGCCCTATCGCAACAGGGCAAGTGCAGGAGGCCAGTCATGTTTTTCGACAACGTGGTGATCGCCGGAGTGCTGACAGTCGGCCTCATGGTTCTGTTTTTCGCAGGGTTTGGATTTTTTATCTGGAAGGATTCGCACAAACGGAAAAAACCGTAGGTCTTTCTGGATGCAATGAGCACGCAAGGCATTTTGGGCAACTTCGGTTGCCCTTTTTTTTGCCTGCGATTTATGGGTGATACAGAGTTTTTTGCAGGGCGTAAAAAAGGCGCGAACCTCACGGAACGCGCCTTTTTCGTTGCAGCGATGTATCAGCTGCCGAGTGCCTTCGACGCCAGCCAGAACAGGCCGGCCGACAGGGCCACGGTCGCTGGCAGGGTCAGGACCCAGGCCAGCAGGATGGTTTTGACGGTGCCGCCCTGCAAGCCGCTTTTGTTGGCGACCATGGTGCCGGCCACGCCCGAGGACAGAACGTGGGTGGTGGACACCGGCAGGCTGAAGATGTTGGCCATGCCGATCAGGCTCGCCGTAGTGATCTGCGCCGACATGCCCTGGGAGTAAGTCATGCCTTGTTTGCCGATCTTCTCGCCAATGGTCAGTACCACGCGTTTCCAGCCGACCATGGTGCCCAGGCCCAGGGCCAGTGCAACCGCCAGAATTACCCAGAACGGGGCGTATTCGGTGGTGGTGGTCAGGTCTTTGCGCAGTTTGTCCAGGTCGGCCTTTTCACGCGGCGCGAGGCCTGGCAGTTTGCTGACTTTCTTGGCCGTGTCGTCCAGGCAGAGCAGGTAGCGACGCACTTCGATGCGGCTTTCCGACGACAGCGAGTGGTAATCGGCCACACCTTTAAGGGTGTCGAGCAGGGCGGAAATGGTCGGCTCGGTCTGCTGCGGGTTGCAACGGAATTTCTCCGGCAGATCACCTTCCACGCTTTTACCCAGTGCGAGGAATTCACCCAGCGTATCGGTATTGCGTTTGTAGAACTGGCTCAGGTGCAAGGTGGCATCGCGAGTGCGTTCGATCTGGTACGTCGTGCTGCCCAGGTCGAGCACGAATTGCGCCGGGACGATGCCGATCAGCACCAGCATGATCAGGCCGATACCTTTTTGACCATCGTTGGAACCGTGCACGAAACTCACGGCCATGGCCGAAATCACCAATACCAGGCGGTTCCAGAACGGCGGATGCTTCTTGTCGTCGATCTTGCGGCGCTGTTCCGGCGTCTTGTGCATCTTCGACAGTGGGCGCCACCACTTGAGGCCAATCAAAATCAGCGCGGCGACCAGAAAGCCCGCCATTGGCGAGAACACCAGGGAGGCGCCGATATCGATCGCCTTCTGCCAGTTCACGCCATCGGCCAACGGGATGTCGTTGAGCAGGGCATTTGCCAGTCCGACCCCGAGGATCGAACCGATCAGCGTGTGGGAGCTGGAGGCCGGAATACCGAAGTACCAGGTGCCCAGGTTCCAGGTGATGGCCGCGGCAAGCAACGAGAACACCATGGCCAGTCCGTGACCGGTGTTCACATTGATCAGCAGTTCTACCGGCAGCAGGTGGACGATGGCATACGCCACGCCAACACCGCCCAGCAGCACGCCGAGAAAGTTGAACACACCGGAAAAGAACACCGCCAGATGAGGCGGCATGGCTTTGGTGTAGATAACAGTGGCCACCGCGTTTGCAGTGTCATGAAAGCCGTTGATGAACTCGAAGGCGAGGACAAAGGCGAGGGCGAGCAAGAGGCTCACAAGCACCCAAGCATCCAGTCCGCTGAATAAATCGATCATGAAGGTTTTCTGACCCGGTCATAAGGGGGCGCGATTATGCCAGAAAAGACTGCTAATCGATGCACTAGCTGCTCATCGGTAACATTCTTCAACGAATTAGTTTGCGGCAATAGCCCAGGCATCAGGCTTTCCCCGGGTTTTGCAAGTCGTTGAATTTATTTGAAAAGCCCGCAGACACAAGGATTTCTCTCCTGAAGGTGAGAGGCTTGAACGCTTGTGTGAAATATCTGAGAAGAGGGCCAGACATGAGCCATTTGCCTCATCAGATGGATGAGGAGGCCGCTGCCCGCTCGTAGCGGGCGCGAATGGCAACATCATTGCTCCCGCTTTTAACGGGGGCAGACGCAGGCCCTTTAAAGGAGTCAGGCCGAGGCGATCATGGCTCTTCGGCTTTGAGTTCCTTTTCCATCTTCTGCAGTTCCTGGGTGAACGCCTGGTCCTGAACGGTGGCGCGTTTACGCCAGGGTTTGCGTTCCGGTTCGGGCTGAGCGGCGTAGGTGGTGACTTCCCCGCCGTAAACTTCCTTGTAACGTTGTTCCTGGCGCTCAAGTTCCGCGCGCAGTTCGTCTTTCGTCACAGTGCTACCTGTATGGGTTGAGATTAATTCTGGTAAATCGCGCTGCATCAAATGCATTGACCACGCTCGCCGAAAGGACAGTGCCCGCAAAGGCCTCGTCATAGGGCAGTGCAATCAATACTTCCATGTTGCAGGCGGCCACGGCACCAGAGCAAAACGGCTGACGTAGCATCAGATTCCTGTTTCAGTGAGCGTGCTGGCGAAGCATATGAAATGAACGACAGGCACTTGTTGCGGGCAGCCTCGATGGAACATCGTGCTGCCGGGTGACGCAATCGGCAAGTAAAAGCCAAGTCGTCACTGAGTTGCATTATAGCGGTCGATTGGCAGAACACTATCGCCAACGAGTTAAAAATGAATGGCCATGTGTGATTGTTTTGTTACTTGAAAGTTTTGCGGTCACTTAGCAGTGATGACTTTCTGGCGTCATTAAGTCGAACAAGTTAAAGCATTACATGGGGGACTTTAACGGCGGATTCAAGCGCAGGTAAACATGTAATAGGAAACGAGACGAAACCTGCACAGTGAGTGACGCGTCTATAGGGCTGATTGCGATTATCGGTCGCCTGTTCGATAATCGCCCATTCTTGGCTGCCTGTGGCTTGTGTGCCGAACCCGGAGCCGCCTGTAATAGCCGTCGCCAATCGGTGTGGGAAAAGGACCTGATATGAATGAGCAAATGCGTAATTCCTTCGCTTCAGTCGCGCCGCCGATCGTTGCGTCGCCCGCCAAGCGGATCCAGGCCCTGACCGGCGATCCGGATTTCATGACGTCGCTGGCCCGTGGCCTGGCTGTGGTGCAAGCGTTCCAGGAGCGCAAACGGCATTTGACCATTGCTCAGATCAGTCACCGCACGGAAATTCCCCGCGCTGCTGTGCGACGTTGCCTGCACACCCTGATCAAACTCGGCTACGCCACCACCGACGGTCGCACCTATTCGCTGCTGCCCAAAGTGCTGACCCTCGGCCATGCCTATTTGTCCTCGACCCCGCTGGCGGTGTCTGCCCAGCCTTACCTGGACCGCATGAGCGAGCAACTCCACGAGGCCTGCAACATGGCCACGCTGGAAGGCGACGACATTTTGTACATCGCCCGCTCGGCGACCACTCAGCGTTTGATCTCGGTGGACCTGTCGGTAGGTGGACGCCTGCCAGCCTATTGCACCTCGATGGGCCGAATTCTTCTCGCGGCACTGGACGACACTTCGCTGCGTGAGTACCTCGACCATGCAGACCTGCAAGCCAAGACCAGCCGCACCTTGCATACCCCCGAGGCGCTGCTCGAATGCCTGCAGGAAGTGCGGCAACAAGGTTGGTGCATCGTCGATCAGGAACTGGAACAAGGCCTGCGTTCGATTGCCGTTCCGGTGTACGACGCTTCCGGGCAAGTGGTGGCGGCGCTCAACGTCAGCACGCACGCCGGGCGGGTCAGCCGCAACGAGCTGGAGCAGCGTTTCCTGCCGGGTCTGCTGGGTGCCAGTCGCAACCTCAGCGCTCAGTTGTTTGCCTAAGCTGTTCGATAATCGCCCAGACTCGCGTTTAACGAATTGACGCACTTTCCCCAGGATCACTAATGTCGCGGCAGCGCCAGCCCAGGCTGGCACCTGTCCGACTGCGTTCTTGCGTGGAATAAAAATAATGAACCAGCCTCAGTCTGTTGTAGGAAACTGCCTCGACGTGCAGTCCTTCATCAATGCTCAACCCATTTCGCGCTACCAGTGGCGAGTGGTGATCCTGTGTTTCCTGATTGTCTTCCTCGATGGCCTCGACACCGCGGCCATGGGTTTTATCGCGCCGGCACTGTCCCAGGACTGGGGCATCGATCGCGCCAGCCTTGGCCCGGTGATGAGTGCGGCGTTGATCGGCATGGTCTTCGGCGCGCTGGGTTCCGGCCCGTTGGCTGACCGTTTCGGGCGAAAAGTCGTACTGGTGGGCGCGGTGCTGTTGTTCGGCGCCTTTAGCCTGGCGTCGGCTTACAGCAGCAATGTCGATCAATTGCTGGTACTGCGCTTCCTCACCGGCCTGGGCCTTGGCGCCGGCATGCCGAACGCCACGACGTTGCTGTCGGAATACACCCCGGAGCGCAAGAAGTCCCTGCTGGTGACCAGCATGTTTTGCGGCTTCAATCTCGGCATGGCCGGCGGCGGGTTTATTTCGGCCAAGCTTATCCCGGCGTTCGGCTGGCACAGCCTGTTGCTGATCGGCGGAATTCTGCCGCTGATCCTCGCCGTCGTTTTGCTGCTCTGGCTGCCGGAATCGGCACGTTACCTGGTGGTGCGCAATCGTGGCACCGACAAGGTGCGCAAGGCGTTGGCGCCGATTGATCCGACGGTCGTTGCCCAGGCTTCAAGCTTCAGCGTGCCGGAACAGAAAACCGTGAAGGCTCGCAACGTATTGGCGGTGATCTTCTCCGGCACTTACAGCACCGGCACCTTGCTGTTGTGGCTGACCTACTTCATGGGCCTGGTGATCGTTTACCTGCTGACCAGTTGGCTGCCGACGTTGATGCGTGACAGTGGCGCGAGCATGGAGCAAGCGGCGTTTATCGGCGCGTTGTTCCAGTTCGGTGGCGTGTTGAGTGCAGTAGGTGTGGGCTGGGCGATGGACCGGTTCAATCCGCACAAAGTCATCGGCATTTTCTACTTGCTGGCCGGGGTGTTTGCCTACGCGGTAGGGCAGAGCCTGGGCAACATCACGCTATTGGCAACCCTGGTGCTGGTGGCCGGGATGTGTGTCAACGGCGCGCAATCGGCGATGCCTTCTTTGGCGGCGCGGTTTTATCCGACTCAAGGGCGGGCGACGGGCGTGTCGTGGATGCTCGGGATTGGTCGGTTTGGTGCGATCCTCGGTGCGTGGATGGGCGCGACGTTGCTGGGATTGGGCTGGAACTTTGAGCAAGTGCTGACGGCGCTGGTGATTCCGGCGGCATTGGCGACCACGGCAGTGGTGATCAAGGGCATGGTCAGTCATGCAGATGCGACCTGACAGTCTGATCCGAAATCTCAAGCGGTTTTGATGGCCTCTTCGCGAGCGGGCTCGCTCCCACAGATTGCGCGTGATCCATGTGAGAGCGAGCTCCGGACGGTGTTCCGACGAAGTTTTAGGGATAGGTAGCGAGACAACAATCTGTTCGATAAACGAACGCTTAGTCGATTATCGGATTGTTTGGGTTTTTTATGGGGCTTACTCTCTAGTCATCCGGCGCGCGCATCGCGCCTTTTTCTACCACTGTCGGTTCATAACAAAACGGGAGCCTGCCCCATGGCTGAAATCCTTTCGCTGCACGACGCGGTGAAGCAATTCGTTAACGACGGCGATACCGTTGCGCTCGAAGGCTTCACTCACCTGATCCCTACGGCGGCGGGTCACGAAATCATTCGTCAGGGCAAGAAAGATCTGACGCTGGTACGGATGACACCTGACCTGATCTACGACCAGTTGATCGGCGCCGGTTGTGCTCGCAAGCTGATTTTCTCCTGGGGCGGCAACCCGGGCGTCGGCTCTCTGCACCGTCTGCGTGATGCGGTCGAGAAGCAGTGGCCGCACGCGCTGGAAATCGAAGAACACAGCCACGCCGACCTGGCGAATGCCTACGTCGCTGGCGCCTCCGGCCTGCCGTTCGCCGTGCTGCGTGCCTACGCCGGGTCCGACCTGCCGAAGGTCAACCCGCTGATCAAAACCGTCACTTGCCCGTTCACCGGCGAAGTCCTCGCGGCGGTGCCTTCGGTGCGTCCGGACATCACCGTGATTCACGCGCAGAAAGCCGACCGTAAAGGCAACGTGCTGCTCTGGGGCATTCTCGGCGTGCAGAAAGAAGCCGCACTGGCTGCCAAGCGTTGCATTGTCACCGTCGAAGAAATCGTCGACGACCTCAACGCACCGATGAACTCCTGCGTGCTGCCGACCTGGGCCTTGAGCGCGGTTTGCCACGTCCCTGGCGGCGCGCATCCGTCCTACGCCCACGGTTACAACGAACGCGATAACCGTTTCTACCAAGCCTGGGACCCGATTGCCCGCGACCGTGACACCTTCACCGCGTGGATCAACGAATACATCCATGGCTGCGCTGACTTCAGCGAGTTCCAGGCCAAGCTGGCCGCTGCATCGGAGGCGAAGTAATGACTTACACCACCAATGAAATGATGACCGTCGCCGCCGCCCGTCGCTTGAAGAACGGTTCGGTGTGCTTTGTCGGTATCGGCCTGCCTTCGAAAGCGGCCAACCTGGCGCGTCTGACTTCTTCGCCGGATGTAGTACTTATCTACGAATCGGGTCCGATCGGTGCCAAGCCGAGTGTACTGCCGCTGTCGATCGGTGACGGTGAGCTGGCGGAAACCGCTGACACCGTCGTCCCGACCGGTGAGATTTTTCGCTACTGGTTGCAGGGCGGGCGCATCGACGTTGGTTTTCTCGGCGCCGCGCAAGTTGACCGCTTCGGCAACATCAACACCACGGTGGTCGGCGATTATCACGCACCGAAAGTCCGTCTGCCGGGCGCCGGTGGCGCGCCAGAGATTGCCGGTTCGGCCAAAAGCGTCTTGATCATTCTTAAACAGTCGGCACGTTCCTTCGTCGACAAACTCGACTTCATCACCTCGGTCGGTCATGGCGAGGGCGGTGATTCGCGCAAACGTCTGGGGCTGCCGGGCGCCGGTCCGGTCGGCATCATCACCGACCTTTGCATCATGGAACCGGAAGCGGGTACCCATGAATTCGTGGTCACGGCGTTGCACCCTGGCGTGACCCGCGAGCAAGTGGTTGCGGCCACCGGTTGGGCGATTCGTTTCGCCGACACCGTTGAACACACCGCCGAGCCGACCGAGGTCGAACTGAAAGCGCTCAGGGATCTGGAAGCCCGCACCGCCGCCGCCCACGGCCAAGCACCCGGAGAAGCGTGATGCGTGACGTTTATATCTGCGACGCGATTCGCACCCCCATCGGCCGTTTCGGCGGCGGCCTGTCGGCGGTTCGCGCCGACGACCTGGCCGCCGTGCCGATCAAGGCATTGATGGAACGCAACCCGTCGGTGGACTGGAACGCTGTGGACGAGGTGTTCCTCGGCTGCGCCAACCAGGCCGGTGAAGACAACCGCAACGTGGCGCGCATGGCGTTGTTGCTGGCGGGGTTGCCGGAAACCATTCCGGGCGTGACGCTGAATCGCCTCTGCGCTTCCGGCATGGATGCCATCGGCACCGCGTTCCGCGCCATCGCCAGTGGCGAAATGGAGCTGGCGATTGCTGGCGGCGTCGAGTCGATGTCCCGCGCACCGTTCGTGATGGGCAAGGCCGATGCTGCGTTTTCGCGCAACATGAAACTCGAAGACACCACCATCGGCTGGCGTTTCATCAACCCGTTGATGAAGGCCCAGTACGGCGTCGATGCGATGCCGCAGACCGCCGACAATGTGGCCGACGATTACGAAGTGTCTCGCGAGGATCAGGACGCGTTCGCCCTGCGCAGCCAGCAGCGCACTGCCGCTGCGCAAGCCGCAGGATTTTTCGCGGAAGAAATCGTTGAAGTGCGGATTGCCCACAAGAAGGGTGAAACCGTAGTCAGCCAGGACGAACATCCTCGCGCCGACACCACGCTGGAAACCCTGGCCAAATTGAAACCGGTCAACGGTCCCGACAAAACCGTCACTGCCGGCAATGCGTCGGGGGTGAACGACGGTGCGGCCGCTCTGATTCTGGCGTCGGCCGAAGCGGTGAAGAAACACGGTTTGACGGCTCGCGCCAAAGTGCTGGGCATGTCCAGCGCCGGTGTCGCACCGCGTGTCATGGGCATTGGCCCGGTCCCGGCGGTGCGCAAACTGACCGAACGCCTCGGATTGGCGGTCAGCGATTTCGACGTGATCGAACTCAACGAAGCCTTCGCCAGCCAGGGCTTGGCGGTGTTGCGAGAACTGGGCCTGGCGGACGACGCGGCGCAGGTCAACCCGAACGGTGGTGCCATTGCCTTGGGCCATCCGTTGGGCATGAGCGGTGCACGCCTGGTGTTGACCGCGTTGCATCAGCTGGAAAAAACCGGTGGCAAGAAAGGTTTGGCGACCATGTGCGTCGGCGTCGGTCAGGGTCTGGCCTTGGCGATCGAACGCGTCTGACGCGCAGCAGTGACAATAAGAACAGAGGAATGCGAAATGACTGACAAGCCTGGTTACCGTCGCCCACAGGAAGGCACCCAGCCGGACTACCTGCACCCGACTTATCAATCTACCAACCTGCGCTCGCCGTCCAAGCCGTTGGTGTTTCTGCCCCATTCGCTGTCGGAAATTACTGGCCCTACGGTCGGTGCCGAGCGCATCAACGAGAAGGACAATGACCTGACCGCCCAGCACACGGGCGAGCCATTGGGCGAACGCATCATCATTCACGGCCGCGTACTGGATGAAAACGGTCGGCCGGTGCCGGGGATTCTGCTGGAGATCTGGCAGGCCAACGCCGCCGGGCGCTACAACCATGCCCGCGATTTGCACGACGCGCCGCTGGACCCGAACTTCACCGGCACCGGCCGCACCGTGACTGATGCCGATGGCTGGTATCAATTCCAGACCATCAAGCCCGGTGCGTACCCGTGGGGCAACCACCACAACGCCTGGCGTCCGGCGCACATCCATTTTTCGCTGTTTGGGCCGAGCATCCTGACGCGCCTTGTCACGCAGATGTATTTCCCCGGCGACCCGTTGCTGGCGTACGACCCGATCTACAACTGCGTGCCCGATACCCGCGCCAAAGAACGCTTGATCGCCAGTTTCGACCTGGAAAAAACCATCCCTTCCTATGCCCTGGGTTATCGCTGGGACATCGTCTTGCGCGGCCGCGATGCCACGCCGATGGAGAAATAAGATGACGCTGACTGCGACTACGTCCCACACCGTCGGGCCGTATTACCACATCGGCCTGACCTGGCTGAACCGCGAAAACCTCACCGTCGAACAAACCCTCGGCGAGCGTGTAGCGATCACCGGGCAAGTCGTCGATGGCAACGGCGACATCGTCAACGACGCGATGCTGGAAGTCTGGCAGGCCAACGCCGCCGGCAAGTACGACCACCCTGAAGACGATCAGGACAAACCCCTGGACCCGAACTTCGAAGGCTTTGGCCGGGTGCCGGTGGATGCCGAAGGACGCTTCCGGTTCACCACGATCAAGCCGGGTACGGTGGAAGGCCTGAAAGGTTCGACCCAGGCACCGCACCTGGTGGTGCTGGTGTTTGCGCGCGGGTTGGTGAAGCACTTGCTGACGCGGATTTACTTTGATGGCGAGCCGGCGAACGTCCACGATCCATTGCTCGAATGCGTGCCGGCCGAGCGGCGCACGACGCTGCTGGCCAAGCCGGATGCGTCCGGCGTTTATCAATGGAACGTGATCCTGCAGGGCACCGATGCGGAGACGGTGTTTTTCGACTATTGAGAACACCGTAACCCTGTGTAGGAGCCGGCTTGCCGGCGATGGTCGTTAACGATGACGCGTATTGATTGGTTAACCGTGTCGCTCTTGCGTCCATCGCTGGCAAGCCAGCTCCTACAAGGGATCTGCGTTGCTTGGGCATCTGCGGAACGGGACTGTTGCGAAGTGTGTCTAGACTCTCACTGTCCCCATCGAGTGAAAAAACAATGACAACGATCCCCGCTTCAACAGAGCACTACACCGGTGAAGAGCGCAGTAAACGGATCTTCGCGATTGTCGGCGCCTCGTCCGGCAACCTCGTCGAATGGTTCGACTTCTACGTCTACGCCTTTTGCGCGATCTATTTCGCCCCGGCCTTTTTTCCGTCCGATAACCCGACGGTGCAGTTGGTCAACACCGCGGGCGTGTTCGCCGCCGGGTTCCTGATGCGACCGATTGGCGGCTGGATTTTCGGCCGTGTCGCGGACAAGCACGGGCGCAAGAATTCGATGCTGATTTCGATTCTGATGATGTGCTTCGGCTCATTGCTCATCGCGTGCCTGCCGACCTACAAGGACATCGGCGTCTGGGCGCCGATCATGTTGCTGTTTGCGCGCTTGCTTCAGGGCTTGTCGGTGGGCGGCGAGTACGGCACCACCGCCACCTACATGAGCGAAGTCGCCCTCAAGGGCCAGCGCGGTTTCTTCGCCTCGTTCCAGTACGTGACGCTGATTGGCGGGCAACTGCTGGCGGTGTCGCTGGTGGTGATCCTGCAACAGTTCCTCACCGAAGATGACCTGCGTGCCTACGGCTGGCGGATCCCGTTTGTGGTCGGCGCGGTGGCCGCATTGATTTCGTTGTTCCTGCGTCGCTCGCTGAAAGAAACCAGCAGCAAGGAAATGCGCGATAACAAGGACGCCGGCAGCATCCGCGCGTTGTTCCGCGACCATAAAGCCGCCTTCATTACGGTGCTCGGTTACACCGCCGGTGGCTCGCTGATTTTCTACACCTTCACCACGTACATGCAGAAATACCTGGTGAACACTGCCGGCATGCACGCCAAGACCGCCAGTTACATCATGACCGGCGCGCTGTTCCTTTATATGTGCATGCAGCCGCTGTTCGGCATGCTCGCCGACAAGATTGGCCGACGGAGCTCAATGCTGTGGTTCGGTGCTTTGGGTACGCTGTTCACCGTGCCGATTCTGTTGAGCCTGAAAAGCGTCAGCAGTCCGTTCCTGGCGTTTGTGCTGATCACGGTGGCGCTGGCGATTGTCAGTTTCTACACCTCGATCAGCGGCCTGGTAAAAGCCGAAATGTTCCCGCCGGAAGTGCGTGCCTTGGGCGTTGGCCTGGCGTATGCGGTGGCGAATGCGATCTTCGGCGGATCGGCGGAATACGTCGCGCTGAGCCTCAAAGCCGTGGGCATGGAAAACTCCTTCTACTGGTACGTCACGGTGATGATGGCGGTGGCATTCCTGTTCAGCCTGCGCCTGCCGAAACAGGCGAAATACCTGCACCACGACCTTTGATCCATCCGTGTGGGCCGCACCGGCCCACGCTTTCAAGGACTGTTTATGAACCAGCGACCGGGCAATCAATTGTTCGATGCCTATTTCACTGCCCGCGACATGCGTGAGGTGTTCTGCGATCAGGGTCGGGTTCAGGCCATGCTCGATTTCGAAGCGGCGCTGGCCCGCGCCGAGGCACATGTCGGGTTGATTCCGCAGGCCGCGGTGGCACCGATCGAAGCAGCTTGCCGCGCCGAACATTACGATTTCGCCGCCCTGGGCGAGGCGATTGCCACGGCCGGCAACTCGGCGATTCCACTGGTGAAAGCGTTGGGGAAACAGATCGCGACCACCGCTGCCGAAGCCGAGCGCTTTGTGCATCTGGGCGCCACCAGCCAGGACGTGATGGACACCGGTCTGGTGCTGCAACTGCGCCGGGCGCTGGAATTGATCGAAGCCGATCTGGCGCAACTGGGCGCAACCCTTTCAACTCAAGCCAAGCGTTATGCCGCCACACCGCTGGCCGGTCGCACCTGGTTGCAGCACGCAACGCCGGTCACCTTGGGCATGAAGATTGCCGGTTGGCTGGGCGCCATCACCCGCAGCCGGCAACGTCTGCAAGAACTCAAGCCGCGTCTGCTGGTGCTGCAATTCGGCGGCGCCTCCGGGACCCTCGCGGCCCTCGGTGCACAGGCGCTGCCGATTGCCGACGCGCTGGCCGCGCAGTTGCAGCTGACATTGCCCGACCAACCGTGGCACACCCAGCGTGATCGCCTGGTGGAATTCGCTTCGGTGCTGGGATTGATCGCCGGCAGCCTCGGCAAACTCGGTCGCGACATCAGCCTGCTGATGCAGACCGAAGCGGGCGAAGTGTTCGAACCCTCGGCACCGGGCAAGGGCGGTTCCTCGACCATGCCGCACAAACGCAACCCGGTGGGCGCCGCGGTGCTGATTGGCGCTGCAACGCGAGTCCCCGGTTTGCTCTCGACGCTGTTCAGCGCCATGCCGCAAGAGCACGAGCGCAGTCTGGGCCTGTGGCACGCCGAGTGGGAAACCTTGCCGGAGATTTGCTGCCTGGTGTCCGGCAGCCTCAAACAAGCGTTGCTGGTGGCGGACGGACTGGAAGTGGATGCCGAACGCATGGCCCGCAACCTTGATCTGACCCAGGGCCTGGTGCTGGCCGAAGCGGTGAGCATCGTCCTCGCCCAGCGGGTCGGCCGTGACACGGCGCATCATTTACTGGAGCAGTGCTGCAAGCGCGCTATCGCTGAGCAGCGGCATTTGCGCGCGGTGCTGGGCGACGAGCCGCACGTGACTGCCGAACTCTCGGCGGCTGAACTCGATCATCTGCTGGACCCCGCACACTACCTCGGTCAGGCCCAAACGTGGGTCGAGCGAGCGGTGGCTGAACATTCTGCGTTGACTGCCTGAAGGAGATTGCTGTGGCTTTCGTACAACTCGCCGAGGGCGAACTGCATTACCAACTCGATGGGCCGGCCAATGCGCCGGTGCTGGTGCTGTCCAACTCGCTGGGCACCGACCTGCAGATGTGGGACGCGCAAATTGCCGCGTTCTCCAAGCATTTCCGGGTGCTGCGTTTTGACACGCGCGGGCACGGCAAATCGCTGGTCACGCCGGGGCCGTACAGCATCGAGCAACTGGGCCATGACGTGCTTGCGTTGCTGGATGCGTTGCACATCGATAACGCGCATTTCTGCGGTTTGTCGATGGGTGGCTTGATTGGCCAGTGGCTGGGCATCAATGCTGGTGATCGATTGAACAAACTGGTGGTGTGCAACACCGCGGCGAAAATTGGCGACCCGTCGATCTGGAATCCGCGCATCGAAACCGTGCTGCGTGACGGCGCGGCGGCCATGGTTGCCCTGCGTGATGCGTCGATTGCACGCTGGTTTACCGCTGATTTTGCCCAAGCCAATCCGGCTGCGGCGAAGCAGATTACCGACATGCTCGCGGCCACGTCGCCGCAAGGCTATGCGGCCAATTGCGCCGCTGTGCGCGATGCCGATTTCCGCGATCAGTTGTCCTCGATCAAGGTGCCGTTGCTGGTCATCGCCGGCACCGAAGACGCGGTCACGCCGCCGTCCGGTGGGCACTTCATCCAGGAGCAGGTGCAGGGTGCCGAGTACGCCGAGTTCTACGCGGCGCACTTGTCCAACGTGCAGGCCGGCGATGCGTTCAGCGATCGCGTTCTTGCTTTTCTGCTGGGCCATTGAGGGGAACTCCGTGGACGAGAAACAACGTTACGACGAGGGCCTGAACGTCCGTCGCGCAGTCCTCGGCGACGCCCATGTCGACCGTAGCCTGAACGCGTTGACCGAGTTCAATTCGGAGTTTCAGGAGATGATCACCCGCCACGCGTGGGGTGACATCTGGACCCGCCCGGGCCTGCCGCGCCATACCCGTAGCCTGATCACCATCGCCATGCTGATCGGCATGAACCGCGAGGGCGAACTCAAATTGCACCTGCGCGCCGCCGCCAACAACGGCGTAACCCGCGGCGAGATCAAGGAAGTGATCATGCAAAGCGCGATCTACTGCGGCATCCCGGCGGCGAATGCAACGCTCCACCTCGCCGAATCGGTTTGGGATGAGTTGGGGGTTGAGTCGAGGGAGTGATTCCTTGCGATGGGCGGTGTTTGATCTGACGCTATCGCGGGCAAGCCCGCTCTCACAAGGTTTTGTGTCATGCCCGGATGTCGGAGCACACCTACAAAACCTGTGGGAGCGGGCTTGCCCGCGATGGCGATGGTGAGGTTTACAAAAGGCTGATCGGATAGCTGACGATCAACCGGTTCTCGTCGAACTCGTTGTTGCTGTAGTCGCGGCGCATGGTCGAGTTGCGCCATTTGACGTTCAGGTCCTTCAGCGCGCCGCTCTGCACGGTGTAGCCCAGTTCACTTTCGCGGCCCCATTCCTTGCCGTCGGTGACGGTGCCGGTGTGTACGTTTTCGCCGCTGATGTAGCGGTTCATCAGGGTCAGGCCCGGTACGCCGAGTGCAACAAAGTTGTAGTCGTGGCGCAGTTGCCAGGATTTTTCCTGCGCGTTGTCATAGCTGGAGTTGTAGCTGTCGTTGGCCAGCGTGCCACCACTGGTGCCGTTGACCCGCATCCAGGCGTTGTTGCCAGTGAGTTTTTGCAGGCCGACGTAGAAGGTGTTGCCGCCGTACTTGGCCGAGAACATCCCCGACCAGGTCTTGTTGTCCAGATCGCCAGCGCGGGCGCTGCCGTCTTCCTTGCCGTAGAAAAATCCGAGGTTGGCGCCCAGGGTCCAGTCGCCAATGGGCTGGCTGTGGGTCAGGTTGACGTATTGCTGGCTGTAGATGTCCTTGAGTTCGGCGTTCCACAGGCCGATCTGGGTGCGCTTCTCGTTGAACAGATATTCGCCACCCTGGAAGTTGAAGCGGTCCGAGGTGAAGGCCGCTTTGCCAGTCATCGACAGGTCGCTCATGCTGCTGTCGTCACGCGGGCTGTTCTGGCGGAACTGGCCGCCGTAGAGCGTCAGGCCGTTGATTTCCTTTGAGGTGATCTGGCCGCCACGGAAGGTTTGTGGCAGTGAGCGCCCATCGTCCGAACGCAGGATCGGCAGCACCGGCATCCATTCGCCGACCTTCACTTCGGTCTGTGACAACTTCGCCTTGAACGCCACGTTGGTGCGACCGAAGTTGTCCGCCGGACGGCCGTCGTGGTCCAGCGGCAGCAGCTGCGTACCGCCGGTGCCTTTACCGCCGTCGAGTTTCACCGAGTACAGCCCCAGCACATCCATGCCGAAGCCGACGGTGCCTTGGGTGAACCCGGATTTAGCGTCGAGGATGAAGCTTTGCGTCCACTCTTCAGCCTTGCCCTGCGCCTTGGTCGGGTTGGTGAAGTTGCGATTGAGGTAGAAGTTGCGCAGGTTCAGGTTGACCTTGGCACCCTCGACAAAACCCGACTCTTCGGCCGTCGCGGGCAGGGCGGCGCCGGCCATTGCGAGGTCAATCAGGCTGGGAACAAAGTAAGTGGAAGGCGTCATGGGCTCGGTCTCTCTGATTCTTGGAGATGAAACGGGGTGATGCCGCAACCGTCGGGTTGCAGACAAAAAGTTTCGAATTCAAATGAAGCGGGGTGAGATCAGCCGGACAGGGCAGGGCGCGGGGGCATGGTGTCGAACCTGTTGTTATTGGTTTTGTGTGGCGAATGGTGCGGGGAATTAACTGGGTGGTTCAATTGGAAAAAGCGGGTTTTGGGCGATTATCGAACGTAGATTGGTCCAGGGTTTGTGTCGTTTGAGCTGGCCCCTTCGCGAGCAAGCCCGCTCCCACATTTGACTGAGTTCCTTCAGAAAGAATGCGGTCGAATGTGGGAGCGGGCTTGCTCTCGAAGAGGCCAGAGCAGTCAATGCACCTTTCCCTGCAGCCAACAAAAAGCCCACCAAACGGTGGGCTTCGTGTTTACAGCCGTTCGATCAGAACAATTTCAGCTTCGGCGCTTCTTCTTTCAGCGGCTCGACTTTCGCGGTCTGCTCATTCCAGCCACCGCCCAGTGCCTTGTACAGATTCACGGCACTGGCCAGCTGCGCCAGGCGATCGGTGATCAGCGCCTGTTGCGCACTGAACAGCTGACGCTGGGCATCGAGGAAGGTCAGGTTGCTGTCGACGCCAATGCGATAACGACGCTCGGCCAGACGGTAGTAGTCCTGGTTGGCGGTGACGAAATCACGCTGGGCCTGCAATTGCTCGGTGTAGGTCTGGCGGGCAGCCAGGCCATCGGCGACTTCCTGAAAGGCCGTTTGAATGGACTTCTCGTAGTTCGCCACGCCGATGTCTTTCTGGATTTTCGAGTAATCCAGGCTGGCGCGCAGGCTGCCGGCGTTGAAGATCGGCAGGTTGATTTGCGGTTGGAACAACCACGTGCCGGAACCACCTTTGAACAGACCGGACAGGTCCGGGCTCAACGTGCCGGCATTGGCGGTGAGGCTGATGCTCGGGAAGAACGCTGCCCGTGCCGCGCCGATGTTGGCGTTGGCCGCTTTCAGGTTGTATTCGGCCTGCAGGATGTCCGGACGACGTTGCAGCAAGTCCGACGGCAAGCCGGGCGGTACGTCGCTCAGCAGGTCGTCAGCCAGTGGCTTCGCTTCACGCAGATTGGCCGGGATGCCGGTGCCGAGCAGCAGCACCAGGCTGTTTTCATCCTGGGCAACCTGGCGGGTGTAACGGGCCAGTTGCGCACGGGCGTTTTCCACCGAGGTCCGCGACTGCGCCAGATCCAGCGCCGAAGCGACGCCGACTTCGTTGCTGCGCGCGGTGAGCTTGTAGCTCTCCTCGAATGCACCCAGGGTGTCCTGAGTCAGCTTGCGCAGCTCTTTGTCAGCCTGCCAGGTCAGGTAGGCATTCGCCACGCTGGCCACCAGGCTGATTTGCGTGCTGCGACGGCCTTCTTCAGTGGCGAAGTATTTCTGCAGCGCTTCTTCGCTCAGGCTGCGAACCCGACCGAACAGGTCGAGTTCATAAGCGCTGATGCCGACGGTGGCGGAGTAGGAACTGGTGATCCCCGCCTGACCGGTCTGCGATGCATCTGCCGGAACGCGCTGACGGCTGCCGGTGCCATTGGCTGAGACGGCCGGGAACAGATCCGCACGCTGGATGCGGTACTGCGCCGCGAATGCGTCGATGTTCAGCGCCGCGACACGCAGGTCGCGGTTGTTTTCCAGGGACACCTGGATCAGCTGTTGCAACGCCGGATCATGGAAAAACTGCTTCCAGCCCTGTTCGGCGGCGGCCTGGTTCGGCGCCTGGGCGGGTGAATACGCCGGGCCTTGCGGGTACTGGGCGGCCACGGGGGCTTCAGGCTGCTGATAATCGGGTATCAGCGAGCAGCCGCTCAGGACGAAGGCCGCGACGGCGATGGAGAGTAGCGACTTGCTCATTGGCCAGCCTCTTTAGAAGGTTCGATAGCGTCGTCCTGATCGGCTTTTTTGCGCTGACCAATCGACGACACGGTGACAAAGAACAGTGGGACCCAGAAGATCGCCAGGACCGTGGCCGTGATCATACCGCCAATAACGCCGGTACCGATCGCGTGTTGGCTGCCTGAACCGGCGCCCGTGGAAATCGCCAGCGGCACCACGCCGAGGACGAAAGCGAGGGAGGTCATGATGATCGGTCGCAAACGCATGCGGCAGGCTTCAATCGCCGCGTCGCGCAGGCTGCGCCCTTGCTCATGCAGTTCCTTGGCGAATTCGACGATCAGGATGGCGTTTTTCGCCGCCAGACCGATGGTCGTCAACAGGCCCACCTGGAAGTAAACGTCGTTCGACAGGCCGCGCAGACTGGTGGCCAGCAGTGCACCGATGATCCCCAACGGCACCACCAACATCACCGCGATTGGAATCGACCAGCTTTCGTACAGCGCTGCCAGACACAGGAACACCATCAGCAGCGACAAGGCGTACAGCGCTGGCGCTTGCGAGCCGGACAGCCGTTCCTCGTACGACAGACCGGTCCAGGAAATACCGACACCGGCCGGCAGTTTCTTGGCCAGGGCTTCGACTTCCGCCATGGCTTCACCGGTGGAGTAGCCCGGAGCCGGGGCGCCGAGGATTTCCATCGCTTCTACGCCGTTGTAACGCGAAAGCTTCGGCGCACCGTAGATCCACTGACCCTTGGCGAAGGCGGAGAAGGGCACCATGGTGCCTGCGCTGTTACGCACATACCATTTCTTGATGTCTTCCGGACTCATCCGCGCCCCGGGTTGACCCTGTACGTAAACTTTCTTCACCCGACCACGGTCGATGAAGTCGTTGACGTAGCTACTGCCCAAGGCAATCGACAGGGTGCTGTTGATGTCGGAGAGGGTAATGCCCAGCGCGCTGGCCTTCTCGTCGTCGATTTCCAGCTGATATTGCGGCTCGTCGTTCAGGCCGTTCGGACGCACCTGCGACAGCACTTTGCTCTGCGCTGCCATGCCGAGGAACTGGTTGCGCGCTGCCATCAGTTTTTCGTGACCGATACCGGCACGGTCCTGGAGGAATACGTCGAAGCCCGTGGCGTTGCCCAGCTCCAGTACCGCAGGTGGCGCGAAGGCGAACACCATGGCATCGCGGAACGAGAAGAAGTGCTTTTGGGCCCGGGCGGCCAGGTTGAATACGCTGTTATCGGCGTTACGCTGGTCCCAGGGTTTAAGCATGATAAAGGCCATGCCCGAACTCTGGCCGCGACCGGCGAAGTTGAAGCCGTTCACGGTAAACACCGAGGCCACCGCATCGCCTTCACCGCCGTCCTTGGTCGGACGCAGCAGGAATTCGCGCATTTCGTCGATCACTACCTGCGTGCGCTCGGCGCTGGAGCCGGCTGGGGTCTGCACCTGGGCAAACAGCACGCCCTGGTCTTCTTCCGGAAGAAACGCCGTTGGAATGCGGGTGAACAGCCAGATCATGCCGACAACAATGATCACGTACGCCAGCAGGTACGGCGCCTTGTGCGTCAGCATGTTGCCCACGCCACGCTCGTAGCTTTTGACACCACGGTCAAAGCTGCGGTTGAACCAGCCGAAGAAGCCGCGTTTCGGTGTGCCGTGCTCGCCTTTCGGAATCGCCTTGAGCATGGTGGCGCATAGGGCCGGGGTGAAGATCAGGGCGACCAGTACCGACAGGGCCATGGCCGACACGATGGTGATCGAGAACTGCTTGTAGATCACGCCCGTGGAACCGCTGAAGAACGCCATCGGCAGCAATACCGCCGACAGCACCAGGGCGATACCGACCAATGCACCCTGGATCTGCCCCATGGATTTCTTGGTGGCCTCCTTGGGTGACAGTCCTTCTTCGCTCATGACCCGTTCGACGTTTTCCACCACGACGATGGCATCGTCCACCAGCAAGCCGATGGCCAGCACCATGCCGAACATGGTCAGGGTGTTGATGCTGAAACCGAACGCCGCGAGGATGCCGAAGGTACCCAGCAATACCACCGGCACGGTCATCGTGGTGATGACGGTAGCGCGGAAGTTTTGCAGGAACAGGAACATCACCAGGAACACCAGCACGATCGCTTCGACCAGGGTTTCAACCACGCCCTTGATCGACTCGGTCACCACCGGGGTGGTGTCGTACGGGAACACCACTTCCATCCCCTGCGGGAAGAATGGCTTAAGCGTGTTGATGGTGTTGCGCAGCGCTTTCGCGGTGTCGAGGGCGTTGGCACCGTTGGCCAGTTTCACCGCCAGACCGGAAGCCGGTGCACCGTTGAACTGAGCGTTGATGCTGTAGTTTTCACCGCCCAGACCCACATCGGCGACATCGGACAGGCGCACTTGCGAGCCGTCCTTGTTGACCTTGAGCAGGATCTTGTTGAACTGCTCGGCGGTCTGCAGACGGGTCTTGCCGATGATCGTGGCGTTCAACTGCTGGCCGGGCGCGGCAGGCAGGCCACCCAGTTGACCGGAGGACACCTGGATGTTCTGCGCCGCGATGGCGGCCTTGACGTCCACTGGCGTCAGGTTGAAGTTGTTCAGCTTGGCCGGGTCGAGCCAGACACGCATCGCGTACTGGGAACCGAAGACCTGGAAGTCACCGACACCGGCGGTCCGCGAGATCGGGTCCTGCATGTTTGACACGATGTAGTTGGACAGGTCGTCCTTGGTCATGCTGCCGTCGCGCGACACCACGCCGATCACCAACAGGAAGTTCTTCACTGCCTTGGTCACGCGGATCCCCTGTTGCTGCACTTCTTGCGGCAGCAGCGGGGTGGCCAGGTTCAGTTTGTTCTGGACCTGAACCTGCGCGGTATCGGAGTTGGTGCCCTGCTCGAAGGTCGCGGTAATGGTCATGCTGCCGTCGGAGTTACTTTCCGAGGAGACATAACGCAGGTTATCGATACCGTTGAGCTGTTGCTCGATCACTTGCACCACGGTGTCCTGCACGGTTTGTGCGGACGCGCCTGGGTAGGTCACAGAGATGGCGATCGCCGGAGGCGCAATACTCGGGTACTGGTTGATCGGCAATTTGAGGATCGATAGAGCCCCGACCAGCATGATCACCAAGGCTATTACCCAGGCGAAAATCGGACGGTCGATAAAAAATTTCGACATGGTTTACTCCCCTTTGCCGCTGGAAGCCTTGTCAGCTGCCTGTGCGGGGGCCGGGTTCTTTGCGCCAACGTTAGTCGCTTCACTGGCCTTGACTTCAATGCCAGGTTTGACGAATTGCAGCCCTTCGGTGATCAGACGATCACCGGCTTTCAGGCCGTCCTCGATCAGCCATTGGCTGCCGACTGTGCGGCTGGCCTTGAGCTGACGCAGTTCGACCTTGTTGTCCGCACCGACGACCAGCGCGGTCGGGGTGCCTTTGAGGTCGCGGGTCACGCCTTGTTGCGGCGCCAGGATTGCAGCGGCGTTGACGCCAGCCTGCAGCTGGGCGTGCACGAACATGCCTGGCAACAGGGTGTGATCAGGGTTCGGGAACACCGCACGCAATGTCACGGAACCGGTGGTCTGGTCAACCGAGACTTCGGAGAATTCGAGCTTGCCGTCCAGTTTGTACTGGCTGCCGTCTTCGAGGGTCAGCTTGACGGTGGCCGAGTTGTCGCCAGCCTTTTGCAGACGACCGCTTTCCAGTTCACGACGCAGTTCAAGCAGCTCAACCGAGGACTGGGTGACATCGACGTAGATCGGATCGAGTTGCTGGATTACCGCCATGGCGTCCGCCTGACCGCTGGTGACCAGAGCGCCTTCGGTCACGTTGGAGCGACCGATGCGACCGGACAGTGGCGCGTACACTTTGGTATAGCGCACATTGATCTGAGCGGTTTGCAGCGTGGCTTCCGATTGCAAGCGGTTGGCCAGGGCCGTGTCGTATTCCTGGCGACTCACGGCCTGTTCATTGACCAGTTGCTTGTAGCGATCGGAGATCGATTTGGTCTGTTGCAGGTTGGCTTCGGCGCTTTTCAGCGTGGCTTCATAAACCGCCGGATCGATCTGATACAGCTGCTGACCGGCCTTGACGTCGCCGCCTTCCTTGAACAGACGCTTGAGAATGATGCCGTTGACCTGCGGGCGAACTTCGGCAATGCGGTAGGCGCTGGTGCGACCCGGCAGCTCGGACGTCAGGGTAAAGGCTTGAGGTTGCAGGGTTACAACGCCGACCTGAGGAGGTGGCGCGGCCGGTGCCGCTTCTTCCTTTTTGCATCCGCTGAGCAGCGATGCCAAGGCGACGGCAGTGACCAGAGCGGTAACAGCTGGCTTGAATTGCATGAAAATCCTCGGGTCAGGCGCGCAAATTGCGCACAAGAAATGTGGAAGGGTAAAAAATGTGCGCTGAGTGGATAAGTAGCTTGCTAAGGAATATACTTACGTTCATGGTTGTTTGTAAATACCTTGGCTGCGTACCCATACCGTTACAAAGCCGTTCAAAGGTTCGAATTGTAGGCCGGGGACGACACCCAAGAGTGTTCGCCCCATTTTTATTCAGCGGCTGTTCAGGCATCGCTGAAGCATCCTGATTGAGGTTGTACTGCCATGGTCCGTCGTACCAAAGAGGAAGCTCAAGAAACCCGCAGCCAGATACTTGAAGCGGCAGAGAAAGCCTTTTATGAAAGGGGCGTGGCGCGCACGACGCTGGCGGACATCGCTACCCTGGCCGGCGTGACTCGCGGGGCCATCTATTGGCATTTCAGTAACAAGGCGGATCTGGTGCAGGCCATGCTCGATACCTTGCATGAGCCGCTGGATGAAATGGCCAAGGCCAGTGAAAGCGAAGATGAACTCGATCCGCTGGGTTGCATGCGCAAGCTGCTGATTCATTTGTTTCATCAAGTTGCACTGGACCCGAAAACCCGACGCATTAATGAGATTTTGTTTCATAAGTGCGAATTCACCGATGAAATGTGCGACCTGCGCCAGCAGCGCCGGGAGGTCAGCCTCGATTGCAATGTGCGTATCGGCCTGGCCCTTACTAATGCAGTGAATCGGGGGCAGCTGCCGGAAAACCTCGACACGGCCCGCGCAGCTATCAGCCTGCATGCCTACATCGACGGCATCCTGTATCAATGGCTATTGGCCCCCGACAGTTTTCAACTGCACACCGACGCCGAGCGGTGGGTCGATACAGGGTTGGAGATGCTGCGTTTTAGTCCCAGCCTGCGCAAATGAAGCAAGATGCGTAATCGGCTTCGCGTGTGTCAACCGTTGAAGCTTAGATGAACGGTTCTTCACGCGTTCTACAACAGAGGGGTGCTTTTATATACGCCCGTTCGCTTGGTTGACAGGTTGCATGCTCAGTATTTTGTAGGAATTTTGTGTCGAATCTGTGAGAAAGGGTAAGCACCAGACGTTGAATAGAACCTGAAATGCTCCCTGTCGGTGCGAGGCTTGCCCGCAAAGGCGGTCTGACAGCCAATCAATTAGAAGCTGCGTCAGACTCACAGCAAATAAAAAGCCCCGGCTCTTTCGAGTCGGGGCTTTTGCGTTTCAACGGGTCGCGATTACAGCGTCGGGTAGTCGATGTAACCCACTGGCCCCTTGGCATAGAACAATTCCGGGCGTGCCTCGTTCAATGGCGCATCGGCTTTCAAGCGTGCCGGCAGGTCCGGGTTGGCAATGAACGGCACGCCGAAGGCGACCGCGTCAGCCTTGCCGCTGGCCAGCCAGGCGTTGGCGCTGTCTTTGGTGAAGCGTTCGTTGGCGATGTACGGGCCGCCGAAGGCTTCTTTCAGTTGTGGACCAAGGCTGTCGCCGGCTTCTTTCTCGCGGGAGCAAATGAACGCGATACCACGCTTGCCCAGTTCGCGAGCGACGTAGGTGAACGTCTCTGACAGGTTGTCGTCGCCCATGTCATGGGAGTCGGCGCGCGGTGCCAAATGCACACCGACGCGGCCGGCGCCCCAGACTTCGATCGCCGCGTCGGTCACTTCCAGCAACAGGCGTGCACGGTTTTCCAGAGAGCCGCCGTAGTTGTCGGTGCGCTGGTTGGTGCTGCTTTGCAGGAACTGGTCGAGCAGGTAACCGTTGGCGCCGTGGATTTCCACGCCGTCGAAACCGGCGGCCTTGGCGTTTTCGGCACCTACGCGGTAAGCGTCGACGATGTCGGCGATTTCAGCGCTTTCCAGTGCCCGCGGCATTGGGTAATCGGCCAGTGGGCGAACCAGGCTGACGTGACCTTTAGGCTGGATGGCGCTCGGTGCTACCGGCGCTTCGCCGTTCAGGTACGACGGGTGGGATACCCGGCCGACGTGCCACAGTTGCAGGACAATCTTGCCGCCCGCGCCGTGGACCGCTTTGGTCACGTTGGTCCAGCCGCGCACCTGGTCGTTGGACCAGATGCCCGGGGTGTCCGGGTAGCCGACGCCCATCGGCGTGACCGAGGTGGCTTCGCTGAGGATCAGGCCGGCCGAGGCGCGTTGAACGTAGTACTCGGCCATCAGCGCGTTCGGCACACGGCCTTCGTCGGCGCGGCAGCGGGTCAGCGGTGCCATGATGATGCGGTTGGCCAACTCGAGGTCGCCCAGTTTGATCGGATCGAAAATAGTCGTCATGAAATGCACCCTCGTGAGGTATCAGTGAGTCAGTTGGTAGCAGGAGCCAGTTCGGGATTACCGCTCTGACGGAAAGTAATCAGGGTCACCAGCAGGGCGAGTACCGCCAGTGCGGCGGCCGCGAGTGGCACGCTGGTCAGGCCGAAGCCGTGGGCGATGACGCTGCCGCCGACCCAGGCACCCAGTGCGTTGCCGACGTTGAACGCGCCGATGTTCAGGGTCGAGACCAGGTTCGGTGCAGCCTTGCCGTAGGTCACCACGTTCACTTGCAGGGCAGGGACGGCGGCAAAGCACGCGGTCGCCCAGAGGAACAGGGTGATTTCGGTCGGGATCAGTGCAACGCTGGTCCAGGTCAGCACGGTGGAGACCACGGCCATGCTGATGAACACGCCGATCAGCGTCGCCGCCAGGCCTTTGTCCGCCAGTTTGCCGCCGATGATGTTGCCGACCGTCAGGCCCAGGCCGATGAGCATCAGCGTCCAGGTCACGCCGCGTGGCGAGACGCCGGTCACCTCGCCCAGCAGCGGGGCGACGTAGGTGAACAGGGTGAACACCGAGGCGGCGAACAGCGCGGTCATGCTCAACGAGAGCCAGATGCCGGCGCCTTTGAGAGCACGCAGTTCGGCGCGCATGTCGAGTTTCTCTTCATCGCGCTTGGCCGGCAGGAAGCGGATCAGGCCGATCAAGGCGATCACGCCGATGACGGTCACCGCCCAGAAAGTCGAGCGCCAGCCGGCTTGTTGACCGAGCGCGGTGCCCAGTGGCACGCCGAGGACGTTGGCCAGGGTCAGGCCGGTGAACATCAGGGCCACGGCCGAAGCGCGTTTGTTGGCCGGGACCAGGCCTGCCGCGACCACCGAACCGATACCGAAGAACGCTCCGTGGCACAGGGCAGTCACGACTCGGGCAAACATCAGCACGTTGTAGTCACTGGCGACTGCGCAGAGCAGATTGCCGATGATGAAAATCCCCATCAACGCGACCAGTGCAGCCTTGCGCGGCAGTTTGGCGGTGGCCAGTGCCATGAATGGCGCGCCGATGGCCACGCCCAGGGCGTAACCGGTCACCAGCCAGCCGGCGCCGGGGATCGACACACCGAGGTCGGCCGCCACATCGGGCAGCAGGCCCATGATGACGAACTCGGTGGTGCCGATGGCGAAAGCGCTCAAGGCCAGAATGAGGAGCGAGAGGGGCATTGTTGATTCCTTGTCGGCTGACTGACGTGGGGGGCGTTCTCAATTGGTTTTCCCGGCGCTGCGTGCAAACCAATTGAGAACGCCCCCACAGGGTCAGAGCTCTTTGCTGAAGGTGCTGAGGAAGGCCTGGATGGTTTCCTCATTGCGTTTGAAAAAGTGCCACTGGCCGACTTTGCGGCTGCTGATCAGGCCGGCGCGTTGCAGGGTCGCCAGGTGAGCGGACACCGTGGACTGCGACAAGCCGCAGCGTTGATCAATCTGACCGGCGCAGACGCCGTGCTCGTTGCTGTGGGTCTGGTCGGGAAATTCGACGTCCGGGTTTTTGAGCCAGTGCAGGATTTCTCGGCGTACCGGGTGTGCCAGGGCTTTTATTATTTCGTCGAGGTCGAGGTTCATGGCTTGGGGCTCGTGATGAGTAAAACGCTATATCGCGATGGGGCGAACTTTAAATCGGTATTTCGCGATATACCAATATGTTTTTGGTCTTATGACCGCATAAATCGGTATATCGGGTTATAACGATATTTAGGCTGCAGTGCTAAGCTGCGCGGCATGAACTATCTCGCGCATCTTCATCTCGGTGGCCAGCGTCCCGGTCAATTGCTCGGCAGTCTGTATGGCGATTTCGTCAAAGGACGGCTGCAAGGGCAGTTCGACCCGGAGATCGAGGCGGCTATCCAGTTGCATCGCAGCATCGACGTGTTCACCGACCGCCATCCGTTAGTGGACGTGGCATTGTCGCGGTTTTCCCTGACCCGCCGGCGTTACGCCGGGATCGTGCTCGATGTGTTTTTTGACCATTGCCTGGCGCGGGACTGGACGCTGTATGCCGACCGGTCGCTGGAGTTGTTCACCTCGGATGTGTATCGGGCGCTGTCCAACGAGCCGCAACTGCCGGAACGCCTGGCGAGGATTGCGCCGCACATGATGGCGAATGACTGGTTGGGTTCTTACCGGGAGTTCGACGTGCTGGAGCAAGTGCTGCGGGGGATTTCGCGGCGGCTGACCAAACCTGAGGAATTGGCGGCGGCGATGCAGGAGTTGCGGGTGTTGTATGAACCGTTGAGCGAGGATTTCAGATTGTTCTATCCGCTGTTGCAGAATTTTTCGCAGAACCATCAAACGGCGTAAATTCCTGTGGGAGCGGGCTTGCCCGCGATGAGGCCGGATCACCCAACATCCATGTTGACTGACCCACCGCCATCGCGGGCAAGCCCGCTCCCACAGGGTTCTCTGTGAATCAAAGAGTGCGTCAGGCCGCGATGGCAGGCCGCATCGGAACCTGCTGTTTCTCCGGAATCGCCCCAAACAACGCCTTCTGCACCGCCTGCTGCGCTTCAAACGCCAGCGCCGCGCGCTCACGACCTTCACAGGCAATCGGCTTGAGCAGATGAATCTCCACATCGCCCCGGTCATTGGCAAACAAGCGCATCAGGTGCGAGAGCAAGTCATCATCGCCAATGAACGGCGCCAGCGAATCGACCTCACCCTCGCGCAGATAACGAATCGCCAACGGTTGCAGCTTCGCTTGCGAATCAATCGCCGCCGACAGCAAGCGACCATGAAAGGTGCGCAACGAACGGCCATCGGTGGTGGTGCCTTCCGGGAACATCAGCAGCGGATGCGCTTGCTCCAGGTGGCGCGTCATCTGTTTGCGGATCAACTGACTGTCACCCGAACCACGGCGGATAAACAGGCTGCCGGCCTTGGCCGCCAACCAGCCCGCCACCGGCCAGGTGCGCACTTCGGCCTTGGACAGGAACGACATCGGCGCGAGCATGCCCAGCAGCGGAATATCCGTCCACGACACGTGATTGCTGACCCAGAGCATCGGCTCTTTCGGCAATTCACCGTGCACGGTCACGCGAAAGGGCAGGGCATTCGCCAGGCGCGCCATGAAAAATCGCGACCAGCGTTGACGGCGGACCATCGAATGGGCGATGCCCAGGCGCTCGAATAAGCCGAAGACACTGGCCATGCTCAGTCCCAGTGCGACCACCACCAACACTCGCGCAATTCGCGCGTACACCCGCAGGCGGCTCATTACACGGCCGCCTTGAAGTGTTTGGCGTAGCGCGGGCAGAGTTCGTCGCGCTTGAGCAGGATGAACACGTCGGCGACCTGGAAGTCTTCGTCCCAGCACGGCTCGCCGCAGATCTTCGCCCCCAGACGCATGTAGGCCTTGAGCAGCGGCGGCATTTCGGCGATGACGTTGGAGGGCAGGTCCAACACCGGCAACGGTTTTTTCGGTTCGGCGCGCAGGTGTTCGGTGCACAGGTAACGTTCGCGCAGACGTTGCATGATCGCGTGGGCCTGAATGCCGCCGTCCTGCATCGGGATGCTCGCGCAACCCATCAGATAACTGTAGCCGCCCTGATTCAGCACTTCGGCCAGTTCACCCCAGAGTACGGCGATGGTGCCGCCGTTGCGGTAGGCCGGGTCGACACAGGTGCGGCCGATTTCGAGGATCGGGCCTTTGAGGTGGACCAGGCCGTGCAGGCTGAATTCTTCTTCGCTGTAAAACCGGCCCAGGCTGCTGGCGGCAGTATGGTCGAGCAAGCGGGTGGTTGCCACCAGGCGTCCGGTGTTCAGGTCACGCACGCCGATATGGGCGCAGTGAACATCATAGTCATCCATGTCCAGACCCAGTTCCGCACCTTTCAGCTTGGCGTTGAACTCGCCGCTGAATACGTTGAAACGCAAAGCCTGGGCTTCCTGCAAGGCCTCGGCGCCCACCAGGCGTTCGGCTTGCAGGCGGCGTTCATTGCCGGTGTCGCTGATGCGGGCGATCTGAGTCATTGCGAATCTCCGTGCGGGCTGGTCACCCGTCTTGGGTTAGAGCCGATCGACTTTCTTTATGCGGCCGTGTTGTGCAAAGTCAGGCTATGTAGCCCCGGTGTCATCGCCATGAAGCTTTGGTGATGCTTATATGACAGCCCACAAGGAGCCTCTTATGCCCTGGCAAACCCTGTTGAAACGTCACGATCGCTTGCCTGCCAATCCGGACCTCGGTGAAGGCTTCGCGACCTTGCTGCAGCAGTTGGGCGCGGTCACGCCGTTCGAGTTGGCGGTGCTCGGTGGACGCCTGATGACGACACCGGGGCTGGCGTTTCTGGTGGGCTATCAGGCGGCGTTGCGCATGCTCTGGCCGAGCGCGCCGCCGAGTCTCGGCGCGTTGTGCGCGACCGAACAGCGCAGCCTGCGGGTGGCAGACATGCAGACGCGCCTGACCGACCTGCGCCTGAGCGGTCGAAAGGATTTCGTCACCGCCGGCGATGCGGCTGACTGGCTGCTGATCGCCGTTCGCAGTGAAGCGCCTGGCGAGTCGCCGCGCCTGAGCCTGGCGGTGGTTTATCCCGGTGAGCCGGGCGTGCGCGTGGAAAAACTCCCGGCAATTCCGCTGATGCCGGACATCAGTCATGGCCGGCTGTTTCTCGACAATGCCTTGTGTGAATTGCTGGCGGGGGATGGCTGGGATGCGTACGTCAAACCGTTCCGAACCCTGGAGGACGTTTATGTGCTGAGCGCGATGACGGCGTGGTTGTATGGCGTCGGCCAGGACAGTGACTGGCCGCAGGCCTTGCAGTTGCGTTTGCTGGCGCTGTTGGCCGGGTGTGCGGAAGTCAGTCGGCAGGCGCCGAACAATCCCGCGGGGCATGTGTTGCTGGGCGGCTTGTTTGCGCAGTTTGACGGGTTGAAGGTTGAGGTGAATCAGGCATTGGCCGATGGCCTACCGCAGTGGGCGGCGATGTGGCAGCGGGATCAGGCGGTGATGGATCTGGCGGCGGGCGCGCGGGGCAAGCGATTGGTCAAGGCATTGGCTGGATCTTCAGTGAATTGACTGGCCCCATCGCTGGCAAGCCAGCTCCCACATGATCTGCGTCGTACACAAATTTGCGCACGCCAGAGATCCCTGTGGGAGCTGGCTTGCCAGCGATGGCCGCCTCCTTGACGATACAAACTCCAAAACTGTCATCAACCTCGACTAGGCTCATCAATCAAATCCGCCGAGCCCCCGCCATGTTCAAAGGCTTGTCCCTGTTTTTCATGCTGCTGCTCAGCCTCTCGACCCACGCCGAAACCTGGCCCGCCGAGCAATGGTCGACTGGCCCGACCCAGGGCGGCCCGGCGCTGCAAGCCCTGGAAACCTACGCCTTCCCAGCCCGCGATGACACTCGCCGCAAAGGCATCCGCACCGACGCCTTGCTGGTGATCCGCGACGGTCAGTTGGTCTACGAACGTTACGCCGGCCCGACCACTGCCGATACGCCGCACCTGACCTGGTCGATCAGCAAAAGCCTCATGGCCACGGTGCTCGGCGTCGCCCATGGCGAGGGCCTGTTCAAACTGCAGGACCCGGCGCTGAAGTTCTATCCACCGCTGGAAAAACACCCGGCGATCACCATGGCCGATCTGCTGCACTGGGCCTCGGGTCTGGACTGGCAGGAAGATTACGAATACGCCCCGTTGAAGTCCTCGGTTGTGGCGATGTTGTACACCCGCGGCCATCACGACATGGCCGCCTTCACCACCGATCACGCCGAGTATGCCCAGCCTGGTCAGGCGTTTCGCTACTCCAGCGGCGACAGCAATCTGCTGTCGGCGGCGCTGAAAAACATCGTCGGCCCGACGCGTTATCCCGACTATCCATGGACCGCGCTGTTCGCGCCGCTGGGGATTCGCCACGCGGTGTGGGAAACCGACGGCACGGGCACTTTCGTCGCCTCGTCCTATGCCTACCTCACCGCCCGCGACCTGGCGCGAGTCGGTCTGTTGATGGCGCGCGACGGCCGCTGGGGCGACCGGCAATTGCTGCCCAAAGACTGGGTCGCCTTCAATCGCGAGCCCTTTGCCCACTATCAGGCGAATCAGGACGACGCGGTCCCGGGTGGCCAGTGGTGGCTCAATCGCGCGGTGGAGGGCGCCGCACAACCCTGGCCCGATGCCCCCTCCGACACCTTCGCCGCACTCGGCCATTGGGGGCAGGCGATGTACGTGATTCCCAGCGAAAACCTGGTGATCGTGCGCTACGGCGACGACCGTGACGGTAGCTACAGCCACAACGCATTGCTCAACCTCGCGCGCAAGGCATTCGCCGGGAAGGTGCAGCCATGAGCCGCCGCCCGTTCAGCTCACTGTTGTTGATCCTGTTGATCGCCTTGCTCGGCTGGGTATGGCATGAGCGGGTGGCGTTGTGGGCGTTCCCGGACATCATCAGCGCCTACACCGCCAAGGAATATTGTTCGTGCCGATATGTGATGAATAACGAAGTTGAGTATTGCCGTGGCTATGTGAAGCAATGGCTGCCCTTCAGCGGATTTACCGATGACGCCGCCGGCAAACGCGTGACGGTCAGCGGCATGGGCCGCAGCAACAGCGCGCAATGGGTCGGCGAACACCAGGGCTGCCGCCTGCAACCCTGACAGATTGCTGCTGGCTGGCAATATCGCCAGCAAGCCGGGCTCCTACGGACACGGTGTTTAGTCATCGCGGTTTGCAATGCGCTCATGGACGGTTAAGGTTCGCTCAGGTTTCTCTGCCCCACGAGTCTTTATGTTCAAGCGGTCCCTCACCAAAACCCTCGCCTTTGTGCTGCTGGCCGGCGCCACCTTGTCGGCTCAGGCCAACTGGTACCTGGACGGCGAATCCTCGCGGCTGTCGTTCGTCAGCACCAAAAACGCCAATGTTTCCGAAGTGCAGCGCTTCCTCGTGCTGCATGGCAAGGTCAGCCCAGAAGGCCAGGCCGAGGTGGAAGTCGAACTGGATTCGGTGAACAGCGGCATCCCCCTGCGCGACGAACGCATGCGCAAGGAGCTGTTCGAGATCCAGACCTTTCCCGAAGCCTTGATCACTGCGCAAATCGATCTGCGTCCAATCAACGACCTCGCCCCCGGCGCGCAACTGGAATTGCGCTTGCCGGTGACCGTTAACCTCCACGGCAAAGCCCGTGAATACAACGCCGAACTGCTGGCGACTCGTCTTGATGACCGGCGCTTTCAGGTGGTGACGCTCGAACCGCTGGTGATCAACGCCGCGGATTTCGATCTGGCGCCGGGGCTGGACAGTTTGCGCAAAGTCGCCGGGTTGTCGGCGATCAGTTTGTCGGTGCCGGTGGGTGCGGTACTGATTTTCACGGCACGCTGACATGGCCGGCGCGATTTTTCCCTGGCGTGAAGGCAACAGTTTCGAATTGCTGATCGACGGTCCGCAGTTCTTTCCACGGATGCTGGTCGCGATTGCGCGCGCCGAGGAACAAGTCGAACTGGAGCTGTACCTGGTGGAGGCGGGCGCCTGTGCCGAGGCCATGGTTCAGGCGTTGGTCCAGGCCGCCGAACGCGGTGTGCGGGTGCGCTGCCTGTTCGATGATTACGGCAGCCTCGCGTTTACCCTGACCTTGCGTCAGCGACTGATGGCGGCCGGCGTGGAGCTGCGTTTCTACAATCGGCTGAGCTGGCGACGCTGGGTCGGCAATTTCTACCGCGATCATCGCAAGCTGTTGCTGGTCGATCAAAGCATGGCCGTGGTCGGCGGCACCGGTGTCACCGATGAGTTCTGGACGCCGGGCGAATACACCAGCGAATGGCACGAAGTGATGGTGGAAATCACCGGTCCGCTGGTCATCGACTGGCAGTTGCTGTTCGACCGCCAATGGATCGCCAACCGCCACCGCCGCGCGTGGAAACCTGCTGCGCATTTCGGCCTGCCGCGATTGCCGCGTGTGCCGCCGATGGGCGAGGGCATGGGCCGGGTGGCGTATGCCGACGCCCGTCAGCACCGCGACATTCTCCAATCGCTGGTTCGTGCGCTGAACAGCGGACAAAAGCGAGTCTGGCTGGCCACGCCGTACTTTCTGCCGACCTGGAAAGTCCGCCGCTCATTGCGTCGGGCGGCTGGTCGAGGCGTCGATGTGCGGTTGTTGTTGACCGGGCCGCGCACCGATCACCCGTCGGTGCGTTACGCCGGGCATCGCTACTACCCGCGATTGCTCAAGGCGGGGGTGAAGATCTTCGAGTACCAGCCGTGTTTCCTGCACCTGAAAATGGTGCTGGTCGATGATTGGGTGAGCATTGGTTCGTGCAATTTCGATCACTGGAATTTGCGCTTCAATCTGGAGGCCAACCTTGAAGCACTGGACCCAGGGCTGACGCGGGCAGTGGTGGCGAGTTTCGAGCGGGACTTTGCGTTGAGCCAGGAAGTCAGCCTGGAGGCATGGCAACGCCGACCGTTATGGCGGCGGGTGAAGCAGAGGGTTTGGGGATGGGTGGATCGGCTGGTGGTGAATCTGCTGGATCGACGGGGATAGTAGTCACCCCAAAAACCACTGTGGGAGCGGGCTTGCCCGCGATGGCGGCCTGACAGTCAACAATGATGTTGAATGTGATGGCCTCATCGCGGGCAAGCCCGCTCCCACAGGTTTTTACAGCGTGTTGGAAGCGTTACAGCAATTCAAAGCTCTGCTGCGTCACGTCCTGGGAATCCAGGCCGATCTGCACGTTGAACTTGCCTGGCTCCGCCGCGTATTTCAGCTGGGCGTTGAAGAACTTCAGGTCATCCTCGGTGATGGTGAAGTGCACGACTTTCTGTTCGCCGGCCTTGAGCGTGATTTTCTGGAAGTTCTTCAGTTCCTTCAGCGGCCGGATCATCGAACCGGTCACGTCCTGGATGTACAACTGCACCACGGTTTCGCCGTCACGCTTGCCGGTGTTTTTCACCATGACGCTGGCGTCGAGCTTGCCGGTCTTGTTCAGCGTGGTCGATGACAGGGCCATGTCGGTCAGGCTGAAATCGGTGTAGCTCAGACCGAAGCCGAACGGAAACAGCGGACCTGTGGTGTCATCGAAATACTGCGAAGTGTAGTTGCCTGGTTTGCCCGGCGTGAACGGCCGGCCAATGCTCAGGTGGTTGTAGTAGGTCGGAATCTGGCCCACCGAACGCGGGACGGTGATCGGCAGTTTGCCCGACGGGTTGTAGTCGCCGAACAGCACGTCGGCGATGGCGTTGCCGCCCTCGGTGCCGCTGAACCAGGTTTCCAGAATCGCGTCGGCCTGTTCTTTCTCCTGGAGAATCGACAGCGGACGGCCGTTCATCAACACCAGCACCAGCGGTTTGCCGGTGGCCTTCAAGGCGCGAATCAGCTCACGCTGGTTTTCCGGAATATTCAGATCGGTGCGGCTCGACGATTCGTGGGACATGCCACGGGACTCGCCCACTGCTGCGACGACCACATCGGCATCCTTGGCGGCTTTCACCGCTTCGTCGATCAGCACTTGCGCCGAGCGCGGGTCATCGACCACTTCCGGTGCATCGAAGTTAAGGAAGTTCAGGTAATCCAGCGCCTTCTTGTCGCTGGTGATGTTGGCGCCACGGGCGTAGATCAGCGTCGATTGCGCACCGAGTGCGTTGGTCATACCGTCGAACAGCGTCACCGATTGCGCGGGGCGACCGTTGGCGGCCCAACTGCCCATCATGTCGATCGGTGCCTTGGCCAACGGACCGACCAGGGCGATTTTCGCGGTTTTCTTCAGCGGCAGGGTTTCGCCCTGATTCTTCAGCAACACCAGGCTGCGGCGCGCAACGTCGCGCGCCTCGGCGCGGTGCAGGCGGCTGTCGGCGTTTGTGTCGACCGGATCATCTTCAGCCTTGCCGATGCGCAGGTACGGGTCCTTGAACAGGCCCATGTCGTACTTGGCGTCGAGCACCGCTCGCACGGCATTATCGATGTCGCTCTGCTGGATCTCGCCGGCCTTGAGCAGCCCTGGTAGCTCCTTGCCGTAGAGCGTGTCGTTCATGCTCATGTGGATGCCGGCCTTGATCGCCAGCTTCGCGGCTTCGCGACCGTCAGCGGCAACGCCATGCTTGATCAGCTCGAAAATCGCCCCATGGTCGCTGACCGCCAGGCCTTTGAAGCCCCAGTCCTTGCGCAACAGGTCGTTCATCAGCCAGGTGTTGGCGGTGGCCGGGATGCCGTTGATCGAGTTCAACGCGACCATGACGCCACCCGCACCGGCGTCAATCGCCGCGCGGTACGGTGGCAGGTAGTCCTGGTACATCTTGACCGGGCTCATGTCGACGACGTTGTAGTCGCGACCGCCCTCGACCGCGCCGTACAAGGCAAAGTGCTTGACGCTGGCCATGATGCTGTCGGCTGCGTTCGCGCCGCTGCCCTGGAAAGCTTTGACCATCACGCCAGCGATACGCGACACCAGATAGGTATCTTCGCCGAAGCCTTCGGAAGTACGGCCCCAGCGCGGGTCGCGGGAAATGTCGACCATCGGCGCGAAGGTGAGGTCGACGCTGTCCGATGCAGCTTCCTTGGCAGCAATGCGCCCGGACAGGCCGATGGCATCCATGTCCCAGCTCGAGGCCAGGGCCAGCGGGATCGGGAAAATGGTGCGATGGCCGTGGATCACGTCATAGGCGAAGAACATCGGGATCTTCAACCGGCTGCGCATGGCCGCGTCCTGCATCGGACGGTTTTCCGGGCGGGTGATCGAGTTGAACGTACCGCCTATGTTGCCGGCGGCGATTTCCTTGCGGATCAGCTCCCGCGGCATTTCCGGGCCGATGCTGATCAGGCGCAACTGGCCGATTTTTTCATCGAGGGTCATCTGCTTCATCAGGTTGCTGATGAAAGCGTCCTTGTTCTCCAGAGGTGCGGGCGTCGTGGCGGCCAATACGGTATGACTGGCCAGACTGACGAACAGGCCCAGCAAACACAGCTTCTTCATGAATGGTTTTCTCTAAAGCCTAAACGGCAGTGAATACGCGCCGGTCAGCCAAAATTTAGGGAGCGACTATTGTTGTTCAGGTAAATGCAGCACACTTCTGCAGTGTTTTTGCGCTGGGGCATCTTTTAGCCCATTGGCTCGATGCAATCCAGTGGCGGCGGCAGATTATGCCCCAAGAGTCCGGTCAGGAGTTCGCTGGATGTTTTTTCAACGGAATGTGCACGGGAGCGTCAACCAGATGAATGTACGACACCACACTCGGTCGAGCCTGCAGATCGCAGCCTTGATGTTGCTGACCACCTTGCTGGCCGGTTGCGGCATCAACACCATTCCGACCCTCGACGAACAGGCCAAGGCCGCCTGGGGCCAGGTGCAGAACCAGTATCAACGCCGTGCCGACCTGATCCCCAACCTCGTGGAAACGGTCAAGGGCTACGCCAAGCATGAAGAAGAAACCCTGACCGCGGTGATCGAAGCCCGGGCCAAGGCCACTTCGATCCAGGTGGATGCCAGCACCCTCGACAATCCCGAGAAACTCAAACAGTTCCAGCAAGCCCAGGATCAGTTGACCGGTGCCTTGAGCCGTTTGATGGTGGTGTCCGAGCGTTACCCGGACCTCAAGGCCAACCAGAACTTCCTCGCGTTGCAATCGCAACTGGAAGGCACCGAGAATCGCATCGCCGTGGCGCGTCGCGACTTCATTCTTGCGGTGCAGAAATACAACACCGAAATCCGTACCTTCCCGGGGCGCCTGTGGCACACCGTGATGTACAGCGATCTACCGATTCGTGAAACCTTCGAAGCCACCAGCCCCGGTGCCGAAAAAGCGCCTGAAGTGAAGTTCTGACCGGCCGAAAGCATTACCACGGATGAGGTTGCCAATGCGTGTGTTGAAAGTGGGCCTGGCGCTGTTGCTTTGGGTGTTTGTCGCCACGGCGCAAGCCGAACTGAAGTTTCCGCAGCTGACCGGGCGGGTGGTGGACAACGCCCAATTGATCGAGCCGTCGGTGCGCGAGCAGTTGACGCAACAGCTCAACGCCCATGAAAAGGCCACCGGTGAGCAGTTGGTGGTGGTGACGTTACCGGACTTGCAGGGGGCCGAGATTGCCGACTTCGGTTATCAGCTCGGGCGTTACTGGGGCATCGGGCAGAAGGACAAGAACAACGGCGCCTTGTTGATCGTCGCCCGCGATGAGCGCAAGTTGCGGATCGAAGTCGGTTATGGTCTGGAAGATCGGCTGACCGACGCGCAGAGTTCGGTGATCATCACTCAGGTGATCACCCCGGCGTTCAAGGCCGGCAACTTCAGCAAGGGCATCAGCGACGGGGTTGCGGCAATGCTGGTGGTGCTGGGCGGCAGCCCGCTGGATGAACCGTCGACGGTGTACGACTCCGGCGGCAATCAGGAGAGCGACTTCGTGTCGCGGCATCCCGGGGTGTTTGTGTTCCTGGTGCTGCTGTTCATCCTGACGATATTCGTCTTGCAGATGTTCGGGATTCTGCCGGCCGGCCGAGGCGGCTCGGGCGGTTCCGGTGGTGGTTTCGGCGGCGGTGGTTTTGGTGGCGGCGGTGGAGGCGGGGGCTTCAGCGGCGGCGGGGGCAGTTTCGGGGGCGGCGGTTCGTCGGGCGGCTGGTGATGACAACAATGAACGGGCATTCGTAAACATGGCATTACTGACTGAACACGAACAACGCAAAGTCGCCGAGGCGATTGCCCGGGTCGAGCGCGACACCGACGCCGAACTGGTGACCGTGCTCGCGGCCCGCGCCGACGACTATGCGTACATCCCGCTGCTATGGGCCAGCCTGCTGGCGCTGGTGGTGCCGGGTGTCGTGCATTATCTGACCGGCTGGCTGACCATGCACAGCCTGCTGCTGGTGCAATGGCTCACCTTCATCGTGTTGTGCCTGGTGTTCCGTATTCCGAAAATCACCACGCACCTGATCCCGCGCTCGGTGCGGCACTGGCGCGCCTCGAACCTGGCGCGCCGGCAGTTCCTCGAGCAGAACCTGCACCACACCGTGGGCAGCACCGGGATGCTGATTTTCGTCTGCGAGGCCGAGCGTTACGTGGAAATTCTGGTGGATGAAGGGATTTCCAAGCGGCTGGATAACAAAAACTGGGACGCCATTGTGGCGGCGTTCACCCAGCAGGTGAAACAGGGGCAGACGTTGCAGGGCTTTGTGACGTGCGTGGAAGCGTGTGGCGAGCTGCTCAAGGTGCATGTGCCGGTGACGCATGTGCGCAATGAGTTGCCGAATCGGTTGGTGGTGTTGGGCTGACGCCGCTCCCACAGGGGATGTGCGCCGTTCGTAAATAACTGCGTGTCCTGAACGGCCATCCCCCCTAAAATACCCGCCATTCCCGATTCGCTCCGCCCGAGGCCGTTTTGTCCATGTCTGTCACCGCCACCCCCGCCAGCCTCGCGCCGGATCACCACGTCCAGTTCATCGACCTGCTGCAAACCAGCCTCGACGCCAACGCCTTCATCAAACTGGTGCTGGCCAAGTACGTCGGCACCGAAGCGGATCTGCAGCGGCTGATCATCAAGCAACTGACGGTCAAGGATCAGCCTTGCCTGTCCTTCGTCTACCGCTACAAAACCCGCGACATCACCAAGAACCTACCATTGGCCGAGGGCGTGGCGACCATCGCCGCGTTGTTGCCGGCGTCGTTCAAAAATGCGCATTTGTTGTCGCTGACCGACGAAGCCCAGCTCGAATACAGCAAAAAGGGCAAGTCTTCGCTGTTCAAGAGCAAACCTCAGCAATTGCGCGAGGTGCCGTCCGCCGAGCACAACCGCGAGAAAAACCGTTTCCTCGACCTGAGCCGGCCGTTCCTCGCCGACCTCGGTGTGACCAACAGCAAGCACGAGCTGATCCCGGCGATGTCGCGCAAATGGAAGCAGATCAACAAGTTCATCGAAGTCTTCAGCCATGCGCTGACCACCTCACCGCTGGCGCTGGACAAACCGGTGCGGGTCGCCGATTTCGGTTCGGGCAAGGGCTACCTGACGTTCGCGATCCACGACTACCTGCGCAACACCTTGAACGCCGAAGGCGAGGTGACGGGGGTCGAGCTGCGTGAAGAAATGGTCAACTTGTGCAACGCCGCCGTCGCGAAGCTAGAGCATCCGGGGCTGGTGTTTAAATGCGGTGACGTGCGCAGCGTGGCGCCGAGCGAGCTGGACGTGATGATCGCGCTGCACGCCTGCGATATCGCCACTGATTATGCGATCCACACCGGTATTCGTTCCGGCGCCTCGATCATCATGTGCTCGCCGTGCTGCCACAAGCAGATCCGCCTGCAAATCCAGAGTCCGGCGCTGCTCAAGCCGATGCTGCAATACGGTTTGCACCTGGGGCAGCAAGCGGAAATGGTCACCGACAGTCTGCGTGCGTTGTTCCTCGAAGCCTGTGGTTACGAGACCAAGGTTTTCGAGTTCATCTCACTGGACCACACCAACAAGAACAAGATGATCCTGGCGGTCAAGCGCGCCGAGCCGGTGGACCCGGCCCAGTTGTTGGTGAAGATTCAGGAGTTGAAGGATTTCTATCAGATTACCGAGCATTGCCTGGAAACCCTGTTGCGCGCCGACAATTACCTGTAGGAGCCAGCAAGCTGGCTCCTATCGGGTCATGCGTTGGCAATGCGCTCTGGTTGCGCCGGTTTGACCGCGGTCTTGCGTCCCAACATCACCGTCACAATCACCCCGGCCGCAAACAGCCAGGTGATCGGCTCGACGTGTTCACCAAAGAACAACGCTGAAAACGCGATGGTGAAGAAAATCTGCAACAGCTGGATCTGGCTGACCCGGGCAATGCCGCCCATCGCCAAACCGGCGTACCAGGCAAAGAAGCCGATGAACTGCGAGAACAGTGAAACATAACCAAACGCCCACCAGGTCTTGGCCGAAATTTCTCCCTGGTGTTGCAGCGCCAGGTACACCACCGGCCCGATCAACAGCGGCGTCGACAACACCAGTGCCCAGCAGATCACTTGCCAGCCGCCCATCTCCTTGGCCAGGCGGCCGCCCTCGGCGTAGCCCAAACCGCCCACGGCAATCGCGCCGAGCATCAGCAAATCCCCGGCCTGAATGCTGCCGGCGCCGCTGATCAGTGCGTAACCCAGCACCAACGCACTGCCCAGCGCGGCGCAGGCCCAGAAGGCTTTCGACGGCCGTTCGTGGGACAACCACGCGGCGTATAGCGCCACGCACAGCGGTTGCAGGCCGTTGACCAATGCGCCGTGGGACGCGGGCAAGGTTTGCATCGCCCAAGCGGATAAAACCGGGAAGCCAAGGATCACGCCGGCGATCACCAGCGTCAGGCCTTTGACCTGTTTCCAGGTCGGCCATTTTTCCCGACGCCACAGTAACAACAGCGCTGCTGGTATCGCCGCGAACAACGCACGGCCCAAGCCGTTGAGCAGCGGATGGAGTTCCTGCACGACGATCCGTGTGAAGGGCAGGGTGAGGCTGAAAATCACAACGCCGAGCAGGCCGAGAGCCATGCCGGTGTTTTCGCGCGAGGACATGAGGGCAACCAGAATCGAGGGTAGTGGGAAGTGTCTTCATCTAGCCATAAACCGCGCAGGCTGCGGTGTTACAGCTGGGCGCAGAGTTATCCGTACAGTTTGAAACCGTCATCGCGGTCTATCAGGTAGTAGCTGGTTATTACCCGACCCCGCAGATAAGGACTACCTTGAATACTCCTGCAGGCCCACGTATTTCCCAGAGGAGTCCTCCCCATGGCTGCCAAGAAAATTCTGATGCTGGTCGGCGATTACGTCGAAGACTACGAAGTGATGGTGCCGTTCCAGGCATTGCTGATGGTCGGTCACACGGTGCACGCCGTCTGCCCGGACAAAACGGCAGGCCAGACCGTGCGCACGGCGATCCATGACTTCGAAGGCGACCAGACCTACAGCGAAAAACCCGGCCACCTGTTTGCCTTGAACTTCGATTTTGCCAAGGTCGCTGAAGCCGACTACGACGCGCTGCTGATCCCCGGTGGTCGTGCCCCGGAATACCTGCGCCTGAACGAAAAAGTCCTGGAGCTGGTGCGCGCCTTCGACAAGGCCGGCAAACCGATCGCCGCCGTATGTCATGGTGCGCAATTGCTGGCAGCGGCAGGCGTTCTTGAAGGTCGCGAGTGCAGCGCCTACCCGGCCTGCGCCCCGGAAGTACGCTTGGCCGGTGGTACGTTCATCGATATCCCGGTGACGCAAGGTCACGTTCAAGGCAATCTGGCCACTGCTCCGGCGTGGCCGGCCCACCCGAGCTGGCTTGCCGGTTTCCTCGGGTTGCTGGGCACCAAAATCACGCTGTAACGAGGGACTTTTCCATGTGCGAGCTTTACGTCAAGGCCGATCCGATCCTCTACGAATCGCGCTCCCGCTCGCTGCGCATCTGCGGGGTGGTCACCACCCTGCGGCTGGAGAATCAGTTCTGGGACATCCTCAGCGAAATCGCCGAGGTCGACGGCATGACCACCAACCAGTTGATCGCCAAACTGTATGAAGAGGTGATGGATTACCGTGGGGAAGTGGTGAATTTTGCTTCGTTTTTGCGGGTGAGCTGTACGCGGTATTTGTCGCAACGGCGGGTCGCTGCTCCGGAATTGTCGGTGGTTCGGACGGTGGTGAAGTAGCACAAACCAAGGCGACCGTTTCGCGAGCAGGCGGCGGTACAGGCGACAGAAATCCCGGCGTGGTCTTTAATCTGAAGCGCGAAACCTCTCAATTGCCAAAGGAGCAAGAGCATGTCCGGATGGTACGAAGTGAGTAAAAGCAGCAATGGTCAGTTCAGGTTTGTGCTGAAAGCAGCCAATGCCGAAACCATTCTGACCAGCGAGCTGTACACCACTCGCGGCGCTGCCGATAAAGGCATCGCGTCGATTCAAAGCAACAGTCCGCTGGATGAGCGCTACGAGAAAAAGACCACCAAGGATGGCCATCCTTACTTCAACCTCAAAGCCGGCAACCACGAGATTATCGGCAGCAGCGAAACCTATTCCTCTGATGCCGCGATGGCAAAAGGCATCGCCAGTGTGAAGACCAACGGCCCGACGACCGTGATCAAGGACAAGACCCTCCCGCTGCTCTAAATACACCGCAATCCCCTTGTAGGAGCCAGCTTGCTGGCGATGGCGTACGGTCAGCCAATGCAGATGTTGACTGACCCACCGCCATCGCCAGCAAGCTGGCTCCTACAGGATCGGTGTTACTTCTCGACGGGAACGGTCAGCTTCGGGCTCCCCAACGCATGCGTCTTCGAATCAAAAAACCGCAGCTCTGATCCGGTCCCCTCAAACACCTTCGCGTAATGCCGCTTCTGATGCTGGATAAATGCCTTGCTGCGCGGATAAATCGAAATCGCCACCACCTTGGGTTGCGCCTGGCGCAACGCATGAATGATGTGGCTGTCCTGCTCACCCAGGGCATGCCCAAAGACGCACAAGCCCTCGGCATGCCCCAATAACTGGTCGTAGCAAAACGACAAATAATCCGAACTGCGGATGGTCTTGAGTTTGTCCGCGCTCGGCCCCTCGTTCACAAACAGCGGCACGTCATCCAGCGTCTTGATCGTGTTGTTGATCGCGAAACTGCCCAGCAGCGTGCCCTCGGTCGACATCAGTTTGCGCGCCGTGCCGTCCTGATTGCGCACCAGATGCAAACCGCCATGCAGGTACAGCAAACGGGTTTTATCGGTCGCCGTGGCGCTCAAATCAAACCCCGGCTCGGCGCCCTGGAACAGATCGGTGATCGCATCAGGCTGGTGCTGGATCGCCCAGTAGCTGAGCAAGTCGTAATTGGTGGTGAACACCGTCCGGTAGCCGCCCAATTCCTGATTGATCGTCGCCAGCGTCGCAGGCACTACCAGCCGCCACGGGATGTGCACCGCGTGCACGGTGTTGATCAGCGCTTCCTTGATCGCGTAGTAGCGATTACGCGGTGCGGCGGAGCTGACGGCCAGGGCTTTGTTCACCCGGCTGGTGGTTTTCAGCGCGCTCAACACCTGCTCGAAACTGCGCGTCTGCATCGCATCGAACACGCTCAGCTCGGACTGGCTCAGGGGTTTTTCTTCGACGGTGCGGGCGTTTTCGAACAGCGAGTCGTAGCCGAAATCGTCCCACACCGCGCGGCTGGCGCCGTTGCCTACCAGCAGGCCGCTGATCGAGGCGGTGGCGCGCAAGGCGTTCCAGTCTTCAAGTTGGGCATCGACATCCTGGAAATCGGTCATTGCGGTCGTCGTCTCAAAAAGCAAAAGGTCGGATGGGCGGCGACTTTATCACGACACGGACTTGAGCCAGATCAAGTTAGCGCTTGGCCAATGAGGCGATTCTGTGGGTATCCGCCGGATCGAACAGCCGATACGGCCCTAGACCTGGAGATTCGCCATGAGCAGCACGTTTTTCATCCCCGCCGTGAACATCATGGGTATTGGTTGCCTCGACGAAGCCATGGACGCGATTGGCAAATACGGCTTTCACAAGGCGCTGATCGTCACCGACATGGGACTGGCCAAGGCCGGTGTGGCGGCGATGATTGCCGAGAGGCTGGCAATGCTGGACATCGACTCGGTCATATTCGACGGCGCCAAGCCCAACCCGAGCATCGCCAACGTCGAAAGTGGCCTGGGCCTGCTCAAGGAAAGTCGCTGTGATTTCGTCGTGTCGCTGGGCGGCGGTTCGCCCCACGACTGCGCCAAAGGCATTGCGTTGTGCGCGACCAATGGCGGGCAGATTCGCGATTACGAAGGCGTCGATCAATCCGAGAAGCCGCAATTGCCGCTGATCGCCATCAACACCACCGCCGGCACGGCCAGCGAGATGACGCGCTTCTGCATCATCACCGACGAATCCCGTCACGTGAAAATGGCCATCGTCGACCGCAACGTCACGCCGCTGCTGTCAGTCAACGACCCGGCACTGATGGTCGCCATGCCCAAAAGCCTGACCGCCGCCACCGGCATGGACGCGTTGACCCACGCCATCGAAGCCTACGTGTCCACCGCCGCCAACCCGATCACCGATGCCTGCGCGCTGAAGGCGATGACGCTGATCAGCAACAACCTGCGTCTGGCCGTGCGCGATGGCAGCGACCTCGCCGCGCGGGAAAACATGGCTTACGCACAGTTCCTCGCGGGCATGGCGTTCAACAATGCGTCGCTTGGCTACGTGCATGCCATGGCCCACCAGTTGGGTGGCTTCTACGACTTGCCCCACGGCGTCTGTAACGCCGTGCTGTTGCCGCATGTGCAAAGTTTCAACGCGCTGGTGTGCGCCGACCGCCTGACCGACGTGGCCCACGCAATGGGCGCCGATATCCGCGGCTTCAGCCCGGAAGAGGGCGCGCAGGCGGCCATTGCGGCCATCCGCAGCCTGGCCAGGGACGTGGAAATTCCCGCCGGTCTGCGTGAACTCGGCGCCCGGCTCAACGACATTCCGACCCTCGCCACCAACGCCTTGAAAGACGCGTGCGGCGTGACCAACCCACGTGCAGCGGATCAGCGGCAGATCGAGGAGATTTTCCGCAGCGCGTTCTAAGCGGTTTTTCGGCCGGGCGCGATGCTCACGCAGAGCGTCGCGCCCAGGGCCAGCAACGTGCATAACAGTGATAACGGCCATGCCTGCTGGTTGGCAATCAGGCTGGCGATGCCACCGATGACGGCCGCCATCAGTTGATGGATGAACCCGCTCAACGCCATCGCATAGGCACCGCCGACCGGCGAACCGTCGTTGGCCAGCGCCAGGCTGATCGGGTAATTCAACGACTGGCCGAACACCGCAACGCAGTAGGGCAACCAGAACAGCAGCGCAATCGAAGTGCCGGCGATGCTCCCCAGCAACATCACCGCGCTGCCGGCCAGTACCAGCCCCACTCCCGCCGTCATCAACCGACGTTGGCCGGTGCGCAGCACCAGACCGTTGACCGCCAATGCCCCGAGAAAATACCCCGCGCTGATCGGCCAGCCCAACAGCCCGTATTCCACGGCCGACCAGTTGAACAGTCCTTGCAAAATCAGCGGGCCGGCAGTGTTGAACGCGATGATCACCCCATAACCCAGCCCGCCGGAGAGCGCCGGCAACAGGAAGGCCCGATCACGCAGAATGCGCCAGTAACTCGACCACGCGGACGACTGAACGGTGTCTTCCACCCGCTCCGGGAACGTGACCCGGGCCACGATCAGCGCCAGCAACAGACTGACACTGCCCAGCAGGTAGAAAATCGCCGGCCAGCCCAACGCGACCTGAATGACCGACCCCAGATACTGGCCAATCCCCAGCGCCACCACGAAAGAAATTGAAAGCCAGGACAGCGCTTTGGCCAGCAAGTCTCCCCGAAAACTGTCGCGGATCAACACCCGTGCCATGACCGAAATTCCGCTGGCGCCAATGCCCTGAACCAGTCTGAAAAACAGAAAGGATTCCAGCGTCTGGCCCAAGGGCAGCGCAAGGTTGCCCAACCCATAAATAGCAAGCGCTGCAAGCAGCACCGGTTTTCGGCCGACGCGCTGAGCCAGGCTGCCCCAAAACAACATTGGTAGCGCCATGCCGATCAGATACACCGCTAGCCCCCACGAAACCTGCGAGGCCTCGGCCGACAGGTATCGAGCCATTTCCGGCAGCGCCGGCAGGTAAATGCTCATGCCCAACTGCGCGAGAAAAACCGTGCTGCAGGTGACGAGGAGGGTGGTGCTGCTCTTCATGGAAAGCCTTGGGTTGTTTTTTTGTCAGGCGTTTTGATTGCGGCAGACTATACCGAGGCGACCGGCCGAGGACGAATCGTCCACGGTTTTGTGTTGTTAGACCTGAATGGCAGCACCACACCGGCGCTGTATGTCATCGGGGTCTGCGCACACTCGACACGTTCTGAAGTGCGCCCAACCTTGTAGGAGCCTGCTTGCTGGCGATGGGGCCCTCGAAATCTGCGTTGCAATTTCAGACAGTAATCGCTGGCAAGCCAGCGCCTGCGGGATCGGGACGCTCAAGCTGTGCGTTGAACGGGTTGAATGGGCGGATAGAGGAGGCGATAGTGCGCGCCTGAAATGATCTGGTGTTCAGCAATACATAAGGAACAGGGAATGACCTTGAAGTCTGGATGGATAAGTTGTGTAGCACTGTGTGGACTGGTAATGACAACGCAGGCCTTCGCTGATTGCCAGAAACCGTTTCTGGCCGGCGATTTCGGCTATTCGGTGTGCAAAGACTGGCCGGCTTATCCGGGGCTGACGATCACAGCGTTATCGCAGTTCGAGTCGGGATACTCGGCAAGCGATGATGGCCCTCAAGGGAAATACGACCTCCAGCTTGCCGTTGTATCGGCAGTCGATTCGAAACCGTTGGCGACGTATCAAAAGGCCGCGGCTTTTGAGTCGGACGCCATCGCGTATGAAGACCTGCAAATTGACACTGCACGTTACAAGCTCACGCCGGACCTGAGAGCGTTTGGTGTGCGCGTCACGTTCAATGGTTCGTCACGGGTCAATCCCGTGAGTGAAAAGTTGCTCTCGCTCTATGTGAAAGAGGGCAGCCAGTTGCGTCCGGTCCTCGACAAGCTCATCACCTATGAGTACGGCGGTGAATGGGATGGCAATTGCGCCGGAGAGCTTTATCAGCACAGCCGAACCCTCGAAATCGGCAACACCCGCTCACATGGCTACGCGGATCTGATCGTCAAAACAGTGTCCACACGCGAAATCGGGAAGGGCGAGGGGGAGGCTTGTGAATCAAAGACCATCACCGAAAAACCGGTGCTGACGACGCTTCGATACGACGGTAAAAGCTACGTCCTTCCACAAGGTTTCAAAGGTCTATAAATATCATGCTGAGCGGCCTTAACCACCTGACCCTCGCCGTCACCGACCTGACCCGCAGCGCTGAGTTCTATCACGACCTCCTGCAACTTCAGCTCGACGCTACCTGGGACAACGGCGCCTACCTTTCGCTGCCCGGCCTTTGGCTGTGCCTTTCCCTCGATCCGCTGCGCAACTGTGAACCGGCCGCCGATTACACCCATTACGCCTTCAACATCAGCGCACCCGACTTCCCGCCCTTCGTCGAACGCCTTCGAGCCGCCAACGTCCGGGAATGGCGCGATAACCTTAACGAAGGCGCGTCGTTCTACTTCCTCGACCCCGACGGTCACAAGCTCGAAGCCCATGTCGGCGATCTGGCGTCGCGGCTGGCGGCCTGTCGGCAGCGGCCTTATGCGGGAATGAAGTTCTTCGACGATCAGTCAGTTGATTTCCAGGGACCTGATATAGACTTGCGCCCATTCACCACATAGTTCAGAAGGATTTCCCCGATGACCCCATCGCTGCTAATGGCCGTTCTCGCCTCGGGCTTCATTTACGGGATCACCCCGGGGCCGGGCGTATTGGCGGTGTTTGGCATCGGCGCGGCGCGTGGGCGGCGGGCAGGGGCGGGTTTTTTGTGCGGGCATTTGCTCGGTGACGTGGTCTGGTGCAGTACCGCGTTGATCGCGATTGTCGGTGCGCGGGAAATCGGCAGTACGGCGTTTGACGTGTTGGGCGTGCTCAGCGGCCTCTATCTGTTCTGGCTTGGTTTACGCGCGGTGCGGGCCAAACGCAGCAGCGCCGAAGCGCCGCAAGGCCCGGCGCGGCAGCCGTTCTGGCACGGCATACTGTTTGGTTTGACCAATCCCAAAGCCTATCCGGTCGCGGTGGCGACCTTTACGGCGTTGCTGTCCAGCCGTGCGGAACTGCTGCATTGGTCGATGCTGCCGTGGTTGATTGTCTTGAGCTTCGTTGGTGGTCTGTTGGCCTACGCTATCCTCATTGGCATCGTCGGTGCACGGCAAGTGCGCAGCCTGTATCAACGGCATGAACTGGCGATCACTCGGTTGTGCGGGGTGATGTTTATCGGTTTCGCCATCAACGCCCTGGCGCATGCCTTGCCGGGGCTGATGCCGAACAAGGCTTGAAACTGATCGCAGGGACGCGTCAGCGGCATTATTACCGGTCAGGGATGGTTCTTTATTGCTGCATTGTTCGGACATGCACTCGGCACCATGGCAACCAGAAATTCCGCGCCGCTGGCGAGTTACATCGATCTACTGCTGGACGCCGTTTGCGCGGTTGATAAACAGGGTCGCTTTGTTTTTGTCAGCGCGGCCTGCGAGCGCATTTTCGGTTACACGCCTGATGAGCTGGTCGGCCTGCCGATGATCGATATGGTGCATCCCGCCGATCGCCAGCGCACCCTCGACGCTGCGCGGGAGATCATGGGCGGCGATCCCAAACTCAACTTCGAGAACCGCTACCTGCGCAAGGATGGCGGCGTGGTGCATATCCTGTGGTCCGCGCGCTGGTCGGAAGTCGATCAACTGCGCATCGCCGTGGCCCGTGACATCACCGAGCGCAAGCAGGCCGAGTCCCGGCAAGCGGCGCTGTATGCGATCTCCGAAGCAGCCCACGCGGCCGAGGACTTGCTGGCGTTGTTCAAACGCATCCACATGATCATCGGTGAATGGCTGCCGGCGCTGAATTTCTCCGTGGCGCTGTATGACGAGCACTGCGCGCAACTCAATTTCCCTTACCACGTCGACGACAATGAACAGCAACCCGAACAGCCCGGAACGGTCACCGGACGGCTATGCGCTGAAGTGATCCGCAGCGGCAAGCCGATCCTGCTGACCCCGGATCAGGACAATGCCCCGGAAGGCTTCGAGTTGCTGGTTGCCGGCGAGCACTCGCCCTGCTGGCTGGGCGTGCCGTTGAACTCGCAGAACGGCACCATCGGTGCACTGATCGTTAAAAGCGTGGCGGGCGGCGAGCGCTACACCGAGCAAGACAAGGAACTGTTGCAGTTCGTGTGTGCCCAGGTCGCCACCGCCATCGAGCGCAAGCAGTTGCATGCCCGGCTGCAGCGCATGGCCCAGTACGATCAACTGACCCAACTGCCCAACCGCGAGTTGCTGCGTGACCGGCTGAAAGCTTCGCTGACTCTGGCCAAGTCGGAGTCCGGGCGCATGGCCCTGCTGTACGTCGACCTTGACCGCTTCAAGGAGGTCAACGACACCCACGGCCATGCCGTTGGCGACATGCTGCTGCAAGCGGTAGCCAATCGGCTCAAGGGCTGCGTGCGCGACACCGACACCGTGGCACGCATCGGCGGCGATGAATTCGTGGTGTTGTTGCACAGCATCCAGGCCTCGGAAGATGCTGACAGTGTGGCGGGAAAAATCCGTCAAATTCTGGCTCAGCCGCTGCGATTGGACGGTCATAGCGTCAACATTCAGCCGAGCATTGGCGTCGCGCATTTTCCCGAGCATGGCACGGAAGAAAAGCAATTGCTCCGCCATGCCGACGAGGCCATGTACAGCGCCAAGCGGCAGAACCATGTGCGGCTTGAGAGTTGAATATGGCTCGCCGTTCGTCGCATCGACCCCAGTTTTTCTAAACCTTTGCGGTGATCGAAATTCAGATTCTATGCGGGCTACAGCTCGCCGCGATCAATACCACGAGGTAGAAAATCATGCCTAACTCAAGAAACTCGAACACGGGACACACTGCCACCGATCGAACGAAGGCGTCTGAAGCTGGTCGCAAAGGTGGGAAAACTACCACCACGACTGTCGATAAAGAGCCTGCGAAACCCGATATGGGCCGCAAAGGTGGTCAGAAATCCAAGTAGTGGTGAACGTAGTTTTGATTGAGAAGCGGGAGCGAAAGCTCCCGTTTGAATTTTAAATTGAGGAGGGCGCGACCATGAGCCGGATGGCCACCCGATTACGCAACGCAAGTTTTGCCACGTTACTGGGCCTGTGTGCCAGCAGTGCGTTTGCCCAGTCCCCCGCCGAATTCATCAACGATGCCTCGGCCAAAGGCATGGCCGACATCGAAGCCAGCCGCCTGGCGCATCAGAAATCCGAATCCAAAGAGGTCAAGGATTACACCATCGTCGTCATCAACGACCGCACCACCGCTAACCAGCACCTGGCTAAAATCGCCAAGCAACTGGATCTGCCGGTGGCGCCACGCGAAGAGGTGGTGGACAAGGCCAAAGCCTTGATGCCGGAGGTGCAGGACGGTGGCGCTTTTGACCAGGCGTATGCCGCCAGTCAAGTGAAGACCACGCAGGAAGCCATCGAGCAGCTTCAGCAGACTGCGCAGACCACCGATGTGCCGGAAATCAAAGCTTTCGCTGAAGAAACCCTGCCCAAACTGCAGAACCATCTGCAAATGGCCAAGGCACTGCAAGCCAGTCGCTGACGCACATTTTTGGTAACCGGCTCCTACTGGAGGAGCCGGCTTGCTGCGGGCGGCGTTCCGACGATCCAATCGCCGTGGTGTATCAGACACGCCGCTCCCGCACTCAGCAGTCGTTCAAATTCTGTTTGTGCTTGCCTTTGGTCGCTAACCCCGCCAGGTCATGCACCTCGTGTTCACCCATGGCACGGTAGTGTTTACGCAGGGCCTCCAGTTGCTTGAGATCCAGCGCCTCGAGCCCGAGCATCGCGTTTTTCGCCTCTTTGTTCGCCCGCAGCAACTCATCGATTTTCAAATGCAAAATGTCAGTGTCGCGGTTCTGCGTGTTCTGGATCAGGAACACCATCAGGAACGTGATGATCGTGGTCGAGGTGTTGATCATCAGTTGCCAGGTGTCGTTGTAATCAAAAATCGGCCCACTCAACCCCCACAGACCGATGAGAATCAACGCCCCCATAAACGTCTTGGGACTGCCGGCCCACAAGGCGAGTTTCTGCGAGATTTTTGCGAATTTCATTGCCGTTGTCCTTATAGGGATGCGCCTGAATTTGTGACAGCGCGGGGGCGATGAAAATTCTGCTTACATTTCTACGCTCAATGAAAACACGATCTCTGTAGGAGCCGGCTTGCCGGCGATCGCTGTGTGTCAGGCTTGTCAATGTTGACTGATACACCGCCATCGCCGGCAAGCCGGCTCCTACAACTTTGCGATTTGAAAGCCGAATATCCACAAGTCGGGTTGGGTCAACTCACGGGCCGCTGTATCGTAGCGAACCGGTTGTCGGCCCAGGCCCGGACAACGCTTCGACAGGAGAACGCAATGAGTTGGTCCGCCCAGCAATACGTCGCTTTTGAAGATGAACGCACCCGCCCGGCACGCGATCTGCTCGCGGCGATCCCGCCCGTGGACGCGCGCTCGGCCATCGACATCGGTTGCGGCCCCGGCAATTCGACCGAATTGCTGGTGGAGCGCTTCACCAGCGCCACGGTGCGTGGCGTCGACAGTTCGAGCGACATGATCGAAGCCGCCCGTAAGCGCTTGCCGCAGGTGCAGTTCGACACCGTGGACATTGGCACCTGGAACGACAGCGGTCCGTTCGACGTGATCTTCGCCAACGCGGTGTTGCAGTGGCTGCCCGATCACGCAACATTACTGCCCTCGCTCGCCGCCCGTCTGACCCAGGGCGGCAGCCTGGCCATTCAGATGCCCGACAACCTCAACGAACCGTCCCATCGCCTGATGCGTGAAGTCGCTGCCGATGGCCCATGGGCCAGCAAGTTGGCAGACGCCGCCGGGCAACGCACGGAAATGGCCAGCGCCAGCGACTACTACTCGATGCTGCGACCGCACTGCGCGCGCGTCGATGTGTGGCGCACCACTTACCATCATCCGCTGGCGGGCGGCGCGTCGGGCGTGGTCGAGTGGTTCAAGGGCAGCGGCTTGCGACCGTTTCTCGAGCCGCTGGATGACGCGGAAAAGGCGCAGTACCTCAAGCAATATCACGCCGTGATCGAGCAGGCGTATCCGGCGCTGAGTGATGGTTCGGTGCTGCTGCCGTTCCCGCGATTGTTCATCGTCGCGACCCGCTGATGCCAGAAAGGGACGGATAACGCTGAACGTTATCTGTCCCTTCGTTTGGCGCTCAAGTAGTCAAAAAGAAATGACGCAAAGCCGAATAACCCAATCATTGAAATGATCATGAGCCCCAACTCCGAATTGTCCATGCTGATCTCTGCGTGAAAGGTGAGCTGGCAGGGTAGGGGTTTTTTTGTCGGGTTTGAGGGTGTGCTACGGCATCTTTACTGGCTGGCGGGGATCTATACGGAAAATATACGTGGGGCGGCAAAACGCAAAGGGCGCCCCGGTTTGCTGGTTAACGCCATATATTTATACATGAGTGATCACCCTGTCTGAGGGAAGACCTACCACTCAATCGTCGCCAAACAATAGGGTGGTAGCTGTACGTGGGTTGGCGAACCGGGCCATCGGGAAACCTGCGGCCAGTGCGTTCAAAAGCGCTCCGAGAAGTTCTCGGAGGCTTCTGTACCAGTCATCGAGTCGCTTGATGGGCAGTTCAGGATGAAGGAAACGAGTGTCTGGCAGCTAAAACCCTGTAGAAGCGATACCGGCGACTCCTTTATCCGGACGATCAAAACGCTAACAAAACCGCGATTTCACGGTAAAACGCTAACTTTCTATTTGAGACACAAATCCCGGACACAAAAAAACCGACCATCAAGGCCGGTTTTTTTATTTCCTGCATCCCCCGTCAAAAAACAACGTGAGACCAAAATTCGATTGGAGCGGGTGAAGGGAATCGAACCCTCGTTATCAGCTTGGGAAGCTGGAGTAATGCCATTATACGACACCCGCTCAGAGCGGCTGACTTTGTACCAGATGTGCGCGTGGAAATGAAGTTTTTCTTTGCGCTGGATGGCTTTAGCGCAGGTGACACAAGACATCGGACCGGGTGACGGTCGTTCGCGGGCAAGCTTCGCGCCTACAGGAATGCGTTTGACGCTATAGGGCGAAGCGTGCTCGCGATGACGCTGTTTCAGATTGCGAATGCATGGTGGTCCTGGACGTAGTGGTAACGCGGTCGATTTGCCTGTTGCTCAGGTTTCAGGAAACCCAGCAGCGCATTGCGACTGTCTCGGCAGGCGGCTTTGTGTTCCATGTCGAGAAAGTGCCCCGTCGCATCCAGTGTCGTGAACGTGGCGTGTTGCACGCGATTGGCGAACAATCGCGCGCCATCGGCGGCAGTGTATTCGTCCCATTCGCCGTTCATGAACAGCACTGGTACGTTGATTTTTTCCGAGGCCTTGAGGAAGCACTCGCGATCACTGTGCAGCAGGTCGCTGATGTGGAAGTGCATCTGCCCGTATTCATGATCGGCCAGGCTGCTGACGTGGCGGTAGTTGAAGCGCTTGAACAGGGTCGGCAAGTGTTTGCCGATGGTGCTGTTCACCAGGTTGCCGACCCGGTCGCCGTCACGGCTGCCGAGGTAGTCCACACCGCGCTCGAGGTAGTCGAGCATGTGCGCGTTGATCTCCGGGGAGAACGAGCTGATCACGGCTTTTTCGATGCGCCGTGGCCGTTGGGCGAGGGCGACCAGGGTCGCGGCGCCACCCCAGGAAAACGACAGCACGTGTTCGGCGGCGAAGTGGTCGATCAGCTCCAGGAGGATCTGCCCTTCGACTTCCTTGGTCAGCAATTTCTCATGCAGGTTGTGGGCTTTGGACTTGCCCGCGTAGGGCTGGTCGTAGCAGACCACGTTGAACTGCGGGTGGAGGTTTTTCACGGTTTGTGCAAACGACGCAGTCGTGGCCATCGAGCCGTTGACCAAGATGATGGTCTTCTCTGCGGCGTCTGCGCGATAGAACTCCGTGTAAACCCGATACTGACCCTGTATATCCAGCACAGCGATTTCTGGCCTCATGTCATAAGACTCCTGGCAAGCGGGTATGCGCGCAAATGAGATTGCACGAGCTTTGTGACAGGTAGGCATACGCCTGGAATTTGGAGGCCCATGTCGATCCATTGCAGTCCGGTCGACGGGTTTTATTATTGGCGGGCAGTCTGCCGGTCTGAGGCGGAACCTGAGGGTTCTCTAACCGGAAAAAAGTTTCTTAGAAGTATGTTGTGACTCGTCAGTCACATTTCGGCTGACGTCCTGATTCAAGCAGGGGAGTGGGGATCGCGCAAGTGCCATTGGTGAATTGTTCGACAACTTCTGCTGAGCGGTAGGCTGCTTAGATCAATTGGATCTCTTCGGTGCGCAACGCACGGTACTCGCCCGGTTTTAGCGCATTGTCGAGCACCAGCGGCCCCATGCGCTCACGGTGCAGACGCAGCACTTTGTTGTCGAAGTGGCCGAACATTCGTTTCACCTGGTGATAACGGCCTTCGACGATGCTCAGTCGGGCTGATTTTGCACCGAGCAGGGTCAACTCGGCCGGCAACGTGGTCAAGTCTTCAAAAGCGAAGTACAGGCCTTCGGTGAATGTCAGCGCGTATTCCGGGCCGATCTCTTGCTCGGTCTCGACGTAATAGACCTTGGGCAGTTTGGTCTGCGGTTGGGTCAGGCGTCGCGACCAGCTACCGTCGTTGGTGATCAGCATCAGACCGGTGGTGTTGAAGTCCAGGCGACCGGCGATGTGCAGGTCTTGCTTGTCGGGCTCGTCGAACAGATCGAGGACTGTCGGGTGCTCCGGGTCGCGGGTAGCGCTGACGCAACCGGCTGGCTTGTGCAGCATGAAATAACGCGCGGGTTTGCCGGCTTGCAGCACGTCTTGATCGACTTCGACCCGGCTGAACTCCAGCACCTCGGCGTGAGGATCACTGACGACTTTTCCGTCGACCCGCACGCGCTTTTCCACCAGCAACAGGCGGACCTGCTTACGGTTGTAGCGGGGCAGGTTGCTGAGGAAACGGTCAACGCGCATGAAATGAGATCGACAGGAAACGGGTCGCGCATCTTACGTGATCGGCCATAAGGATGCTTACAACTGCGCCTCGACCTGCGCGCAACGTGGGCACAGGCAGGATTTGTCACGCAATTCGGGCGGCAGCGCTTCGAGGACCGCCGGGTCGATGCTGACCCCGTAGCACCAGCAGGCCCGATCGGCGGTTCGAGGGTCGGCCAGGGTGCAGTCATTGGAAGCGCCGCAGGCCGGGCAGAATTCAGGTTTGTTCATGTAGGACTATGCATAACTGGTGTGAGGCATTTCCGCGCAGGTACGGTTACGGCCGGATTGCTTGGCCCGATACATCGCATGATCGGCCCGGGAGAGCAGGGTGTGCAAGGTGTCATCCGGTTGCAGCGTGGTCAGGCCAATGCTGACTGTCAGCTGCAAGGCCTGATCGTTGTAGGCATAACGCTGTTCTTCAACGTGCTGACGAATTTTCTCGGCAATCTTCAGACCGGTCTCACCGTCGGTGTCCTTGAGCAACACGATGAACTCTTCACCGCCCCAACGGCAGACGATGTCGGAATGGCGCAGGCAACTCTGCAGGTCCCGGGCGAAGCCGATCAGCACTTGATCGCCGGCCAGGTGGCCGTAGGTGTCATTCAAGACCTTGAAGTGGTCCAGATCCAGCAGCAGCGCGGTCAGCGGCTTCGGTTCGCGCTGCGCCTCGTGCATCGCTTGCGCCGCCAGCAGGTCGAAGCCGCGACGGTTTGGCAGCTCAGTGAGGCTGTCGAGGGTCGCCTGCGCCTGGATCTTGCCTTGATAACGCTTGATCACCCGGTTGAGCAGGGCCAGCACGATCAAGGTCACAAGCAGGCAAATCAGCAGGTTGAGGTACAGCGAATGGCGGATTTCATTGAGGGCGCCGTCTTCGCGTTTGTCGACGAACAGGTACCAGTTCAGCTCCGGAATGAACCGCACGTTGAGGAAATGTCCCTGGCCCTGGACGGAATATTCGTAGCTGCCGCTGTGGGGCTTGGGCAGCTGGCTGACCAGGCCCTTCATGCTCTCGAGTTTGCTGAGTTTTTGGCCGATATGCGCACCCTGCGGGCCACCCTCGGCGCCGGTGAGCACCAATCGGCCGAAGCTGTCGACGAAGTACACGCTGCGTTGATAGCGCTGTTGGTATTTGTCGATCAGCTTGATCACCGCATCCACCGTCAGGCCGACACCCGCCGCACCGATGAAACGGTTGTTGTAGTCGTAGACCTTGTAGTTGATGAAAAAGGTCAGGTTGTCTTTGTTGGCAAGGTCCGGGTCGACGTTGATTTCGTAGGGATTGGCCATGTCGCGTACGCGAAAATACCAGGCGTCGCGCGGTTCAGTGACTTTGACTTGCTTGAGCACGCCCTTGGCGTGGTAGTAGGTCAGCGTGCCGTTGGAGACGAAAAACGCGGTGTAGGCGCCGTAGTGAGTCATGACCTCGTTGAGGTAGCGGGTCATCTGGTCGGGGTCGTGTTCGCCGTTGACCACCCAGTCGCGCATGAAGGTGTCGCGGGACATCATCGAGGAAATCAGGATCGGTCTGACGAGGTCTTTCTGGATTTCCGAGTAGACCGTGTCCGACGTCAGCGGCAGTTCGGTGTTGACGATGTTGTCGCGGATCGAGGCGCGCGAGGCGTAGTAGCTGAGCAATGACGTGGCGAGAAAGCCTGCGCCCAGTAGCGCGATCAGCGTGAGAACCAGCGAACGTTGCGAATACAGCGGCGAGTGAAGCGGCATGGCGATTCCGTTGGCAGTGACCCGTTGGGGAGCATTCTAGTGGCACTGCGGGGAAATAACTGCGGGATTTGTAGGGTGAATCGGCAGGGATCTGGTTCGATGACGTCTGTGCGGATGCCATCGCGGGCAAGCCCGCTCCCACAAGGACTGCGCAAAACCTGTGGGAGCGGGCTTGCTCGCGAATCGAGAGATCAACTCAACTCTTTCAGGTACGCACGCCATCCGCCCAGGTGACTGATATCCACCGCACCCTCCAACCCATACGCCTCACAGATAAACCCACTCTCCCAACGCCCATCCGCCAGTTGCACCTTGCCCACCCCCAGCGGCGCCGGAATACCGGTCAAAAACGACCCCAACTCACTGCTCGGCAACTCCCAGACCTCCACCGCAATCGCCACGCCGCCATCTTTCACCCGCACCATCCCCGGACGAAACGGTGGGCCACCGGCCAACGCATACAGCTGATAGTCCGGCGAGCTGAACGTCGACTCGACCAACGTCGCGCCGCGTCGCTTCAACTGCCAGTTCAGCGCCAGCCCATCCAGATGCGCGCCGCACACCACCAGCCGCGCACGGTCATTGCGAGCGACTGCCAACGGTGCAGGTGACTGCGCACGACGTTGAAACGCATCCGCCACGCTCAACAGATACTGATCGGTAAACGCACGACCAAACACCGTCACGCCCCATGGCAAACCATTGCCCATGAACCCGCTCGGCACCGCGACAGCGGCGTAATCGAGCAGGTTCATGAAGTTGGTGTAGTAACCCAGTTCCGAATTGCGCAGCACCGGTTCAGCCTCAAGTTCCGCCAACGTGACCGGACGGCCGATGGTCGGCGTGAGCACGCAATCCAATCCTTCCAACGCCTTGTCGCACAGGGTTTTCAAGGCTTGCAGCCGATACTGCGCGCGGAACGTTTGCACGCCGCTCACCGCTGGCGCCTTGGCCAACACGGCGCGAATCACCGGCAACACCGCTTGCGGATTTTGCTCCATCAACTCGCCAGCCACGCTGTAGCGCTCCGCCACCCATGGGCCTTCATAGAGCAACCGCGCCGCTTCAAGGAAGGGTGAAAAATCCAGTTCCACCGCTTCACCGCCCAACGCCTTGAATCGATCGATAGCATCGCCGAACAACAGCGGTCCTTCAGGGCAACCGAAGAACTCGAGGTCCTGCGCACGCGGCACGCCGAAGCGGAAGGGCCGCGGTGTGCCAAACGCCGAGCCGTCATTCCACAGCGGGTTGCTGCGGCTGTATTCATCCCGTGGATCGAGGTGTGCGGTGAGTGCCAGTAACTGACTGGCTTCCTGCGCCGTCGCGGTAAACGTCGTGACGCAATCGAGCGTGCGACACGCCGGCACCACACCCGCCGTGGAGATCAACCCTTTGGTGGCTTTCAATCCCACCAGATTGTTCAAACCCGCCGGCACGCGCCCGGAACCCGCCGTGTCCGTGCCCAACGAAAAACTCGCCACGCCCAGCGCCACCGCCAACGAAGACCCGGCGCTGGAACCGCCCGACGGGTACTCCGGCAACACGCTGTTCGGGCAGGCGCCATACGGCGAGCGACTGCCATTGAGGCCGGTGGCGAACTGGTCGAGATTGGTCTTGCCCAGCGGAATCGCGCCCAGTGCCAGCAACTGCTCGACGATGGTCGCCGACTGCGACGGCACATAGGCAAACGCCGGGCATGCCGCCGTGGTTGGAATGCCGGCCAGATCGATGTTGTCCTTGATCGCAAACGGCACGCCGTACAGCGGCAGGCTGTCGATATCGCGACCGTCGAGCGCGGCGAGGTACGGTTCCAGTTCTTCAACGCTGAGCAAATGGATGAACAGGTGAAAATCCGGGTTCAGCGCGGCGGCTCTGTCGCGCAGACTCAGCAGCAATTGACGTGGCGTGATGTTGCCGACGCGATAAGCACTGCGCAGGACGTCGAGTTGCAGATTGATGGTCATGATGTGAGTCCTTTTCCAAATGGGTTCAGTCGAGTTGCAGCACCACGACGCGCTGTCCGGCGCGCACCGCCGAACCCGGTTGCACGCGGATCTCGCGCACCACGCCGGCCATCGGTGCGAGCAGCGGGATTTCCATCTTCATCGACTCCAGAATCACCAGCACATCGCCGGCGGCGACGCGGCTGCCGGTCTCCACCTGAACCTGCCAGAGGTTGCCGGCGATGTGGCTGTCGACGCTCAGTTCGCCGCTGGCCAGCGGTGCGTCTTCGGTCGCTTCCGGGGCCAGTTCTTCACTGTCGAAGTGCGCTTGGCCACTGGCGATCCAACGTTCGCGTTCGGCGTTGAATGCGCCTTTCTGTTGATCCCGAAAAGCGCCAATGCTCGAGGACTCTTTGGTCAAGAACGCCTGGTAGTCCGCGAGGTTCAACTGGCTGTGCTCGATGTTCAGCGCGAATCGCCCGAGGGGGAAATCCCGGCGGATGCGCAGCAGTTCATCGGCGCTCACCGGGTAGAAACGGATCTGATCGAAGAAACGCAGCAGCCAAGGTTTGCCGTCGAACGCGGCGACTTCGCGGTAGCGGTTCCACATCTGCAACGTGCGACCGACGAACTGATAACCGCCGGGGCCTTCCATGCCGTACACGCACATGTAGGCGCCACCGATACCCACCGAGTTTTCCGCGGTCCAGGTGCGGGCCGGGTTGTATTTGGTGGTCACCAGACGATGGCGCGGATCGAGTGGGGTGGCGACCGGTGCACCGAGGTAAACGTCGCCCAGGCCCATCACCAGATAACTGGCGTCGAATACGGTGCGCTGCACTTCATCAAGGTTCGGCAGGTCGTTGATGCGGCGGATGAACTCCAGGTTGCTCGGGCACCACGGAGCGTCTTTGCGCACGGTGGTCATGTATTTTTCGATCGCCAATTGGCAGGCCGGGTCGTCCCAGGACAGCGGCAGATGGACGATGCGCGAGGGGACTTGCAGGTCCTTGGCGGCGCACACCGCATCCCATTCACCGGCGACGATACCGAGCAAATCGGTCAGTGGCAGTTGTTCGGGTTGGTAGTGCACTTGCAGCGAGCGGATGCCCGGTGTGAGGTCGATGACACCGTGCAGGTGTTTGCTTTCCAGGGCTTGCATGAGGGCGTGGGCGCGGAAGCGCAAAACGAGATCCAGTTCAGGCGCGCCGATTTCCAGGAGCAGATGCGTATCCCCCGACAACCTTGCAACCAACTGCGTATCCGCTTGACCCAACTCCAAGACAACAGGCGACATAAGGCCCTGTGGGAGCTGGCTTGCCAGCGATGAAGTTGATGCGGTGTCTGGTCGGGCCCCATCGCTGGCGAGCCAGCTCCCACAGGTATCCCATTTGCAGGCGAGATAGCGGGCGGTCTGGAGATCGACGGGGAGGAACTGCACCTTGTCCCCGGCCTTGAGTTGCCCAAGCTGCCAAAGATCCGCCTCGATCACGGTCACCGGGCACACAAACCCGCCCAGGCTCGGGCCGTCCGGTCCCAGGATTACCGGCATGTCCCCGGTGAAATCCACCGCGCCAATGGCGTACGGATTGTCGTGAATATTCGACGGATGCAGTCCCGCTTCACCACCGTCCGCACGTACCCATTCCGGCTTCGGCCCGATCAGGCGCACGCCCGTTCTGCTGGAGTTGAAATGCACTTCCCATTGAGTCGCGAAGAACGTGCCGATGTAGTTTTCGGTGAAATATTCCGGTGCGCCGTGCGGGCCGTAGATCACCCGAATCTGCCGCACGGCAGGCAACTCGGTTACGTGGTCCAGTTGTTGACCGACGCTGTGGTCGATTAACGCGGGCACATGCAACACGTCACCCGCGCGCAACGCCCGACCACCATGCCCACCAAACTGCCCCAGCGTGAAGGTACTTTTGCTGCCCAGATAATCCGGCACTTGCAGGCCGCCACGCAGGCACAGATAGCTGCGAGCGCCCGCACCGGCAATCGTCCCGAGGCTCAGCGTGGCACCGGCCGGAATCAGCAGCGCCGTGTTCATCGCCACGGTTTCACCGTTCAGCGTCAGCGCAATCACTGCTCCGGTGACCGCCACCACTGCGTCGCAATTGAAGCGCAGTAACGGCCCGCTCATGGTGATTTCCAGCGCGGCGGTGCCTTCTTCGTTACCCAGCAACAGATTGCCCAGACGTAATGCGCGGCTGTCCATCGGCCCTGACGGCGGTACGCCCACGGCCCAGTAGCCGAGGCGTCCGGGATAGTCCTGCACGCTGGTCTGCGTGCCGGCGCTGAGCACTTCAAAGGTGTTGGCCTGATAGATCAGATGTTCGAGGCAGCGGGTCCACGGCTGACCGCTGGCGAACGGCGCATCGAGCAAGATCTGCCGCAGGTAATCGCGGTTGGTTTCCACGCCATAGAGTTGGCTGTCACCCAAGGCCTGATGCAGATCGGCCCGCGCTTCTTCGCGGGTCGGCGCCCAACTGATGACTTTGGCGATCATCGGGTCGAAGTACGGTGGAATCTCGCAACCGGCCTCGACCCAGGTGTCAATGCGCAGTTGTTTACCGTCAGCGATGGGGAAATTCACAGCGGTCAGCAAGCCGGGGCTCGGCTGAAAATCACGACCCGGATCTTCCGCATACAGCCGCGCCTGAATTGCATGGCCGTTGGCTTTCAAAGCCTGGCTCAAGGTGTTTAACGACGGTAAATCCCCGGCCGCGAGCTCGACCATCCAGCGCACCAAATCCACTCCCCACACTTGTTCGGTGACGCCGTGTTCGACCTGCAAACGGGTGTTCACTTCCAGAAAATAGAAGCGCTGGTCTGCGCTGTCGAAGACGAATTCCACGGTGCCGGCGCTGCGGTAATTCACCGCTTTGGCCAGTTTGATCGCTGCTGCGCACAACGCTTCGGCCATGCCTTCGGGCAGGTTCGGCGCCGGGGTTTCTTCGAGGACTTTCTGATTGCGGCGCTGCACCGAGCAGTCGCGCACGCCGAGGGCAAGTACTTCACCGCGACCGTCGCCGAACACTTGAACTTCGAGATGCCGCGCGCGCTGGATGTACTTCTCGATGAACACCCCGGCGTCGCTGAAATTGTTCTGGCCGAGGCGTTTGACCGCTTCGAAGGATTCGCTCAACTCGGCAGCACTGCGGCACACGCGCATGCCGATGCCACCGCCGCCAGCGGTGCTTTTGAGCATTACCGGGTAACCGAGCTGTTCACCCGCGACCAACGCCGCGTCGAGGCTGTCGAGCAACTCGGTGCCTTCGAGCATTGGCACGCCGTGTTGCTTGGCCAATGCGCGTGCCGTGTGTTTAAGGCCGAATACGCGCAGCTGTTCAGGTGTCGGACCGATGAACGCGATGTCGGCCGCTTCGCAGGCTTCGGCGAACGCGGCGTTTTCCGAGAGGAAACCGTAGCCGGGATGGATCGCCGTGGCGCCGGAGGATTTGGCGATGGCGAGGATTTTCTCGACCGCCAGATAGGTGCCGGCCGCCGCGCCTTCACCGAGGCTGTGGGCTTCATCGGCTTGCAGGAGGTGCAGGCTCGCGGCATCGGCTTCGGAGTAAACGGCGACGCCCTTGACCTGCAATTCACCCAAGGTGCGCAGGATGCGGCAGGCGATGGCGCCACGGTTGGCAATCAGGACTTTTTCGAACATGGCAAAACCCCTGGAGGGGATGCGGGCCGTCCCGCAGTTTTTCGTTGGGCGCCGGGGTCGTCCCCGACGGCAGAATCAATTCACTCCCAAACACCACAAAACCTTGTGGGAGCGGGCTTGCCCGCGATGAGGCCGGCACTTTCAACACTGATGTCGACTGACACACTTCTATCGCGGGCAAGCCCGCTCCCACAGGTTTAGTGGTGGTCTGGAGATTTCAGGCACTGGCCGGAACGGGCCTGGCACAGGGCAAACAACCACCGCCGCAACCGCGAAAGTTTCAGTTCCATACCAGCAGCTCCGCAGGCGTAGGGTTGTAGGCATTGCACGGGTTATTCAACTGCGGGCAGTTGGAAATCAGCACGATCACATCCATCTCCGCCCGCAGGTCCACGTACTTGCCCGGTGCCGAAATCCCGTCTTCAAAGGTCAGCCCGCCATCCGCCGTGACCGGCACGTTCATGAAGAAGTTGATGTTCGGCCCGATGTCACCCTTGCCCAGTCGTCCGTCGTGGACGCAGGCGCGCAGGTAGTTGTCGCGGCAGCTGTGCATGTAGCGTTTTTCCAGGGCGTAACGCACGGTGTTGCTCTCCTGCGCGCAGGCACCGCCAAGGGTGTCGTGGCGGCCGCAGGTGTCGGCGACGATGGTCAACATGGGTTTGCCGAGGTTGGAATACAGCACGCTGCCGGTGCTCAGGTAGACGCTGTTCTGCCGGCGTAACGTGCGTTGTACGTCGTAGCGTTCTTTCGGATTGGCGACGCTGTAGAACAAGGTATCGACAGCCTGATTGCCTTCCAGATCGAGGATGCGCAGGGTCTGGCCGGCCTTGACTTCCATCAGCCACGGTTCGCCGGCGGGAATGGTGGCGCGGTAGACCGCTGTTTCTGGATGCTTTTGAGCGGTAGCGATTGCAAGTGACATGGCAGCGATCCTCAGGCGAACAGACGGTCGGTGTTGATGAAGCCGCGCTCGTTTTCCGGGCGCGAAGTGCGGCAGTGTTCGGCGACGCTGGCGTCGGCGTTCATCCAGCTCAACTTCAACGGTTTTGGCGCGTAGTCCGGCGACGGGTCCATCGGGTGTTGCAGGGCGGTGAGCACCACCAGCGTGTCCATCGGCGCGTACAACTCGATGTAGTCGCCGGCCTTGGAATTGCCTTCGACGAAGTGGAAGCGCCCAGCCTCATCGACATTTACGCGGCTGAACAGGTTGAGGGTCATCAGCAGATCCGAGAGGCCCAGACCCCACTTGCCGAGTTCCACCAACAGGTTGTCGGTGCCGTTGCGGAAGAAGCCGTTGCGCAATTCCTGATAGCGGCCGGCGCCGTATTTTTCTGCCACTTCTTCAGCGCAGAGCACGCCGCCGAGGCTGTCGCTCCAGCCGCAGGTGTCGGCGGTGATTGCCGCCAGCACCCGGTCCATGTCCGAGTAGAGGCAATGGCCCGTGGTGAGCTTGGCGGTGTGTTGGCATTTGAGGCTGTCGGGCAGGTTCAGACGCTCGGTTTTTTCATTGGCGTTGAGCAGCGTCAGGCTGACGTTGGCACCGCCACGCAGGTCGGTCAGGCGCAGCAATTGGCCGCGCTTGAGGACGAACGAACGATGGCCGCCGCCGGGGAGCATTTCTTCGGCGAAGGGTGGAAACAGTTGGGTTGAATCAGTCATGTTCAGATTCCTCTAAGCGATACGAAGCGTGCCTGCCAGCTCAGCCGGCAAGGCATCGACGGCGGCGCGATGGGCGCGGCGGTCGCTGTTCAAAGGGATGTCGTAGGTGATGCGCGCGCCATAGGCTCCGGGGGCGTGCGGGTCGACGCGGACCTTGTCGAACACCAGCAAGCGGGTGCCGAGGCTGAAACCTTCGGACAGGTCGTGGGTGACCATGAACACCGTCAGTTGCGTCTCGCGCCACAGCTCCAGCAGCAAGGCGTGCATGTCTTTGCGGATGCCCGGATCGAGGGCGCCGAACGGTTCGTCGAGCAGCAACACGCGGGGTTTCATGATCAGCGCCTGGGCGATGGCCAACCGTTGTTGCATGCCACCGGAGAGCTGCGCCGGGTACTTGTCCAGCGAGTGGCCGAGACCGACTTTGTGCAGCAGCACCGAGGCCTGTTCGCGCGCCGCTTTTTTCGCGCTGCCGAACAACCGTCCGAGCAGCGGCGAGCGCGGCAGTTCGAGGCCGAGGGCGACGTTGTCCAGCACCGTGAGGTGCGGGAATACCGAGTAGCGCTGGAACACCACGCCACGGCTCGAATCCGGCTCACTGGCCAGCGCCTGGCCGTCCAGCAGAATCTCGCCGCGACTGGCGCGTTCCTGGCCGAGCAACAGCCGCAGGAAGGTCGATTTGCCGCAACCCGACGCGCCGACCAGGGTGCAAAACTCACCCTCGTTGACGTGCAGGTTCAAGCCTTCGAGCACCACCTGATCAGCGTACTGTTGCCAGACGTTTTTCACCGTGATGAAGCTCATGCGCGGGCTCCTTCATACCAAGGGAACGCGCGTTGTGTCAGGCGCTTCAGGCCCCAGTCCATCAGCCAGGCGAGTAAGGTGATCCAGACCACGTACGGCAGGATCACATCCATCGCCAGATAACGGCGCACCAGAAAAATCCGGTAGCCGAGGCCGTCGGTGGAAGCGATGGCTTCGGCGGCGATCAGGAACAACCACGCCGAACCGAGCATCAGGCGCAGCGAGATCAGCAGGCGCGGCAGCAATTGCGGTAGCACCACACGCAGCATCAGCGTCCAGGTTGAAGCGCCGAGGGTCTGGGCCTTGATCAGCAACTCGACCGGGATTTCCCGGGCGCGCTGTTCCAGATCCCGCGCCAGGCACGGGGTGATGCCGATCACGATCAGCATCACTTTCGACAACTCCCCCAAGCCGAACACGATGAACAGAATCGGCAGAATCGCCAGTGGCGGCACCATCGACAGCACCGTCAGCAACGGCGACAACGGTGCGCCAAACAGCGGCAACGTGCCGGCGGCGATGCCCAGGCACAGCCCGGCCAGCGCGCTGATGCCGAGGCCGATGGCCAGGCGACGCAGGCTGGACGCGGTGTCTTGCCACAGCACGTATTCGCCGGTGCGGCTGTCGGCGGTGAACGCCAGGCGCTTCACCGCATCGGTCATCTGCACGGCGCTCGGCAACAGTTTGTCGTTGGGGTTGTCCAGCAGCCGCTCGGCCGAGCCCATGAAGTAGGCCAGCAGCACCAGGGCGAACGGCAGGATCACCAACAGCAGGCGACTCGGACGATCCGGGTGACGATTGATCAGGCGCATGGCCAGGTCCTCTTGTTACAGCTTGGCGTCGGCGGCCATCTGCACGTAACTCGGATCGAAGCGCAGCTTGAGGTTGGTCTTGTCGCCGCTGGTCACGCCATTGGCGAAGGCCATGCCGACGGCGCTGGTGTCCTTGGCGCCTTCACCGAGCAAGCCGTGCTGAAAGGAAAACTCGGCGACCTTGCGCATGGTTTCCGGCAGTTGCTTGCTGGTGGAAAACGCCAAGGCTTCTTTGGGCGTGGCGAACAATTTGGTGGTGTCGAGTTGCGCCTGGAAACCCCCGAGGTCAGTGCCAGAGGCTTTGGCCATGTGTTCGAGGGCGGCTTTGCTGGCGGCGTTTTTCGCGTTCATCAACTCGACCACTTCGAACCACGCGCCGGTCAGCGCTTTGCCCAGGGCCGGGTTGTCTTTGAGGGTGGCGCTGTTGACCACCATCATGTCCATGATCTCGCCGGGGATCTGGCTGGAGTTGAACACTTCGGTTACGCCGGGTTTGGCCTTGATGTCCGAAAGCATCGGATTCCAGGTAGTGACGGCATTCACCTGATCCGTGTTGAAGGCCGCCGAGATGTCGGCGTCGGAGGTGTTGACCACTTTCAGGTCTTTCTCGGTGAGGTCTACCGAATCCAGTGCCCGGGCCAGCAAGTAGTGGGAAACCGACAGCTCGACCAGATTGACGTCCATGCCCTTGAGGTCGCTGACTTTCTTGCCGTCGCCCTTGAGCACGATGCCGTCGTTGCCATTGGAGAAGTCGCTGACGATCAGTGCGGTGCTGTCGACGCCGCCGGCCGCCGGAATGGTCAGTGCATCCATGTTGGTCATGGTGCAGCCGTCGAACTGGCCGGCGGTGTATTGGTTGATGGATTCGACGTAGTCGTTGAGCTGCACCACATCAATCTTGATGCCGTACTTCTTCGCCCATTTGTCGACGATGCCTTGGCTGCCCGCATATTCCCAGGGCATCCAACCGGCGTAGATGGTCCAGCAGACGCTGAAGTGGTCTTTTTGCGCGGCCTGGGACGAGACACTCACGAAGGCTGCGAACGCAGCGGCGAGCAGGGTGGGTAAACGAAGTCGGGACATGATGGTTCTCCAGTTGATCAAGGGCGGGCAGGAGTCAACGCGGCACCGCGAACGGTGGCTTGTCTCCCGGGCTTTTGTCCCGCCGTGTAACCTCAACTGGAGGTCGCCAACTCTCGGACCAGCCACTCGCCTTAGCGAGCCGGAACCCTAGTCAGCCATTGCAAATTGTGGTGCCGCGAACCTGTGATGACTCCTGCACGGGTTTGTTAAAGCGAGAGCCGTGCCAAGTCGCCCGAAGCGCTCTGGGTCGAGGGGTTGCCATTAGCTGGCAGGGTATAGGGGGCGTTGGTTGCTTTGTGATGGTGCGTCCGTGCACTGAGATGCAGCGTGGCTGGCCGCTGTACTCCTGCTATTACGGCCTGCACCATTACGGTGGTTATCGCTACTACTATTGGGGCGGGCATGCGCCCCGTCATTACGGCGATGGATATCGCGGAGGGCACCATTAATCAGCACGTGAATAGATGAAAAACCTTTCATCGGCCAGATGTTTCAACTTGTTGCAAGGCCGCACCAGATTTCGAAATCGATGTCTGATCTATCGACAGTCACCGAATAATTGACTGTCGCCCGCCAGCGTCGCTGGTGTGGCTCACTCGCGGTCCAGGAGGCCGCCATGCTCCTTCAAAAAATGCTCCGTCGAATTCTTCTGATAGCTGTAGTGGGATTGTCTCTCGGTGCGTGCGTGCCCTATGCCGATGGAGGAGGCAGCTACTACAGTTCCGAGGTGTACACCTCCCCTGCACCGTATTACTCCGGTGGTGGGCCTTACTACTCCAGTGGCGGTTACTACACATCGCCGCGCCGGTATTACTCACCGCCGGCCCGCTATTACCAGCCGACACCGCGGTCTTACTACCAGCCACGGGTGTATCAGCCGGCACCGCGTTATTACCAGCCATCGCCACGAGGCGATTACCGGGCCCATCAGAGTCGTGGTTGGGACGACAATGGCCGGGGCGGTTGGGATGGACGCAATCGCGGCAATTGGGACAACGATAATCGCGGCGGACATGGTGGACGCGATGGCCGTGGTGGACGGGACGGTCATGATGGGCGTGGCAGGAACCGGTAGCCTCCTACAAAACCTCAACAAAAAAGCGGCGCATCAAGCGCCGCTTTTTTTATGCGTCACGGATAGGGCGCGAAGGTCACGATTGGGGATGAACGTGATGCCCGCAAGGAACCGCACGCTTGCGAGAGCGCCTGCTCGATTCGAAATTCACCCTCCTTGCTCCATCTCCTCGGGCGTTCTCGGAACCCTCCTACATTTTTATTTCTGCGCGTTTGTTAGCGTTTGTGCATTCGTATTGATGTTGAAAAAAACTTCAATGAAATGAGGGTGTACGAGCAGAAGACTATTTAAATCATGAATTTACTTGTTATCCATCAAAACTTTCCTGGTCAATTTCGGCATGTGGTATTGGCTACGTTGAGTCGGCCAGGCAATAGAGCCATTGCGATAGGGTGAGGTACTGCTAATCGTTTCAGCGGTAAAGATTTTTAGATGTCGTGAGCGGGTGGTTTTATCATTTTAAAATGGAGTTTGAAGTGCGTAAGATAATTCGTTGGGGTTCTTCTTGGCGGTGTAAGCGGATACTGGTCTTCGGTTTGGTATTGGCTTTCTGCGCTTGGGTGATGAGTTGTTATGTTGACTCGGAGATCATGACGATGAAGTGGGATCGTAACCCAAGGTTATCAAAAAAATGCAGTCAAAAATCAGGTTCAAGCTACAGTCGGTTCTATATAAGTGCTGGTGAAGTTGTTGTCGAAAATAGAAGTGCCGTAGGTGTGGTTCAAGGTTGGCATGCTTATCTTGGTGGAAGCTTCGAGGGTAGTGAGTTAAGTTATAAGCAGTTTGGTTTAGAGGTTACGACTGAAACCGTCAAGCACCAAGTTGTTTTTGGTGGTGACGCAGGCGGCAGGGTAAATGTCGAAGTTGGAAATATTTTTCATGGTGGGGCGGGCGATGACTTAATTATCGCTTATCAAAATCCCGGCGTTAATTATGGTGGATTTGAGGATAGGATTCCTGGTGCGTTTTTTTTAAGCGGGGCGGGAAACGATACGCTTCTCGGATCAGAAGGTGCGGATTATTTGGTCAGTGGTGCAGGGGATGATTGGCTTTACGGTGAGAACGGTCCAGATATTTATATAATAAGCCCGCATGCGGGAGCGACTACTATTGTTGCGGACATACTTAGCCCTGTTTTCTCACGCCCTGAGGTTGGGGTTGCGGGGTGGAAAGCTGAGTTCGGGTTGGACGATATAGATACCGTCAGACTTCCGGATGGGATAACCCTTGAGCAGTTGCAATTAAGTTGGGGCGCCGTATTAGTTGAAGCGGTCAATATTGAGTTGGCGCCGAAACCGCAGCGCGGCACCTATCGCAACCCACCTCGCGGGCAGATGCTTTACTCGACCCTTGATATCTCTTGGGGTAAGGGACAACAAGTTCGTATTGTATTGCCGAACGCCATTGATTCGAGTGAGTCCGGTATTGAGGTTGTAAAATTTGCGGACGGATCAAGCGTCAGCTTGGACCTTCTAATAGCCAGTAGTAAATTAGGTCCTGCCCCCGATACTTACCATCAGGGTGTCCTAATCGAAAATGCAGTTGAGGCGATCTCTCTTCGGGACGGTAAAACGATTCCTCTCGTTGGTGGCCAAGGTAATGACACTTTGAATGGCTCTGGCGAAATACGAGGCATGCAGGGGAATGACTCGATTTCGGGCGGTCCGGGAGATGATGTTCTTTGGGGAGGGGCGGGTGACGACACTCTGGCCGGCGGCGCGGGCAATGATATTTACAAATACGACGGCTTGGGAAGGGATTTGATTGTTAATGCATCTGGCGGTGTAGATGGAATCGATTTTACGGATTTCGATGCATCCATTCATCAGCTGAAATTTCACCGCGACAATAATGATCTCGTCGTCGTGGTTAATTATGGTGCGTCTCCGAAGATGCGAGTGGCTAATCATTTTTCGGGAGGCGATGCTGCGATAAGTTTTGTAAGAGTACAAACCGTCGACAGGACTCCTCAAGACTACTCTGCCGACCAGCTTGTTGAACTTTTACATCCTCTGCCACCGCTAAGAGATATGGAAGATGTATTTTTACGTGATGACGAGGGTGTAATAGAGGCCTTGAAGGAGATATCTGAATTTTATGGGGTTCAGGTCTAATTAATACTTCGATTATGAACAGACGGTGACTAGCAACCTCTCTTAGGAGAGACCATGATTTGCCCGCGATAGACCTCTTGATACAGCTATCGCGGACAACTCCAGGATTTTAGTACTCGGAAAGATCCGCCAGCGGATGTCGCCCTTCCCAAACCTTGTGGAAATGCGCCTCCACCACCGCATCCGGCACATTATTGATGTCGGGCCAATGCCAGTGCGGTTTCTGATCCTTGTCGATCAACCGCGCCCGCACGCCTTCGCTGAATTCCGGATGACGGCAGCAGTTGAGGCTCAAGGTGTATTCCATCTGGAAAACCTGCGCCAGCGACATATGTCGCGCACGGACGATCTGTTCCCAGACCAGATGAGCGGTCAGCGGCGAGCCTTCACTGAGGGTGCGTGCGGCGCGGCTAAGCACCAGGTCCGTACTATCGCGCTGTTGGCTGATGGCTTTCCAGGCGCAGCGCACATCACTGACATCCAGCAATTCATCGATCTGCTGACGACGCGGCAGCCACTGGGCTTCGGGCATTTGCGCGAGCGCTTCCTGCTGCAGGGCCTTGAGCAGACTGTTGAGCTGCATCGGCGTCTGTTCCTGCCAGTTCAATTGCAGCAGGCCTTCGATCAGCTCTTCCTGCTGTTCATCGAGTAGAAAGCGGTCGGCCAGGTCCAGGTCGATCGCATCGCGACCGTTCATGTGCGCACCGGTCAGGCCGAGGAATAAACCGAGCTTGCCGGGCAGGCGTGACAGAAACCAACTGGCACCGACATCCGGGTACAGGCCGATGCTGATTTCCGGCATTGCCAAACGGCTGCTCGGCGTGACAATCCGGATGCTCGCGCCCTGCAGCAGGCCCATGCCGCCACCGAGTACGTAGCCATGGCCCCAGCAGATCAACGGTTTCGGGTAGGTGTGCAGGCTGAAGTCCAGTCGGTACTCCGCCGCGAAGAAATGCGCGGCCAGCGGGGGGACTTCACCCGGATGCGCGCGACAGGCTTCCACCAAGCTGCGCACTTCGCCGCCGGCGCAAAAGGCCTTGGTACCTTTGCCGCGCAACAGGACGCAGACAATTTGTGGATCTTTGGCCCACGCGTCCAGTTGATCGCGCAGGGCGTTGATCATTGGTAAGGACAGGGCGTTCAGGGACTTTTCGGCATCCAGGCTGGCAACGCCGATGCGGGCGCCGTCGGTGCCGGTGAGTTCTTCGAAGTGCAGATTCATCGTGACCTCGATCGGGAATTTGAGCGTTCAGTATGATCGCAATGCCGGAAAATGCCGGTTCTGCGTCAGATCAATTGACAAGCGTGATGGGCTTTCCTAGGGTTCGCCCCATTGTTTTTGCCGGATGTAACCATGACTACTGACGACCGTATCAAACTCGAACCGGGCTGGAAGGAGGCACTGCGTGCCGAGTTCGACCAGCCCTACATGGCAGAGTTGCGCAATTTCCTGCAACAGGAACGCGCGGCGGGGAAGGAAATCTATCCACCGGGCCCGATGATTTTCAACGCGCTGAATTCGACGCCGCTGGACAAGGTCAAGGTCGTCATTCTCGGTCAAGACCCGTATCACGGCCCGGGCCAGGCCCATGGCTTGTGCTTTTCGGTGCAGGCGGGCGTGCCGGCGCCGCCGTCGTTGGTGAACATCTATAAAGAGCTGAAGCGTGACCTGAACATCGACATTCCCAATCATGGCTATCTGCAGAGTTGGGCCGATCAGGGCGTGTTGATGCTCAATACCACCATGACCGTCGAGCGCGCCAATGCCAATGCGCACAAGGACAAGGGCTGGCAGTTTTTTACCGACCGGATCATTGAAGTGGTCAGCCAACAACAACCGCACCTGGTGTTCATGCTGTGGGGCGCCCATGCCCAGAGTAAGCAGAAGCTGATCGACGCGACCAAGCATCTGGTGCTGACGTCGGTGCATCCATCACCGCTGTCCGCTTATCGCGGCTTTCTCGGGTGCGGGCACTTCAGCCGGACCAACAAGTTTCTGGAGCAGAATGGCGAGACGCCGATCGAGTGGCGGTTGCCGCCGGTTTGATGCGCTGACCGAGGCGTTCCGAAGATGTGGGCGCCTCGGTCTATCAGACGGAATCCGGGTGGCGATTCCAATACTTGAACAACGGCTCCGCCAGAAACAACACGAACAACAGCCGCATCACCTGCATCGCCGTCACCAATGGCACCGACAATTGCAGGGTCTCCGCCGTCAGGCTCATCTCTGCAATTCCGCCGGGCATCATGCCCAGGGTCAGCGAACGCAAATCCAGATGTGTCAGCGCACTTAACCCGAGCGCTGCCGCCGTGGCGATCAACATCGTCAGCACCGTCCCGATCAAGGTTCGCCCCATAAACGAAGGCGCCCGCCGGAAAAACTGCCGATTGAAGTGACAACCCAGGCCGCTGCCGATCAGCCATTGGCCAATCTGACTGCCGCCATGGGGCAAGCCAATATGTAAATCCCAACCAATGCTCACCGCCGCGCTTACCAGCAACGGCCCGAACAGCCATGGGTTGGGTTGACGAAGACGTTCCCAAAGCCAGGCCGCCAACGCGCCTGCCGGGAATAGAAGGGCCAGCCACCACCCGTTGACGGCCGTCGGATGAACGACGGGCGCGCCGTCACCCAGCAAATACTTGAACGCCGCCGGCACACACAGCACCACCACCAGCACCCGCAGACTTTGCCCGGCCGCTACGCGACTGAGTACCGCGCCATTGCGTGCGCCGAGGTTGACCATCTCCCCGGAGCCGCCGGGCATGCTGGAAAAGAACGCGGTGGCGCGATCCTCACCGGTGCGCCGCATCAACCAGACCCCGACCACCGCCGAGAGGCTGGTGACCAACGCACCGAAGAAAATCAGGCCAAAGTGGCTCAGCACCTGCTCCATCACCACCGGGGTGAAGTGCAGGCCGATGCCGATGCCGACCACCCACTGGCCGCACTTGCGGCCGCCAGGGATTTCCGCCAGTTGCCAGGGCGTCAGGCAGCGCACCAGGATGATCGCCAGCAACGAGCCGACCATCCACGGCAGCGGCCAGCCGACGAGGCTGGCCAGGTAGCCGCCCAGCGCGCCGACCAGCGGCGTACCCCACCAGGCATTGAAAGGTGTTCGATCAGACATCCGCGATAGCGCGCCGAGCGACCGAACGCTTGCGCCAGATACGGACGATCGGCATCAACAGCATGATCGCCGTCAGTACCCAGACACCGAACGTGATCGGGCTCGACCAGAGGATCTCCAGCGCACCGTTGGAAATCGACAGGGCGCGACGCAGGTTCTGCTCCATCAAACCTCCGAGGATGAAACCCAGCAGGACCGGCGACAACGGGAAGTCCAGCTTGCGCAGGATGTAACCGAAGATACCGATGCCGATCATCAGGAACAGGTCGAATGTGGTGGCGTGCACCGCGTAGACGCCGATCCCGGTGATGATTGCGATCACCGGCACCAGCGCCCAGTTCGGCACGGCGAGGATGCGGGTGAAGATGCGGATCATCGGGATGTTGAGGATCACCAGCATGATGTTGGCGACGAACAGGGAGGCGATCAGGCCCCAGACGATGTCGGGTTGCTGCTGGAACAGCAGCGGGCCCGGGGTGATGTTGTACAACGACAGCGCGCCGATCATCACCGCGGTGGTCCCCGAGCCTGGAACGCCGAGGGTCAGCATGGGCACCAGTGCACCGCACGCGGCACCGCCAATGGCGGTTTCCGGTGCCGCGAGGCCGCGCATGTCGCCTTGGCCGAACGTGCCTTTGGCACCGGCGATGCGCTTCTCGGTCATGTAGGCCACGGCGCTGGCAAGGGTTGCGCCGGCACCCGGCAACACGCCCATGATGAAGCCCAGCAGACCGCAACGAATGTTCACCACGAACACCGCCGAGGCTTCCTTGAAGTTGAACATCATGCGGCCGGTGGCTTTTACTGCCTCCTGACCGTGGTGGGTTTTTTCCAGCAGCAGGAGAATTTCACTGATGGAGAACAGGCCCAATACCAGCACGACGAACTGAATGCCGTCGGTCAGGTGAATGTTGTCCCCGGTGAAGCGATAGACACCGCTGTTGGCATCGATGCCGACGGTCGACAAAAACAGGCCGATCAACGCCGCGATAAACGTTTTCAACGGTCGATCGCCGGCCATGCCGCCCAGGCAGACAATCGCGAACACCATCAGCACGAAATATTCCGCCGGGCCGAAGGCAATCGCCCATTTCGCCAGCAGCGGAGCGAACAGCACCATGCCGCAGGTGGCGATGAACGCACCGATGAACGAACTCCACGCCGACAGCGACAGCGCCACACCGGCCAGGCCTTTGCGGGCCATCGGGTAACCGTCGAGGGTGGTCATGACGGTGGAGGCTTCGCCCGGAATGTTCAGCAGGATCGAGCTGATCCGGCCGCCGTACTCGCAACCCAGATACACCGCGGCCAGCAGAATCAACGCTGACTCCGGTGGCAGCCCGAGGGCGAACGCGATCGGGATCAGCAACGCGACGCCGTTAATCGGACCCAGGCCCGGCAACAAGCCGACAACGGTGCCGATCAAGGTGCCGCACAGGGCGGTCACCAGGTTGTACGGGCTCAGCGCGACGCCGAAACCCTGACCCAAATAGCCAAGAGTATCCATATCAGTTCTCCAGAACGTCGAGCACGCCCAGTGGCAGTGGCACGTCCATCAACTTGTCGAACAGCAGGTAAAGACCGATCGCTATCAGGCTGATGATGATCGCGCTGGGCAGCCAGCGGCCGCCGTACAGGCGCGCCATCGGGACGCCGATCAAGATGCTCGCGACAATGAAACCGAGCGGTTCGAAAGTGCCCGCGAATACCAGCAACAGCACCACGCAGATGCCGATTTTGGTCAAGGTTTCGCGGTCCATCGGCGGTTCGTCAGGGTTGTGCTTGATCGGTGCGGGACGGAACACCATGTACAACAGGGCCATGCCCATCAGCCCGAGCATCAGCAGCGGAAACGCACGAGGACCCACCGGTTCATAAGAAAAGGCCGCTTGGTACGGCCATGCCATCAGTGCCAGACCCACACAGGCCAGCAACAGCACCGACGCAAAAATGCGTTGTAAGAGCATAGGAAACTCCTGTGCCGCAGCCCCGCAGAACAGGGGCCGCAGCCGCTAGACAGAGGCGATCACTGAATCAGGCCGAACTCTTTGGCCAGCACTTTGTAGTCCGCGACCTGCTTCTTCACGTAGGTGTCCAGCTCCGGGCCGGTCATGGCGAACGGGAACAGTTCACGCTGATCGCGCAGCTTGGCGAACTCGGGTGAAGCCAGCAGTTTGTCGAAGGCGTCTTTCCACCAGGCGTAGTCTTCATCGCTGACTTTTGGCCCGAGGTAGAAGCCGCGAACCACCGGCCAGACGATGTCGTAGCCTTGCTCTTTGGCCGTCGGAATGTCTTTCATTTCCGGCTCGTCCAGGCGCTTCTCGGAGAACACCGCCAACAGGCGCATGTCGCCGCTCTGGATGTGCGGCATGGAGTCGGAGATGTCGGTGCTGCCGACCTGAATGTGGCCGCCGAGCAGCGCGGTGGCGATTTCACCGCCGCCTTCGAGGGCGACGTAGCGCAGATCGCGCGGGTTGATCCCGGCGGCCTTGGCGATCAACGCGGTTTGCATCCAGTCCTGGCTGCCGACGGTGCCGCCGGAACCGATCACCACTTTGCTTGGGTCTTTCTTCAGCGCCTGAACGAGATCGTCGAGGGTCTTGTAAGGCGAATCGCTTTTCACCGCGATGGCGCCGTAACTGGTGCCGACCGCTGCCAGCCAACGCACGTTGGTCTCATCGAAACGGCCGAACTTGCCTTGGGCCAGGTTCAGCAGCGAACCGCTGGACCACGCCACCAGCGTGCCGGCATCCGCCGGGCGCTGGGCGACTACCGCGTTGTAGGCCACTGCGCCGACACCGCCGGGCATGTAGGTCACGCGCATCGGTTTGGTCAGCAGTTTTTCATTCACCAGCGCGCTCTGCGCCAGTTTGCAGGTCAGGTCGAAACCACCGCCAGGCGAGGCCGGGGCGATGCATTCCGGGCGTTTCGGCTCAGCCATCAGTTGGCCGGCAAACAGCATGCAACTGGCGGCGAGGGCGAAACGGCGCAGTGATCGATTCATTGTTGTCTCCACAGGAGTTGTTGTTTTTGGGGATGTTTCAGGTGCGGAAGTTTCGCGTTGCACAGCCGTTGATGGCGCTGACAAACGTAAACGATGGGAATTGAAAAAAGAGATGAGGCGGGCAAACCTGGCGCTGTGTGGACAGCATGGCGAAGTACCTCGTTATTGTTCTTATTGGCGAAAACGCATCAAGGCGTTTTTCGGGAGCTACATTTCAAAGCATGATCGATGGCTTTCAGTCGAAACCATCCGTGGGCCGACTCTAACGGTCGAACCTTTCACTAACCTTTCAGTGGGCTTTCACGGTTTTCGGGCTTCACAGCGGCGGATGCGGCTGTAAACTCCGCGCCAAAGAATGGCGTCGAACATCCCTGAATGAGGTAAAGATCCATGCGTGTTCTGCTCGTCGAAGACCATCTGCAACTCGCCGACAGTGTCGCTCAGGCGCTCAAGAGCACCGGGCTGACCGTGGATGTGCTGCACGACGGCGTGGCCGCCGACCTGGCGTTGAGCAGCGAGGAATACGCGATGGCGATCCTCGACGTCGGCCTGCCGCGCATGGATGGTTTCGAAGTGCTGGCGCGCTTGCGGGCCCGAGGCAAGAACCTGCCCGTGCTGATGCTGACCGCGCGCAGCGACGTCAAGGACCGGGTCCATGGCTTGAATCTTGGCGCCGACGATTACCTGGCCAAGCCTTTCGAGCTGACCGAACTCGAAGCCCGGGTCAAAGCCTTGCTACGCCGCAGTGTGCTCGGCGGCGAACGCCAGCAGACCTGCGGCGTGCTGGCTTACGACCTGGACACTCGGCGTTTCACTCTTGGCGACGAATTGCTGACCCTGACCTCCCGCGAACAAGCGGTGCTCGAAGCCCTGATTGCGCGTCCCGGTCGGGTGATGAGCAAGGAGCAACTGGCTGCCCAGGTGTTCGGTCTCGACGAAGAAGCCAGCCCCGACGCCATCGAAATCTACGTCCATCGCTTGCGCAAGAAGCTCGACGGCCAACCGGTCGCCATCGTGACCTTCCGCGGTCTCGGCTATTTGCTGGAAAGCCGCGATGCATAAGCCCAGCAGTCTGCGCTGGCGGTTGCTGTGGAACCTCGCGCTGTTGCTGGTGGTGTTGATGTTGGCCAGTGGTTTGAGCGCGTACTGGAACGGGCGCGAGGCCGCCGACACCGCGTACGACCGGACCTTGCTGGCCTCGGCACGAACCATTGCCGCCGGGGTGTCCCAACGCGATGGCAGCCTGAGCGCCGACGTGCCTTATGTGGCCCTCGATACCTTTGCCTACGACAGCGCCGGGCGAATTTTCTATCTGGTCAATGACATCAATCAGAAGTTGATCTCCGGTTACGAAAACCTGCCACCACCACCGCCTGGAACGCCGCGCACCGATGACTATCCGGCGCTGGCGCGTTTCTATAACGCGACGTACCGGGGGCAAAACGTGCGAGTGGTGAGTCTGCTCAAACCCGTAAGCGAGCCGAACATGAACGGCATGGCGGAAATCCGCGTGGCGGAAACCGATGAAGCGCGGGTCAGCATGGCTCGTAGCCTGGCGGCGGACACGTTGCTGCGACTGGGCATGCTGGCGGTCGGCGCGTTGCTGATGGTGTGGTTTGCGGTCAGCGCAGCGTTGCGTCCATTGGAGCGCTTGCGTACGGCGGTGGAGGAACGGCAGTCCGACGATCTGCGGCCTCTGCCGTTGGTGGAGGTGCAACATGAGTTGTGGCCGCTGGTGCGCGCCCTCAATCACTTTACCGAACGCCTGCGCGGGCAGTTTGAGCGGCAGGCGCAATTCATCGCCGATGCCGCCCATGAACTGCGCACACCGCTGGCGGCGCTCAAGGCGCGGCTTGAACTCGGTCTGCGTTCCGACGAACCCGACACCTGGCGCAACACGCTGGAAACGGCGGCCCAAGGTACGGACCGCTTGACCCATCTGGCCAATCAATTGCTGTCGTTGGCGCGGGTCGAGAACGGTGCCCGGGCAATCGCCGAGGGCGGTGCGCAGTTGCTCGATCTGAGTCAGCTGGCCCGCGAGCTCGGCATGGCCATGGCGCCGCTGGCTCATGCCCGCGGCGTGGCGCTGGCGCTGGAGGCCGACGAGCCGGTGTGGCTGCGCGGTGAGCCGACGCTGCTGAACGAACTGTTGAGCAATCTGGTGGATAACGCGCTGGCCCATACACCGCCCGGCGGCAATGTGATCCTGCGGGTCTCGGCGCCGGCGGTGCTGGAGGTCGAGGATGATGGTCCGGGGATTCCGCTTGAAGAACGTGACCGGGTGTTCGAACGCTTCTATCGCCGCAATCAGCAGGTGGCCGGGTCGGGGTTGGGTCTGGCGATTGTCGGCGAGATCTGCCGCGCGCACCTGGCGCAGATCAGCCTGCACGATGGCGAGCAGGCGGGGTTGAAGGTGCGGGTGAGTTTTATCGCGGGGTAGGTTTGGCGGGTATTGTATTCTCCCCATCGCCGGTTTGCCGGCGATGGGGGTGTCGCAGTTTCAATCAGTAGAACATCGACCGCGATTCTTCCAGATCCCTGCACATCGCTTCATTCTCCGGGTCGATTCCCAGTTTCTTGAAGGCCGGCACGCTGAGCGGGTCTATACGGGCGATGGGATGGTCGGTGTCCTTGTGGCAATACAAACTGGCCACTTGCACCAGGTCCACATAGTCGACGCGCTCGGACTGACGCTTGAAGTCCAGATACAACCCCGGCACCTGTACCAGCATTTCCGGAAATTCCCAGACCCTGAGCAATTTATCGCCCAGCAAGGGGTGAATCTGGTCGATCACATGGTTCAGGCTGACCGAGTCCGACAGCAGCTCGTAGTGATCTTCGGCGTAGGTCAGGATCGGCAGTACCCCAATCTGATGCACCAGTCCGCCCAGCGCGGCCTGATCGGGTTTGAGCTGCGTGTAACTGCGACACAGCGCATAGCTGACCCCGGCGATTTCCAGACTTTTGCGCCAGACATCACGCATTTTTTTCTCTACCACGTCAGAGCGCGCGTGGAAAATCTGCTCCATGACCAGGCCGATGGCCAGGTTGCTGCTGTAGTTGACGCCCAGGCGCGTGATTGCCGTGTGCAAATCGGTGACTTCCTGGGTCGCGCGCAGCAGTGGGCTATTGACCACTTTGATCAGGCGCGCAGACAGCGCCGTATCACGGCCTATCACTTTACTCAGGGTGCTGACACTGATTTCCGGGTCTTCAGCGGCCTTGCGAATCTGCAAAGCCACTTCCGGTAACGTTGGCAGAACCAGGTCATCGTTATCGATGGCCTCAACCAAATCCTGTTGGACCTTATCCGCCAAATCGCTCATTTCTTTTCTCTAGGGTGTTGCAACAGGTACTGCTGTTAACGCTGGATTTCGCGATCGCGATCCAATTCATAAGGCAGGTCAAGCAGGTGCAGGGCTGGCCCTTCGAGCGTGCCGAGACGGATGTCGCCACCGTCTGCAGCTTCGGCTTGCAGGACTGCCAGGAGTTCAATGTTTTGTTCGGCGCGTGCGGCAATCACCACTTCGCCGATGGAACTGCCGTGTGTCGGGGAAAACAGTGGTGTACCGGGTTCAGGCAACACACTGGCGTCCAGCTTCAGACGATACAAGCGACGTTTGAGTTTGCCCAGATACTGCATCCGCGCAACGATTTCCTGGCCGGTGTAGCAACCTTTCTTGAAACTCACGCCGCCGACCGCTTGCAGATTGAGCATCTGCGGAATGAACAATTCGCGTGTGCCCGGCATGACCTGGCCGATCCCTGCGCGGATCTGGCCCAGCAGCCATTGATTGAGGTTGCCTTCGGCCAGCAGGGCAGACAGCTGGCCCTTGATGACGTCGGCCTGATCCGCGCTGACCCAGAGTTCGGCACGGTCCGGCGAAACGCGGATAGCGATCAGCTGGTTATGGCGCGCAACGCTGTCGGTGTCTGCCGGCAACGCCAGACCCAGGCTGACGAGTGCGGCATCGCCGTGGTCAACGCCGAAGCGGACCCAGGCAGCGCTTTCATCGGTCAATTTCGATTTGGAGAACACGGCGTACTTTTTCAGGTCCGCCAGTTGCGGCTCCAGCAGCTCGGTGGCCATGGCCATGAGCACGCCGTCACCTTGCAGCAGAATGCGGAAGCTCGATTGCATCCGGCCTTTCTGAGTGCAGCGCGCGCCGAGGCTGGCCTGGGTGTCGCTCAGGTAATTGAGGTTGCAGGTCAACTGGCCTTGCAAAAATTTGCTGGCATCCGCGCCGCGGACCGCCAGAACGCCTTCGTGAGACAGGGTGCAGAAAAAAGCAGAATCGGCCATGGGACATCGCAGGGTAAAAGAGTCTGGGGGACATCATAAGGGGGCGCCCATGAAATGGGTAGTTCACAAAAGCTCGGCAGTGCCCGACCAAAGCCGACTGGTCGATGGTGTCCGGGGCTGTATACTTGCCGCCTATTTGAGGAGCGCTCCATGGTCGAAGATGTTGAACTGAATCGCCTCTACTGGCACAGCCGCCGCGGCATGCTTGAACTTGACGTGTTGCTGGTGCCATTCGTAAAAGAAGTCTACCCGCACCTCAATGATGTCGACCGCGATTGCTACCGCAAGCTGCTCGAATGCGAGGATCAGGACATGTTCGGCTGGTTCATGGAACGTGCCGAGTCGGAAGATCCGGAGCTTCAGCGCATGGTTCGCATGATCCTGGATCGTGTCCAGCCCAAGTAATGCGTTCGAATGCCGCTGGCATGCCTCACGGCAGTTGCTGGCGGCGTATCTGTTCGCCCAGCTGTTTGCGCTGGGTTCGTTGTTTCTTCTCTCTATGCCGGTCTGGGCCAGTCTGCTCGGCGTTGTGCTGTGCGTCGCTCATGGCGTTTGGGCATTGCCGCGACAGATTTTGCTGACACACCCACAGGCGTTTCGCGGCTTGCGTCGCGACGCGGATGGCTGGCAGTTGTGGAATCAGGCGGCGGGTTGGCAGGCGGTTCAGCTACGGCCGGACAGCCTGGCGCTGCCGCTGGTCGTGGTCCTGCGTTTTCGCCTGCAGGGCGAGCGGCGGGTCCGGGCGATCTGCGTGCCCCGGGATTCGCAGGCGGCGGATGTGCACCGACGCCTGCGGGTTCGGCTCACGTTCAGTCGGCGTAGGTGGGCGGCACCAGAATAGTGTCCAGCGCAACCGGTAGCAGGTTCGGGTAGTCGAGGGTGTAATGCAGGCCGCGACTTTCCTTGCGTTCCATGGCTGACTGGATCATCAGTTCCGCCACTTGGGCCAGGTTACGCAGCTCGATCAAATCCCGGCTGACCTTGTAGTTGCTGTAGAACTCGTCGATTTCGTCGAGCAACAGTCGCACACGATGCTGCGCCCGTTGCAGGCGCTTGTTGGTGCGCACGATGCCGACGTAATCCCACATGAACCGCCGCAGTTCATCCCAGTTGTGCGCAATGATCACGTCTTCGTCCGAGTCGGTGACCTGGCTGGCATCCCAGACGGGCAGGGCGATCGGAATCGTAACTTGCGGCAGTTGCTCCAGAATATCCGCTGCCGCCGAGCGCGCGTAAACGAAACACTCGAGCAGCGAGTTGCTGGCCATGCGATTGGCGCCGTGCAGGCCGGTGAAACTGGTTTCGCCGATGGCATACAGCCCCGGCACGTCGGTGCGGCCTTGCTGATCAACCATCACGCCGCCGCAGGTGTAGTGCGCTGCGGGAACCACCGGAATCGGTTGCTTGGTGATGTCGATGGAAAACTCCAGGCAGCGCTCGTACACCGTCGGGAAGTGCGTCTTGATGAACGCTTCCGGCTTGTGACTGATGTCCAGATAAACGCAATCGACACCCAGGCGCTTCATCTCATGGTCGATGGCCCGGGCGACGATGTCCCGTGGCGCCAGTTCTGCGCGCGGGTCGAAACGCAGCATGAAGCGTTCGCCATTGGGCAGCTTCAAGTGCGCACCTTCGCCGCGCAGGGCTTCGGTGATCAGGAAACTTTTGGCTTGCGGGTGATACAGGCACGTCGGGTGAAACTGGTTGAACTCCAGGTTTGCCACCCGGCAGCCCGAACGCCAGGCCATGGCGATGCCATCACCGCAGGCGCCATCGGGGTTGCTGGTATAGAGGTAGACCTTGGCGGCACCGCCAGACGCGAGGATCACGAAGCGTGCGCCGTAGGTATCGACTTCCCCGGTGCCGCGGTTGAGCACGTAGGCACCGAGGCAGCGGTCGCCGTCAAGGCCCAGACGTTTCTCGGTGATCAGGTCGACGGCGACCCGTTGCTCCAGCAACTCGATGTTGGGCCGTTGCCTGGCTTTGTCGAGGAGGGTTCTGAAAATCGCTGCTCCGGTGGCATCGGCGGCGTGAATGATGCGCCGATGGCTGTGACCGCCTTCGCGGGTCAGGTGAAACTCGAAGCCGCCGTCCTCGGTGCCGGATTGTTCATCGCGGGTGAACGGCACGCCTTGATCGATCAGCCATTGAATCGCCTCTTTACTGTGCTCGACGGTGAAGCGCACGGCGTCTTCGTGGCACAGGCCACCGCCGGCATTCAGGGTGTCATCGACGTGGGATTCAACGGTGTCGGTGTCATCCAGCACGGCAGCGACACCGCCCTGGGCCCAGAAAGTCGAGCCATTGGCGAGGTCGCCTTTGCTCAGTACGGCGATGCGCAAATGACCGGGCAAGGTCAGCGCAAGGCTCAAACCGGCAGCACCGCTGCCAATGACCAGAACATCGTGTTGAAACTGTTGGCTCATTTCAGGATTCCGCTCAAAGCGACCCGGGTTGGGGGTGGCGCCAGACTGCTGGTACGGCGAGTCGAGGCGGCCACACAGCGCACTAGTATATAGAGGGGGGGAGCGGCACAATAGCCGAGGTCACATGGCATTGTGAAACTACTGTGACGGAAAAGATTTGACGCTTCGTCGGATGATTTTTCAAACGATTCGGCGACACGGCGACTGTATCGTCGATTTAACAGTCTTTTTCCATTTACGGTTGCACAATGTCGGTCTCACGCAGCTATAAATATTTGGAACTTTTGCCAAAGGGCCAAGATCAATAGACCGTTGCCTGATTCAAGGGACAGTGTCGGCTTCAATGCAGGATTGCGGTTTGATCCTTGCCGGCGAATCCGATGACAAGATTATTCGCGCAGCCGGGTTATTCCGAGCTGCGCTTTTCGTGCGTGCCAAATCAGAGCCCGCAGGAAACTTGCTTGGAGGGGGAGAACTTTTGCGGAAAGCCCGAGTCTATGTTTGCAAGTCTGGTTGTTTAGTTATGCAAGCTTCCTCCGAGCTTATCGAGGAGAGTTCATGCTAACCCAGGAAGAGGATCAGCAGCTGGTCGAGCGCGTTCAGCGCGGGGACAAGCGAGCTTTCGATCTGCTAGTGCTGAAATACCAGCACAAAATTCTCGGGTTGATCGTGCGTTTTGTGCACGACACCCATGAAGCCCAGGATGTGGCACAAGAAGCCTTTATCAAGGCGTACCGTGCGCTTGGAAATTTTCGCGGAGACAGCGCGTTTTACACGTGGCTTTACCGCATCGCCATCAACACGGCGAAAAACTATCTGGTTTCACGCGGCCGTCGGCCGCCGGATAGCGATGTCAGTTCCGAAGACGCAGAGTTCTACGATGGCGATCATGGCCTCAAGGATCTCGAGTCGCCTGAACGTGCATTGCTGCGGGATGAGATCGAAGGCACCGTCCATCGAACCATTCAGCAACTGCCAGAAGATTTGCGTACGGCTTTAACTTTACGTGAATTCGATGGTCTGAGTTACGAGGACATTGCGGCAGTCATGCAGTGTCCGGTGGGTACCGTGCGCTCCCGGATTTTCCGCGCTCGGGAAGCCATCGATAAAGCCCTGCAGCCGTTGTTGCAGGAAAACTGAGACAGCGGCGACAGCCAAGAGAGGAACGCCATGAGTCGTGAAGCCCTGCAGGAATCGCTGTCCGCAGTGATGGATAACGAAGCGGACGAACTGGAATTACGTCGGGTATTGAATGCCTTTGACGATGTTGAAACCCGTGAAACATGGGCTCGTTATCAAATCGCTCGGGCAGTGATGCACAAGGATCTGCTGCTTCCACGTCTGGACATTGCTGCGGCAGTTTCTGCTGCGCTGGCTGACGAAGCCGTACCGGCGAAAGTCTCCCGTGGTCCATGGCGCAGCCTGGGTCGTCTGGCCGTAGCTGCTTCGGTCACCGTCGCCGTGCTGGCAGGTGTTCGTCTGTACAATCAGGACGAGATCGCAGGTGTCGAGCTGGCTCAGCAATCCACTCAACCGGGTCTGGCCGTTCCTCAAGTCAAGGGCCCAGCCGTATTGGCAGGCTACAATGAGAGTTCGGAAGCCACTGGTCCTATGGCCAACGGCGTTTTGCAAGGTCAGCCGGGCTGGCACGATCAGCGTCTGCCAAGCTACTTGCGCCAACATGCTCAACAGGCTGCATTGAAAGGTACTGAGAGCGCTCTGCCTTACGCTCGTGCAGCAAGCCTGGAAAACCGCTAAGGAGGATCATGCGCGCCATACCTCTACTATCGCTTCTGCTCGGTGGCTGGTTCATCGTTCCAGCCCATGCCGATGAGGCACAAGACTGGTTGACCCGTCTTGGTCAGGCCGAGCAACAGCAAAGCTTCCACGGTACTTTCGTCTACGAGCGTAACGGTAGTTTCTCTACCCACAACATCTGGCACCGCGTCCAGAATGGCAAGGTCCGCGAGCGGTTACTCCAGCTCGACGGCTCGGCTCAGGAAGTCGTGCGCATTGATGGACATACTCAATGCGTCAGCGGCACTCTGATTGCAGGGCTTGGGGATTCCCCCAACTCCGCAGCTCGTGCACTTGATCCGCAAAAACTCAAGAATTGGTACGACCTTGCCGTTATCGGCAAATCGCGTGTGGCCGGACGTGCGGCAGTGATTGTTTCCCTGACGCCTCGCGATCAACATCGCTACGGTTTTGAACTGCATCTGGATAAAGAAACCGGCTTGCCTCTGAAATCATTGCTCCTGAATGAGAAAGGGCAGTTGCTGGAGCGGTTCCAGTTTACGCAACTGGATACTTCCGATGTGCCCTCCGACGACGAATTGCAGGCGGGCCCGGATTGTAAAGCCGTCACCCTCGACAGCGACAAGGCTTCAGCGGTCAAGGCTGCCCAAACCTGGCATTCCGACTGGTTACCTGCTGGCTTTGAGCTGACAAGCAGCGTCTCGCGCAAGGATCCCGAAACCAAAACCCAGGTCAACAGCCTCATGTATGACGATGGCCTGGCCCGTTTCTCGGTGTTTCTGGAACCGTTGAATGGTGCCACCGTCACCGATACTCGCACTCAGTTGGGCCCAACTGCCGCTGTGTCCCGGCGCTTGACGACTCCTCAAGGGGAGATGATGGTCACCGTGGTCGGTGAAATCCCGATTGGCACCGCTGAACGGATTGCGCTGTCAATGCGCACCGATGCCACTGCAGCCCAGTAGTGAGCTGATATCGAAATGTTTGGTGAGCATTTCAATTTGCAAATATCCCCGAAATTTTTTATAGGTCAGAGCCCCTCGGCTCTGGCCTTGTTTGTTGTTCCCGGAACAAAAATACCGGCGTATTGTTCCCGGTGTTCCTTGCTCCATATTGCTTAATCATGCTCGTCGTAACGGGAGCCGTATGTCGATACCACGCTTGAAGTCTTATCTCTCCATATTTGCCACCGTGCTGGTGCTCGGTCAGACGGTCGCTGTACAAGCGGTCGAGTTGCCTGACTTCACACAGCTGGTCGAGCAGGCCTCGCCTGCGGTGGTGAACATCAGTACCACGCAGAAACTGCCGGATCGCAAAGTGAGCGAGCAGATGCCGGACCTCGAAGGCTTGCCGCCGATGTTGCGCGAGTTTTTCGAGCGCGGCATGCCGCCACAATCGCGTACACCACGCGGCGATCGTCAGCGTGAGGCCCAATCCCTGGGGTCGGGCTTCATCATCTCGCCTGACGGCTACATCCTGACCAACAACCACGTGATCGCTGATGCCGACGAGATTCTGGTTCGTCTCTCTGACCGCAGTGAGCTGAAAGCCAAACTGGTCGGCACCGATCCACGCTCCGACGTGGCGCTGCTGAAAATCGAAGGCAAGGATTTGCCAGTCCTGAAACTGGGCAAATCCCAGGACCTTAAGGCTGGTCAGTGGGTCGTGGCCATCGGCTCGCCATTCGGTTTCGACCACACCGTGACCCAAGGCATTGTCAGCGCGATCGGTCGCAGCCTGCCGAACGAAAACTATGTGCCGTTCATCCAGACCGACGTGCCGATCAATCCGGGTAACTCCGGTGGTCCGCTGTTTAACCTGGCGGGCGAAGTGGTGGGGATCAACTCTCAGATCTACACGCGTTCCGGCGGTTTCATGGGCGTGTCGTTCGCTATCCCGATCGACGTGGCCATGGACGTTTCCAACCAGCTGAAAAGCGGCGGTAAAGTCAGCCGTGGCTGGTTGGGTGTCGTCATTCAGGAAGTGAACAAGGATCTTGCCGAGTCGTTCGGTCTTGAAAAGCCGGCCGGTGCGCTGGTGGCGCAGATCCAGGATGATGGTCCGGCTGCCAAGGGTGGCCTGCAAGTGGGTGACGTGATCCTGAGCATGAACGGTCAACCGATCGTCATGTCTGCCGATCTGCCGCACCTTGTTGGGGCGCTGAAGGCTGGCGCCAAGGCCAATCTTGAAGTGATTCGTGAAGGTAAGCGCCAGAATGTCGAGCTGACGGTCGGCGCTATTCCTGAAGAAGGCAAAGAACTGGATGTCCTGCCAAAATCGACCACTGAGCGCAGCAGCAATCGCCTGGGTGTTTCCGTGGCCGAGCTGACCGACGAGCAGAAGAAAACCTACGACCTCAAAGGGGGAGTGGTGATCAAGGAAGTCCAGGACGGTCCTGCTTCTCTGATCGGCTTGCAGCCAGGCGACGTCATCACTCACCTGAACAATCAGGCGATTGGCTCCACCAAGGAGTTCACCGATATTGCCAAGGCGCTGCCGAAGAACCGCTCGGTGTCGATGCGGGTTCTACGTCAGAATCGCGCCAGCTTCATCACCTTCAAACTGGCTGAATAAACCGGTTATTGGCTGAATAAAAAACCGCCTCGAAAGAGGCGGTTTTTTTGTGCCTACTGAAAAGTATCAGCCCATCATGTCCTTGATCATGCGCTCTTGCTCCATCAGCTCTCGTTGGCGGGCATCGATACGCGACGACAGCGGGAAGTTGGTCCCTGCCTTGCGCTTGGCGAAGTCCAGTTGCTGAATAGCCTGACGGTAGTCGCCGACCAGCGCAAAGTACTCGGCGCGCGCCTGATGCAAACCGATGATGTTGCCTGACAGACCTCGGGTTTCCGCGACCATGTACCAGACATCCGGATCATCGGGGCGGCTTTTGAGCAGGTTCTCCAGCGCTTTTTCCGCTTCGGGCGCCCGGTTTTGTTTGAGCAGCAAATCGACCCGCACCTGATTCAGCGGATAGTTGCCCGGATACTGAGTCAGCATCCGGTCCACCCGGGTTTGGGCGTCCGGCAGGCGATTGTTGGTGATGTCCAGATCGATCTGCGCCAGGTTGTAGATGATCTCGTTTGGCGACTTGGCCAGCAGCAACTTGAGATTTTCCCGTGCTTCGTTCAGTTGGCCACCCTTTATCTGAGCGATTGCCAAGCCATAACGCGCAACGTCGTTTTTCGGGTTTTCATCCAGCTGTGCGCGGAAGCGCTTGGCGCCCAGGCCTGGGGTTTCTTCGTAAGTCAGCTGGACTCGCGCACGAATCAGCTGATAACGCATGGTGTCTTCGATGCCACCCGGTTTGGCCTGCTCGGCGCGGTTGCGGGTATCGGCGATCCGCGACTCGGTCACCGGGTGAGTCAGCAGGAATTCCGGTGGCTTGGCGTCGAAGCGATATTGGCGCGCCAACCGCTCGAACATGGTCGGCATTGAGCGGGGGTCGTAACCGGCTTTTTCCAGGTTGAGGATGCCGATGCGGTCGGCCTCCTGCTCGTTCTGGCGCGAGAAACGTCGTTGTTCCTGAATCGCTGCCGCCTGCGTGCCCGCAATGGCCGCGATCCCGGCATCGCCGGCACCGGCAGCGGCAATCACGATCCCGGCCAGCAGCGCCGCCATCATCGGCACCTGCATGCGCTGTTGCGCTTCGACGCCGCGGGCAAAGTGGCGCTGCGACAAGTGAGCCAGTTCGTGAGCGAGCACCGAGGCATATTCGCCTTCGGTCTGGGCATTAAGGAACAAACCACCGTTGACCCCGACAATTCCGCCCGGCGCCGCGAAGGCATTGAGCTGCGGGCTGTTGATCAGGATGAACTCCAGACGACGGTCGTTGACCTGACTGGTCTCCACCAGCCGATAAACGCTGGATTCCACGTAGTCCTTGAGCTGCGGATCATTGAGTTGGGAAACCTGGCTACGCAACAGCGCCAGCCAGGCGCGACCCAACTGGTATTCCTGTTGCGGCGAGACGATGGCAGAACTGGCGTCGCCGAGTGACGGCAGATCGTCGGCGAAGCCCGGTGAGGCGAGCAGGCAAGCGAGCGTCAGCAGGGTAGGGCGCAAAAAAGTCATGCACAAAGCCTTAGTCGACAAAGACCTTACTGTAGCCGGACAGTACGCTTCGGACCAGATATTCTAAGCCGCTCGAACACCCGACCCCGGAGTAACGCAATGACCGACGCTGTAGCCCATGACGCCGAACTGGACGCCAGCGGCCTGAATTGTCCGTTGCCGCTGCTCAAGGCCAAGCTGGAACTCAATCGTATGGCCAGCGGCGCGGTGCTCAAGGTGATCGCCACCGATGCGGGTTCGCAGCGCGACTTCCGCACCTTTGCCCGTTTGGCCGGTCATACGCTGCTTCGTGAAGAAGATGAAGCGGGCGTTTACTGCTACTGGCTGAAAAAAGCCTGAAAACTGCTGCATTCGTTGCTAAGGATTATTGATGTTCAAAGTGTTACGCGACTGGATTCAGCGTTATTTCTCCGATGAAGAAGCGGTGGTGCTGGCGGTCCTGCTGTTTCTGGCGTTTACCGCCGTGCTCACCCTCGGTGGCATGCTCGCACCGGTGCTCGCCGGGATGGTACTGGCGTATCTGATGCAAGGTCTGGTGGTGACACTTGAACGCCTTCGCGTGCCCGGTGGCGTGGCTGTGGGGCTGGTCTTCGCCTTGTTCATGGGCGTTTTGCTGGTGTTCATTATTGTCGTGGTGCCGTTGCTCTGGCATCAGTTGATCACGCTGTTCAATGAGTTGCCGGGGATGCTCGCCAAGTGGCAATCGCTGTTATTGCTGCTGCCGGAGCGCTACCCGCATCTGGTGTCCGATGAACAGGTTTTGCAAGCCATCGAAGTGGCGCGGGGCGAGATCGGCAAGTTCGGTCAGTGGGCACTGACGTTCTCGCTGTCGAGTCTGCCGTTGCTGGTCAACATCATGATTTACCTGGTGCTGGTGCCGATTCTGGTGTTCTTCTTTCTCAAGGACAGGGAAATGATTGGCCAGTGGGTTCGCGGTTACTTGCCCCGTGAGCGCGCGTTGATTACTCGTGTTGCCCATGAGATGAACCGGCAGATCGCCAATTATATTCGCGGCAAGGTCATCGAAATTTTCATTTGCGGTGGCGTGACCTACATCGGATTTGTCGTGTTGGGACTCAACTACGCGGCACTGTTGGCGTTGCTGGTGGGCGTGTCGGTGGTGGTGCCCTATGTCGGGGCCGTGGTGGTGACCGTGCCGGTGTTGCTGATTGCGTTGTTCCAGTGGGGCTGGAGCGATCAGTTCATCTATTTGATGGCGGTCTACGGGATTATTCAAACGCTGGATGGCAATGTGCTGGTACCGCTGCTGTTCTCGGAAGCGGTCAACCTGCATCCGGTGGCGATCATCTGCGCGGTGTTGTTGTTTGGCGGGTTGTGGGGATTCTGGGGCGTGTTCTTTGCGATTCCCCTGGCGACGCTGTTCAAAGCGGTGCTGGATGCCTGGCCACGCAAGGAACCGGTGGTGGCGCCGCTGCTTTAACGGTCGAAATCTGCGGTGTGGCCTTGGGCCTCATCGCTGGCAAGCCAGCGCCTACACTAGACCGCGTCCTTCTGGACAACCCGATCAACTGTAGGCGCTGGCTTGTCAGCGAAAGCGTCCGAAAGGACGCCAAAAACTCAGGCCTTGTTCAATGCCTGAGCCGCCGCCAAAACAGCATCCACATGGCCCGGCACCTTCACACCGCGCCATTCCTGACGCAGCACACCATCCTTGTCGATCAAAAACGTGCTGCGATCAACGCCCATGTATTCCTTGCCATACAGCTTTTTCAGCTTGATCACATCAAACAACTGGCACAGCGCCTCTTCCTTGTCGCTGATCAGCTCGAAGGTGAACGCCTGTTTGGCTTTGAAGTTCTCGTGGGATTTCAGGCTGTCGCGGGACACACCGAAGACTTCGGTGTTAGCCGCTTTAAAAGCCTCAAGCTGATCGCGAAAGCCCTGGCCCTGGGTCGTGCAGCCCGGCGTGCTGTCCTTCGGATAGAAGTAGATCACCACTTGCTTGCCTTTAAGGCCTGCGAGGCTGACGGTCTGCCCGCTGGTGGCGGGCGCTTCGAAGTCGGCAACCGGTTGGTCGATAGCAACGGCCATGAAAGCTTCCTTACATTGGGTTTTGTGGGCGCCACGGTTCGATCAGGGCATCCAGGTTCAGCGCGTCGGCGAAATCGAGGAACTGATCGCGCAACCAACTGATCTGCACGCCGGCCGGCAAGGTCACGGTAAACGTGGCGTTGAGCATGGTGCCGCCGGTTTGCGGTGCCTGATACGTGTCGCAGGTCAGGTTTTCCAGCTCGACGTTGTGGTCCATAAAGAACTGGCACAACTCGTTGATGATGTCCGAGCGGTAGGCCGAGCTGACATAGGCGACGTAAGGCAAGGCCTGTGGACGGTTCTCCAGGGCCGCGCTACGCACTACGTTGACCGTGAAGGCGTGCTTCTTGGCGAGGATTGGCAGGCTGCCTTCCAGGCGGGCCAGGGCGTCCCAACTGCCGGAGATCTCGAGGATCAGGGCACTGCACTCACCATGACGGGTCAGGCGAGAGGTGACCACGGCGCAGCGGTTTTCATGGCTGGCACGGCACAGGACGTTAGTCAGCTCCATGGGGTTGGCGCCGAGGGCACTGATGACAAGGAATTGTTCGCGAACTGTGGGGGTGGACATGCAGCATTCCTAAAGCGATGAGCGGTCGATACTTCTACGGGCTTTTTTTACCGGGGGCGAGCCTGCGGATGCGAATTCAGAAAACCCGGCCGAAGGTTGCAACGTGCTCCAGAGTGGCGGGAGCGAGGGGCGGCAACGCTGGATCGGGGCTTGTGATGCCGAAAATGGAGGCTGGAACCCGGCTTATGAGCTTATCAGTACCGATCAAAGTCTGAAGGGTAGCGAAAAGCAGCGCCAAGGGGAATGGCAGCAGCGCAGTACTTCGCTTGTACAAGCATCTTGGCGCCAGTACCATTACGGCTCTCTTTTTCCGGCAGGAGCGGTTGCATGATTGCGGGCAGTATGGTGGCACTGGTCACACCCATGGATGCACAGGGTCGTCTCGACTGGGACAGCCTGAGCAAACTGGTGGACTTTCACCTGCAAAACGGCACCCACGCCATCGTGGCGGTCGGCACGACAGGTGAATCGGCTACGCTAGACGTGAACGAACACATCGAAGTGATTCGTTACGTGGTCAAGCAGGTTGCAGGGCGCATTCCGGTGATCGCCGGTACCGGCGCCAACTCGACTCGCGAAGCCATCGAGCTGACCACCAATGCAAAGACCGCCGGCGCCGATGCGTGCCTGCTGGTGACGCCGTACTACAACAAGCCGACTCAGGAAGGTTTGTACCAGCACTTCAAGGCCATCGCCGAAGCCGTCGACATTCCGCAGATCCTGTACAACGTGCCGGGCCGTACCGCCTGCGACATGCTGACCGAAACCGTGATCCGCCTGTCGACCGTGAAAAACATCATCGGTATCAAGGAAGCCACGGGCGACCTGACCCGTGCCAAAGCCATCATCGATGGCGTCAGCAAAGACTTCCTGGTGCTGTCCGGTGACGACGCCACCGCAGTCGAGCTGATCCTGCTCGGTGGCAAAGGCAATATTTCGGTGACCGCCAACGTTGCCCCGCGCGACATGGCCGACCTGTGCAACGCTGCTCTGGAAGGTGATGCCGTCACGGCCCGCGCGATTCACGAAAAGCTGATGCCGCTCAATAAAACCCTGTTTATCGAATCCAACCCTATCCCCGTGAAATGGGCGCTGCATGAAATGGGCTTGATGCCGGACGGTATCCGTCTGCCGCTCACCTGGCTCAGCGCTGCTTGTCACGAACCGCTGCGGCAGGCCATGCGCCAGTCCGGCGTACTGGTTTAATTGAGGAAGCACTACGCATGAAGCGATTGGCCGGACTTTCCGCACTTGCCTTGATTATCTCCAGCACCAGTGGCTGCGGATGGGTCTGGGGCCCGGAAGGTTATTTCCGTGACCGTGGTAGCGATTACCTGGAAGCGCAACAGACTGCACCTATGCAATTGCCACCGGACGTCAGCACTGCCAAACGTCTGGATCCGCTGCTGCCGATCCCGCGCAACGTGGCCGATGACACCGTCAAGGGCGAGTACATCGTGCCGCGTCCGCAGCCTCTGTCCGCCGCTGCCGACGCCAGCGCCTACTCGCTGCAGAAGACTGGCGACTCTCGCTGGATCGTGGCTCAGAACCCGCCGGCCGAAGTCTGGCCAGTGGCCGTGCAGTTCTTCCAGGACAACGGTTTCCGTCTGGATGAACAGCGCCCGCAAACCGGCGAATTCACCACCACCTGGCAGCATTCCGACGAACTGTCCGCAGCCATGGCCAAACGCCTGAGTGCGGCCGGTGTCGGCGCCGACAGCGAAACCCGCGTGCGGGTCCGAATCGAGCCAGGCGTGCAGCGCAACACCAGTGAAGTCTATGTGGTCAGCGCCGAGCGTCCTGCCGGCAGCACCGCCGATGTGGCCTTCACCAACCGTTCGGTCAACACTGGCCTGGACGCGGCACTGGTCGACGATATGCTGGCAAGCATGAGCCGCATCTCGGAGAAGGGCGGTTCGGTCTCCATGCTGGCTTCGCGTGATTTCGATACGCCAAGTCGCGTCAGCCTGAGCGAAGACGGCAGCGGCAACCCGGTTCTGAACGTCGGTAACGACCTGGATCGAGCCTGGTCGAGCGTCGGTCGTGCGCTGGAGCAAGGCGAATGGCGCGTTGAAGACATCAACCGCAGCCTGGGCCTGTACTACATCAACCTGGCCGAAAAAGCCGAGAAGAAAGACGAGAAGCCTGGTTTCCTCAGCGGCTTGTTCGGTAGCAAGCCGGACAAGGAAGAAGTTGAAGCCCGTGCCGAGCGTTATCAGGTTCGCCTGAGCAAGGTCGGCGATACCGTTCAGGTCACCGTCGAGAAAAACATCAACACCGTGGCGCCGGCTGACGTGGCGCGCAAAGTGTTGAGTGTGATTCAGGACAACCTGGGCTGATCACATGCGTTTTGCCGTTCTCGGCAGCGGTAGCCAAGGGAACGGCACGCTGATAGCCAGCGCTGATACGTATGTGCTGGTGGATTGTGGTTTCTCCTTGCGGGAAACCGAAAAACGCTTGCTGCGCCTGGGTGTGAACCCGGCGCAACTGAGCGCGATACTCGTGACCCACGAACATGCCGACCACGTGCATGGCGTGGGTTTACTGTCTCGGCGCTACAATCTGCCTGTCTACCTCAGTCGCGGCACCCTGCGCGGGATGCGCAAACCGATTGAACCAGCTGGCCTTCTGGCCGGCGGCGAGCAACTGCAGATCGGCGCACTGAGCATCGGCGTCATTGCCGTGGCCCACGATGCACAGGAGCCGACGCAATATGTGTTCAGTGACGGTGAGCGGCGCTTCGGCCTGTTGACCGACCTGGGCTCGTACTGCAACAAAGTGCTGGACGGCTATCGTGACCTCGATGCGTTGATGATCGAGGCCAACCATTGCCGTGACATGCTGGCTCGCGGTCACTACCCGTACTTTCTCAAGCAGCGGGTGGGCGGTGAACTGGGACATTTGAACAACCACCAGGCGGCATTCCTGGTGTCTGAGTTGGGCTGGCAAGGCCTGCAACACCTGGTCCTGGCCCATCTGAGCAGCAAGAACAACCTGCCGCAGCTGGCCCGGCAATGTTTTGTCGACACCCTCGGGTGCGACCCGGACTGGCTGCAACTGGCCGATCAAGATTCAGGGCTCGACTGGCGACACATCGCCTAGCCCACCTACTTAGCAAGCGGAGCCCATCATGGAAAAACGTGAAGAACTCTACCGCGGCAAAGCCAAATCGGTTTTCAAGACCGACGACGCTGACCGCTTGATCCTGCTGTTTCGCAACGACACCTCGGCGTTCGACGGCAAGCGCATCGAGCAGCTCGACCGCAAAGGCATGGTGAACAACAAGTTCAACGCCTTCATCATGCAGAAACTTGAAGCCGCCGGCGTGCCGACCCAATTCGACAAACTGCTGGGCGACAACGAATGCCTGGTGAAAAAGCTCGACATGATCCCGGTCGAGTGCGTCGTGCGTAACTATGCCGCCGGCAGCCTGGTAAAGCGTCTGGGCGTCGAAGAAGGCATGAAGCTCAACCCTTACACCTTCGAACTGTTCCTGAAGGACGACGCCAAGGGTGACCCGTTCATCAACGAATCCCACGTCGTGGCCTTCGGTTGGGGCACCGCCGAGCAACTGGTTCGCATGAAAGAACTGTCGCTCAAGGTCAACGAAGTCCTGAGCAAACTGTTCGACGACGCCGGCCTGCTGCTGGTCGACTTCAAACTCGAATTCGGCGTGTTCTCCGACGGCTCCATCGTCCTGGGTGACGAGTTCAGCCCGGACGGCTGCCGCCTGTGGGACAAGGCCACCGGTAAGAAAATGGACAAAGACCGCTTCCGTCAGGGCCTCGGTGACGTCATCGAAGCCTACGAAGAAGTTGCCAATCGTCTGGGCGTACCGCTTTAATCGACGCAAGCAACTGATAGCACGGAAAAATTTCGCTTAGGGGGTTCGCTTCCGGCAAAAGTGTTGTTATGATGCGCGCCGTTGGAGAGATGCCAGAGTGGCCGAATGGGACGGATTCGAAATCCGTTGTACCTTCACCGGTACCTAGGGTTCGAATCCCTATCTCTCCGCCATTATTGAATAAGATTAAGCCCCTGTAATCGTTAAAGATTACAGGGGCTTTTTCGTTTCAGTCCCGTTGTTCGGGGCGTTCCTGGGGCATAAATCATGCTCCATACCTCGTTCTAGTCCACTCGGCGATATGCTTAATGTTCTTGGTGTCCGCATTCTCTGACTCAGTGACGTTGTCTCGTTCGCCATGCGCTGCATTTGGCACGGGGTGATCGCGTTGCACAGGTGTTCGTATGATTGAATCGGTGTGATAACTGATCGGTGGCGGGGGTTTGTGTTGGTAAGGGGTATGGTGGCTGTTGCCATGGCTGCAGCACGACAACGCTGGGCGGAATGGCGGAGGGGTTGGGTGCTCGGTCAGGCGTGCCACCAAGGCTGTTTTAGAGGTCGCTCACACCCAGTGCAGGCAAGTAGCGCGAATAGTGTTGCCGGTGTGGAAATCTTGCCATGTCAGCCATTGTTGGCTGGGTGATGTGCTCGGATTTTTTGTGGGAAGAGGCGGCAACTACGCGCCGCCCGGGTATTCGCTCTAGTAATCGAAAAAGCCGGAACCGGTTTTTCTTCCTAGTCTGTTCCCTCGAACCATTTTTCTCAGGAGGGGGTGTGCTCGATATTTGGGGTCGCCAGTTTCATTATGGAGCGTTTCCATAATTGAAAGATTGACGTCATTGCCAATCAGGTCCGCCAGAGCCAACGGGCCTATTGGGTGGTTTGCACCGAAGCGCATTGCTTTGTCGATCTCCTCGGCACTGGCCACGCCCTCCGCCAGTATTCCGATAGCTTCATTGATCATCGGAATCAGCATCCGATTGACAATGAAGCCTGGCGCTTCATTCACCACTACCGGATCTTTTCCGAGTTTTTTTGCAAAATCCAGCGCCCAATCAATAGTCTGTTGAGAGGTGGCTATGCCGACCACTACTTCAACGAGTCGCATGACCGGTGCCGGGTTGAAAAAGTGTAGACCTATTACTTGTCCTGGATTTGACGCGATGCTCGAAAGCTCGGTGATGGACAAGGAGGACGTGTTGGATGCGAGGATGGCTTCAGGCTTTGAAACTCGAACGAGGTGCTGGAATATTTCTCGCTTCGCGCTCATGTTTTCTGCAACGGCCTCGATAATGCAGTCAGAGGCAGAAAGTTCTGAGTATTCACTGCAGCATATAATTTTACTCGCGTAAGCCTCTGCGCTTTCCTGGGTAAGCCGCTTTTTTGCTACGAGCCTGTCCCATTGAGTTTTTAAGCTCGTGTAGGCTTCAGTAGAGCCACGTTCATCGCGTCCCTTCCAGTAGACGGCTGATACGTGCTCAGATTGCGCGAGGATTTGAATTATACCTCTGCCCATGGTTCCTGTTCCGATAACAGCAACAATGTTTGGCTTGCTAAGAGTACTCAATTCGGCACCACATGATTTAGTTGATGGTTTTATGTGTTGGACGGTGCAGGTCTCAATGCCTTTGCAGGATTTCCAAAAACCGTAGTAAAGGGCGGAACACTTTTGGTGACAACTGCACCCATGCCTACAATGGCACCCTCGCCGATGATGATTGGCCTTTCTGGCGTGCCCTGTTTAATCATTGCGCCCGTACCGATGTAGGCATGATCTTCAATGATTACGCCGCCGTTACAGTGCACGTTTGGCGCAAACGTTACGTAATCGCCAATGATGCAATCGTGCGCGACGTATGAATAAATGTTCGCGTGGAAGAACTTGCCAATTTTTGCATTGGAAGTAACCATTGTGAACGGGCAGAAAATGGAGCCCGGGCCGATATCATTGTTGCTGAGTTTTATAGAGTTGCTCGCAGATATCGAAAATGGCTTTATTCCTGCTGCGATTAATTTTTCTGCGACCGATTGTCTTACTTTGCTATCGGCAATTGTAATATTGAAATACTTGTTTCCACCCAGTTTCAGGAAGGAAGTAGTATCTACTACCTCGTATCCATTTATCGAGGTCTCTTTAGGCGCGTCATCGACAAAGATCACCTTGAATTGCTCTTTACTGATCGTGCCAAGTAGCTCGGTAGCGAGGGGTGCTACTTCCCGGCCAAATCCGCCAGCTCCGACAATTCCATAAATATTCATTACACACCCTTGATCTGACTGACGTCGCGTCTAAAAAATGGTGGCTATTGTAGCGACCGTTCCCCCTTTCGCGCGACCCTGTGTCGATTAATTGTAGAATTGTTGGCAGCCTTGGGGACGGGTACTCATTCATTGCGGTGGAAGGGCGGTGTGTCGATGCCAGCAGTGTGGGGGAGTGTTCCGTTTTTCTATACGAACCCTTTGGCACGCAGGTGGCGGCGTTCCACCTGTCGTATTTTCGCAAGCTTTTTCGTAGGAACGATCAGCATTCTGGCGTAAGAAAAATAAGCATGTTCACCGGAAAAGTTACTCACGCAAGTAGCTCGAATGACGCTCCCTCGTGACTGATGGCCTTCCCGGGACTAAAGTTTTTTTCCTCGAAATATCCCCTGACACTGAAAAACTTTTCCGCCAAAAATCCTCATCTACTCTGGTTTCGCAGGTCACTGATCTGCCGTTATCAGCCATCGCAAGGAGCGATCAATGTATTTTGAGATTTACAGGCAAACCCGTGGCACCCCGCAAACTGGCAAAGGTCAATGGCGGTGGCGCTTACGGGCAGGAAACAATGAAACGATTGCCAGCGGGGAGGCTTATATCAACAGGGCGGATTGCGTGCATGCCATCAGCCTGATCAAGGGCACTCAGGATCAGACTCCGGTGAAAGAAATCTAAGCCAATAGCGGTGAAGCTGCTCAAACAGAGCAGCTTCGTTTCAAGCAGCCTCGCATACGGATTGAACGCAAACTGCTTGAGTCGCATAGACGCCGCTTGCGACAGCTACCTAAACTGTCGGCAAATAGCGAGACCAGGGGCAGTGGATGAATCGCAATGAACTACGCAAGGCGGATATCAACCTGATGGTGGTGTTCGAAACCTTGATGCTCGAACGCAACGTTACCCGGGTGGCGGAGAAGTTGTTTCTCGGGCAGCCGACCATCAGTTCGGCGCTCAACCGCTTGCGTACGATGTTCAACGACCCGCTGTTCATCCGGGTTGGCCATCGGATGGAGCCGACTGCCAGGGCAGAGGAGCTGATTCAGTATTTGTCGCCTGCGCTGGACTCATTGTCGGTGGCGTTGAGCCTGACCCATGATTTCGATCCCGCCGTCAGCACCATGACCTTTCGTATCGGACTGTCGGACGACGTCGAGTTCGGCCTGTTGCCGCCGTTGCTGCGAACCTTGCGCCAGGAAGCGCCGAAGGTGGTGTTTGTGGTGCAGCATGTCGATTACTGGCGAATTCCCGATTTGCTGGCATCCGGCGACATCACTGTGGGTATTAGCCAGACCCGTGGTCTGCCGGCCAATGCCAAGCGCAAATTGCTGCGGCACATCCAGCCCAGGATCTTGCGCGCCGATGCGTCCGATACGCCGCTGACCCTCGATGAATATTGCTCGCGCCCGCACGTGCTGGTGTCTCATACCGCCAACGTCAGTGGTTACGCTGACGAGTGGCTGGCGGAGATCGGTCGTACGCGCCAGGTGGTGTTATCCGTGCCTCAGTACAGTTCGTTGCCAGCCTTGCTCGCCGGGACCGATCTGATCGCCAGCCTGCCGGATTACACCGCAGAGGCGATGGCGGCGTCCGGGCAACTGTTCACGGAGCCTTTTCCGTTCAAGACACCGACCCTCGACCTGTCCATGGTCTGGCTCAGCCATGTCGACACCGACCCCGCCGAGCGCTGGTTGCGCTCGCGACTGGAGGCGTTCATGAGTGAGCGCTTGGTGTCGCCGCCGTCTCAGTGAGCAGGATAACTCTGTGTTATATGTACGACCTTTCCGCTAACTTCAAGGAGCCACGCCATGCCCCACCTACACATGGAATACACCGCCAACCTGCCTGATTTGAACGCAGATGTGGCGTTGATCCGGCTCAACAATGCGCTGGTGGCTTCCGGTCAGTTTGCTGCCGAATACGACATCAAAAGCCGAGCAGTGAAGATCGAAACCTTCAAGGTCGGTACGGCATTGGCTGAGCGGGCTTTCGTGCACGTGAAACTGGCGTTGCTGAGTGGGCGTTCGCCGCAGATCAAAAAACAGTTATCTGAAAGCCTGCTGGCAGTGGTGCAGGACCTGTGTGTATGGCCGACAGGGATTGAACTGCAATTGGCCGTGGAAATACTCGACATTGATCGAGAGTCCTATAGCAAAGTCGCCATCAACCACTGAGTTTCAGGCCGTTGCCTGTTCAGTGCAGGCCTTGACCACCTGTTCACGCAACCAGATATTGGCGCTGTCCTGATCGGCGCCTTGACTCCATTGCATGTCGAGAGTGAAACCCGGCAAGCCCGTGGGCGCTTCGCAATGATTGAAGACCGCCTCGCTGGCCAGCAAATGCTGGATGCGTCGGGGCAGGGTTACGATGAAGTCGGTGCCGGTGATCATTTTCAGCGCTGCGCTGTAGCTGTTTGAGCGTGCGACGATTTGCCGTTTTTGCGCTTGCTGCGCCAGCCAGCCGTCGACCATGTTGGTGGTCGACGTCCAGGGGGTTGGAAACACGTGGCGGCGTTCGGTGAAGGCTTGCAGACTCAAACGTGGCTCCAGTGGCGTGGCGCGTTTATCGAAGATGCAGACCAGATCATCCTCCAGCAGCAGGCGGGATTTTAAGTCGGTGTGATTACGATGAAAATTCGGGCCGAAGCAAATCACCAGATCGAGACTGCCGTCACGCAGTTCCTCGGCCGGGATGTCGGTCTCGAACTTGTGCATGTTGACCATCACCGGTAAATCGGCGAAATCAAAGCTTTTCAACAGGCGCGGCAGGATTAACTGCTCGAAGTACTCTGGTGCGCAGATGTTGAACGTGACCGGTTGCAGAGTCGGGTCGAACGCCTGCGCCCCGGCGTAACAGAGGTTGATGCTTTCGAGCATTTTCAGCACGTGGGTGTACATGGTGCTGGCTTTGTAAGTGGGGCGCATCCCCGCGCGGGAGTTGATGAACAATTCGTCTTCAAACGCGCAGCGTAGCTTTTTCAGGCAGTAACTGACGGTGGACTGACTGACGCAGAGCGTTTCGGACACTCCGGTGACGCTGCTTTGTTCATACACGGCGATAAACACCATGAGGTCCTGCATGTCGAGTTTTCTAAGCAAGTTACTGTTCAGCATCCATTCCATCTCGCTGTGATCCTTGCGCTGACTGAGCGCAAACTCGTGCGGAAGATCCTAACGGAACGATGGTTCCAGGAGAATGCCTTGTGGGAAGTTTCCCTTTTAGTTGTGAGGCAGTGCCAAATGCACAGTTCGACGGCTGGAGATCAATAACGCCAGCATGCCGATGCCTACGAGCAGTGCACCAACGATTTCCAGCGCCAGCGGCGATTGACGCCACCAGAACCAATGAAACAGCGTGATGAACAACGTGCTCAGGTAAATGTAGGAAATGACCGAGGAGGGTGCGATGACGCCGATGGCCCGGTGGAGCAACCAGAAGGTCGCCAGGGTGGCGAACAGCGCCAGGTAAACCAGCCAGAAAAAATCGTTCAAGGTCAGCAACGACGCTGATCGCCAGCCTCCACTGAACCCACAGAACACCAGCAGGAACAACGCACCGAACAGCATGTTCCAGAAGGTCATGCCCACCGGGCCACGACCTTTGAGGCTGCTGGCTTTAAGCCGTTGACTCAGGGGCGAGTAAAGCGCCATCGCCAGGCAACCGAGCCCGTACACCGACACCGCATAGAGCGAGGGCAACTCGCCCGACCCCGTGCCTTTCAATACCAGCAACACGGCCCCGGCGGCCGCGATCAGCATCGGCAATACGCGTTGTTTGTGGCTGCTGTCCGGCATCAACACGGCTTCGAAAAACAGGGTCAGCAATGGCACCAGCGTGAACATCGTGCCGGTGTTGACCGCGGAGGTGTAGCGCAGCGCCTCGAATAGCGAGCCAAAATACACCGCCAGCAGCAGGCCGAGGACCGCATGGCCGAACAGGCCTCGTCGGGTCATGGCGGTGTCACCCTTGAGCAGCAGCAACGGCAAAAACACCAGGGCGCAAAACAGCAGGCGCAAACCGGTCAGCAGGATCGGATCAATGGCCTGACTGACCTGTGCCGCCGCGGAAAACGAAGCTGCGATCAACAGGGCCCAGAGCAGCATGCCGACGTGGGCGGCGGCGAAACCGTTGTGTTTCATGAGGGGCGTCCGGGTCAGTGAATGTGGCGGGCGTAGTGCCGCGGGTTGAAGCGCAGGACCATCAACATCATCAGCGCCATGACGCCAGTGAGTGACCACCAGGCCCATTCGAAACTGCCAAGTTGGTCGCGGATCATCCCGGCAATCAGCGGCGAGAGGCCGGCGATCAGGTAGCCGATGCCTTGGACGAAGGCCGTCAGCCCGCCCGCTCGTTGTGGGTTGTCCAGATGATCCAGCGACACGATCAGGCTCATCGGGAACAGTCCGCCGATGCCCAGCCCCAGCAGGCACGGCCACAACAAACTCAGGTGTCGTGGGCACAAAATCAGCCCAAAAAAACCGGCCATGATCAGCGCCAGCAACACCACCAGCACCAGGCGTCGATCACGACTACGGTTGGCGATCGCAGGTGTCAGCAGGCCGGACAGTACCTCCATGGCCGTGAGGAAACCCAGCATCAAACCGGCGTTTTGTTCGCTCCAGCCTTTTTCCACGTAGTACGGCGCCAGCCAGGCCAGCACACAGGTGTAGGACGCCGTGCCCAGACCGAAGAAGATCGCGAGTAACCAGGCGCGGGAATTGGCGAAGAACGACCTGTTTCGTTGCGTTTGAGCGGACAGTGCCGGCATCGCCGCACGTTGGCCGAGCCAGAAGAGTAGCGCCACCAACGTCAGCATCGACCAGATCGCCAAGCCTGCCCGCCAACTGCCGGTGCGCGTCACCACCAGTGGCGCGAAGGACGCGGCGAGGGCGGCGCCTCCCATGATCGACGTGACGTAAAGGCCCATGCACACGGAAACGTTGTCACTGAAACGCGATTTGATCAGCGCGGGCATCAATGCCTGAATCAATGCGATACCAACGCCCGCCAGAACGGCACTGAGGATCAGTTCGGCCGCGGAGTCGAGGAACAGGCGCGACACTGTTGCCAGGCCGATGATCAGCAAAGACGCCACCACCGTGCGCTGTTCGCCGAGCCATCGGCTGACGCTGAGGCCGAAGAACATGGCCAATCCCATGGCCATTACCGGCAACATGGTCAATAGCGATGCCAGACTGAAACTCAGCGGGATGTCGCCGCGAATCGCCGACAACAAAGGTCCGATTGCGGCCATGGAGGGGCGCAGGTTCAGGGCGACGAGCATGATGCAGACCATCAACCAGAAGGCAGGTCGGGAAGTGGCGCGGACGTTTTCCATTTATTGGACCTTGAGTGACAGGGCTCGATTAGGCGCGCGAGGCCTGGAAGCCGCAAATCAGAAAGTCCGGCGCAGTATTTAAAAATCAAATACCTCTCTCGCGCACCTCAGGTGTTGTCTGAAACACCGCATCGCGAGCAGGCTCGCTCCTTCAGTAGTGGAGCTGCGGGTAATCAGTACAATGTTTAGCCAACCCACAACCAAAGTTCTTCAAATCCCAATTTAACGACTTAACCAGCCATGTGACGCTGCTGCTTATCTGTCTACTGCGGTCTTCTTTATGGACGATTGTCCAGTCGCACTTCCTTCCGAACTCGCCTTCTGGGCGTTGTGGCATTGTCGTCACGCGCGCCCGCCGGACTCCTGCCTTTCCCTTTGATTGTTCTTACAGGTCCTGCGCTGTACGCCGGGATCAAACTGGCAGCGCCTGTGCGTTTGCCTGACGCGCAAACAAGAGAATTCCCATGAGTTGTGCCACGACCTCCTTCGCCACGAAGCAAGAAGCGCTGACTTTTCTGGAGCAGAATCCGGATATCGAGATGTTCGAGTTGTTCATCCTCGACAACAACGGGGTGCCACGGGGCAAGTTGTTGCATCGCGATGAGCTACTGGCGGTTTACGAAAGCGGTCGGCCCCTGCCGAGCACCATTCTGGGCCTGACCATCAACGGCGATGACGTGGAAAACTCCGGGCTGGTCTGGGACATGGGTGATATCGATTGCCGGGCCTACCCGATCAGCGGCAGCCTGACCCGCATGCCATGGCGATTGATTCCGACGGCGGCGGTGCAGGTCAGCATGCACCCCAAGGAAGGCATGCCGGCAACCATCGCCGACCCGCGACACCTGTTGGCGAAAGTGATCGAAGGTTTGCAGGCCGACGGTTATTACCCGGTGATGGCCGCGGAGGTGGAGTTCTATCTGTTGGATCAACAACGCGACAGCAACGGTCGGCCACAACCGGCGCGGGATGTCGACGGCGGGCGCCCGCGCGGGACTCAGGTCTACGGTTTGCGTGAATTGGAACAGATCGAGCCGTTTCTGGCCGATCTCTACAGCGCCTGCAAACTCCAGGGCATTCCAGCGCGCACGGCGATTTCGGAATACGCGCCGGGGCAAGTGGAAATCACCCTCGAACATCGCACCGACGCCTTGCAGGCCATGGACGAAGCCGTGCGCTACAAGCGGCTGGTCAAGGGCGTGGCGCATAAACACGGGATGACCGCGTGTTTTATGGCCAAACCGTTCGATGATCTTGCCGGCACGGGCATGCACATGCATGTCAGCCTCGCGGACGAGGACGGCAACAATCTGTTCGCCAGCGAAGCCGCTGACGGTACACCGCTGCTCAAGCAGGCGGTTGGCGGGATGCTTAGCACTTTGCTCGATTCGTTGTTGCTGTTCTGTCCGAACGCCAACTCCTACCGACGCTTCCAGACCAATAGCTACGCGCCGCTGGCGGCCACTTGGGGCGTGGACAATCGCACCGTGAGCTTGCGTGTGCCTGGCGGGCCGGCATTCTCGCGGCACATCGAGCATCGAATCTGTGGTGCCGACGCCAACCCGTATCTAGCGGCCGCCGCGATTCTGGCCGGCATTCATCGTGGCATTCGCGAACAACTTGACCCTGGTGCGCCGGTGGAAGGCAATGGCTACGCCCAGGCCACGGAACTGTTGCCGACCGACTGGCTGACCACGTTGCGCGCGCTCGAAGGTTCGAGCTGGGCGCGAGAGGCGTTTGGCGGTGAATTTCTGGGTGTTTACCTCGCGGTGAAGCGTGCCGAATATCGGCAGTTCATGGGTGAAGTCGGTGAGCAGGATTGGCGCTGGTACCTGAACCAGGCCTGAACCATTCTCAAATACAACTAAAGTTTTTGTTAAACACCATAAGCCAACTAATCGTTGGCTTCTTTTTCACAAAAAATTGATGGTTGACTGCCTACAGTTACAGCTGTCGCGGCAAATGAAATTTTCACATTTGCCGACGGCGCTTCTTTTCAGGAACAGCCGATTATCATGTGGAAATTCAAAGCCGTTCGCCCCGAGTGGGTGATGTTGATTGCCAGCGTTTTTTTATTAACAGGCTTTAATTTAGTTCTCTGGCAACATGTGTTTGAAATCACCGCGTTCGACGGTCAAGGCGTTGGCATGCGCGTGGCTTTCGGCTTGATGATTCTGGCTGCTTTCAACATCGTATTGACCCTGCTGGCATTCCGCCCGCTGTTGAAACCGGTCTTGACCCTACTCTTCATGATCAGCGCCGGGGTGGCGTATTTCATGGGGCAATACGGCGCACTGATTGACACCGGCATGTTACGTAACTTTGCGCAAACCAATGCCACGGAAGTGCGTGACTTACTGTCTATAAAGTTATTTGTTTATATTGTTCTGCTCGGGATTTTACCTTCGTGGTTGTTGTGGGCGACGCCGATTAATTACCGCCGCTGGCACCGTGACCTATTCAGTAAAGTATTGGTGAGCGTTGCGTCCGCTGCGGTAATCGGTGGCGTTGCACTGGTCAACTATCAAGGCCTGTCCTCGCTGTTTCGCAATCACCATGAGTTACGTTTGATGGTGGTCCCGAGCAACTACATCGGCGCCTCGTTTAGCTACCTGCGTGAGCAAGTCGCTTCAGCCCATCAGCCTTTCGTCAAAATCGGTGAAGACGCCGCAAGAAATCCGACCTCGCAAGCGCACGGCCGCAAATCGCTGACTGTGCTGGTAGTCGGTGAAAGTGCCCGGGCCGAGAACTTCGGTGTGCTGGGTTACAACCGTGACACCACGCCAAAACTGGGTAAGGAAGCCGGACTGATTGCCTTTACCGATGTGCATTCCTGCGGTACTGAAACGGCCGTGTCGGTGCCGTGCATGTTTTCCAACATGGGTCGCAAGGACTACGACGCGAGCAAGGCCAAAAATGAAGAAGGCCTGCTGGATGTGCTCAAGCGTGCGGGTCTCGAGGTGATATGGCGCGATAACCAGTCAGGCTGCAAAGGCACGTGCGACCGCGTCACCCTCGACGATGTCAGTAACTTGAACGACCCGGTGCTCTGCGCCAATAGTGAATGCCGCGATGAAATTCTCCTGCAAGGTTTGCAGCACTTTATCGACACCCTGGATAAAGACACGGTGTTGGTGTTGCACCAGATGGGCAGTCATGGTCCGGAGTACTTCAAGCGCTACCCGAAAGAGTACGAACGCTTTACTCCGGTGTGTGAAAGCAATGCGCTGAATAATTGCAGCCGCGAAAGTATCGTCAATGGGTATGACAACACCCTCGTTTACACCGACCACGTGTTGTCGACCCTGATTGATCTGTTGCGCAGCAACCAGGACAAAGTCGATACCGCGATGCTCTACCTGTCGGATCACGGCGAATCTCTGGGCGAATACAACCTGTTCCTACACGGCACGCCTTACATGTTGGCGCCGGATCAACAGAAGCATGTGGCGATGCTGGCCTGGTTCTCCGACAGCTATCAAAAGTCGTTCTCGGTGGACACTCACTGCCTTCAACTAAGCCGTGAAAAGCCGTTGAGCCAGGACAACCTGTTCCATTCGATGCTCGGTCTGCTGGAGGTCAACAGTAAGGTCTATAACCAGGATCTGGACCTGTTTGCCGGTTGCCGCGGCGCGGTGATCGACGGTGTTTTGGCCAAAGAGTGAGGGCAGCGACCTTTTTTACGTGTCGACCGTTAACCTGCGGCCGCTAGATTTTCATACAGAGCAACCACACATGTCCCCTCAGCCGCCATCCGCAATCGAGCTTGAGTTCGCCCGGCGCTACGATCAGGAACACGCTCGCGTCTGTCAGCAGCCGCGCCCGCGAGGTCTTGCCGGGCGCCTGGCGTTCTGGCGTGACGAGCAGTTGGTGCGCAACGCGCTCAAAGTGGCCGGCGAGCCGGGGTTGATTCTTGATGTCGCTTGCGGGGCCGGACGTTACTGGCCGGTGCTGGCCGAGCACGCGAACCGGGTGATCCTGGCGTCCGATCCGTCGCAGAACATGCTTGATCACGCCCCGACCCATCACCCGCAACACCTGCTGAAACGGGTCAAGACCTTTCAGAGCTCGGCGTTCACCATCGGCTTGTCGGCGAATGCGGTGGACTGCATTTTTTGCATGCAACTGTTTCCGCACATCGCCAGCCCCGAACATCGTTCGGCCATGCTCGACGAGTTCCACCGGGTCAGCCGCGACACCGTGATTGTCGCGGTACGGCTCGATGCTCACTTCACGCGCCGGCAACCCGCGGCACAAGGCGCTCAAGCCCGGCAGTCGGCCAGCAAGGCCGAACTGGAAGCGGAGTTCAAACAGGCAGGGTTCCATTTACTCAGCCACCAGGACTTCCTCCCCGGGTACACGCGGATGCGGGTCTACGTGCTGCGTAAGGCCATATAACCTCCCTCCGTCAGACAATTCTTGCTAACAAGCAGGTGTTTTCGCTAAAGCTCTTGTTCAGTGGAGGCGCGGAAATCGCCGGGGGCGATATATACTGCGCGCCATTCTTCAAGGGAGAGCCGTGTGGCCATCGATATTCACTGGATTCGCGACAACGATAGCCTCGGCCGGTTTTGCGCCGAGTGGCAGCAGCTGCCCTACGTTGCCCTCGACACCGAATTCATGCGGGTCGACACCTTTTATCCGATCGCGGGTTTGCTGCAGATCGGCGATGGCGTACGCGCTTACCTGATTGACCCGTTGACCATCAACAACTGGCAACCGCTGTCCGCGTTGCTGGAAAACCCGGCCGTGGTCAAAGTCGTCCATGCGTGCAGCGAAGACCTCGAAGTCCTGCTGCGCCTGACCGGCAGCCTGCCGGCGCCGCTGTTCGACACGCAACTGGCCGCCGCTTACCTGAACCTCGGTTTCTCCATGGGTTATTCGCGGCTGGTGCAGGAAGTGCTCGGCATCGACCTGCCCAAGGGCGAGACGCGTTCCGACTGGTTGCAACGTCCGCTGTCCGACACCCAGGTCAGCTACGCCGCCGAAGACGCCTTGCACCTGGCGGAAGTTTTCGTACAGCTTCGTCCGAAGCTGTCTGATGACAAGTACGCTTGGGTCCTGGAGGACGGCGCCGAGCTGGTGGCCAACCTGCGTCGTGAAGTCGATCCTTACGAGGTTTATCGCGAAGCGAAACTGGCGTGGAAATTGTCTCGCGCTCAACTCGCCGTTTTGCGGGAACTCTGCGCCTGGCGTGAACGTGAAGCCCGTGCCCGTGATCTGCCGCGCAATCGTATCATCCGTGAGCATTCCCTGTGGCCGCTGGCGCGGACGCAGCCGGATAACCTCGGCGCGTTGGCGAAAATCGAAGACATGCACCCGCGTACCGTGCGTCAGGACGGCGAATTTCTGCTTGATCTGATCAAGCGCTCTGGCAGTGTGTCGCCAGATCAATGGCCGCCTGCCGTGCCGGAGCCGTTGCCGGTGGACGCCGCGGTGCTGATCAAACAGTTGCGTGCACTCGGTCAGGCCGAAGCCGAGCGACTGAATGTTGCGCCGGAACTGATGCTGCGCAAGAAAACCCTGGAAGCGCTGCTCAAGAGCGGCTACCCCAATGGTCCTTACCAATTGCCTGATTCGCTGCGTGGCTGGCGCCGCGAATTGATGGGTCAGGCGCTGCTCGACAGCCTGGCCACCGCCGGAGAACAGCCTTGAAACGTATTTGCTCCATCTACCGAAGCCTGAAGAAAAACGAGATGTACCTCTATGTGCTCAAAAGCGATGCACTGGAGCGCGTTCCGGAAAGTCTGATGGCCGCGTTCGGCAAACCTCACCACGCCTTCGATCTGGTGCTGACCCCCGAGCGCAAGCTGTCGCGCGAGGACATCACCGTGGTCCTGGAAAACCTTGAGAAGCAGGGTTACCACCTGCAAATGCCACCGGCCGAAGACGAATACATCGAACACTTGCCGGAAGAGCTGTTGCGACGCAACGATCCGATGTGATCGGCAGACAGGCTCTGTTCAGAGTCTGCGTGAAACACTGGAATGATTTTGGCGATGGCCGCGACGAGGGCGCGATACTCCCTCCGCGGCCGTCTGCACTGTTTTTGAAAGGTTTGAACCATGCGCGTTCTGATTGCTGAACACGACCACCCTGTGTACGCCCAACTGCTGCGTCAGGCAGCACCTGATCTGGAAGTGCTGACCAGCGGCGACTCCGCCGAACTGGCCAGTCAGGCTGCCGATTGTCCGATCTGGCTGGGCCAGCCGGATCTCCTGGCGACCTTGCTGCGTCAGGGCCACCAGCCTCAATGGTTGCAGTCGACCTGGGCCGGCATCACGCCGCTGCTGGCGGACGGCTTGCCGCGTCACTATCGCCTGACTCGCGCGGTGGGGATTTTCGGTCAGGTCATGGCCGAATACGTGCTGACCTACATGCTTGGCCACGAGCGCGAAGTGCTGCCGCGGCTGGTCAGTCAGGTCGAGCGCAAATGGGACAGCCGTCAGGGCCAAAGCCTGGCGGGGCGCAAGGCGCTGATCGTCGGCACCGGTGATATCGGCCAGACCGTCGCGCAGTTCCTGCTGCCGTTTGGCGTCGAGTTGTATGGCATCGCCAGCGAGGCTCGCGAGCAGGTGCCGTTTGTCGAAGTCGCGGCACTGGCGGACTTGCCGCGCCTCGTCGGGGAAGTGGATTACGTGATCAATCTGCTGCCGAACACCCCGACCACCCACGACCTGTACGACGCCGCGCTGTTCAAGCAGTTCAAGCCGACCGGGTTGTTCATCAACGTCGGGCGTGGCGTCGCGGTCGTCGATGCGGATCTGGTGGAAGCCTTGAAGGAAGGGCATCTGGCGGGCGCTGTGATCGACGTCTGCCGTCAGGAGCCGCTGCCGCAACGTCACCCGTTCTGGACGGCCTGGGGCTTGCTGCTGACCGGCCACAGTTCGGCGCCGACGTCGCCGACCATGATGGTGAAGCTGTTCGTCGACAATCTGCGGGCGTATCAGGCGGGCGAGGCGTTGCGCGGCGAAGTCGATTTCAATCGCGGGTATTGAAACCGCCACTCCATTGAACACTGTGCAAATCCTCTGTAGGAGCGAGCTTGCTCGCGAAGGCGTGTCAGTCGACATCAACTTGTCTGACACACCATCGCGAGCAAGCTCGCTCCTACATTTTTGGTTTTGCGGTGTGGCTTAGAGGGTGAAGTCGCCTTCAGCCGCCAACTCGCTCAACGGACGACGCGGGCTCGGCTCTTCGCGCGCTTGCAGGTAATCCGCCAGCGTCGCCTTGTCCCCCAGCTTGCCCACCGCCACCGCCGCGTGCAGCGCGTAACCTTCAGGAATGTTCAGCGTCTTGCGGGTCAGTTCCTGATCGAAACCGGCCATGCCGTGGGTGTGCCAGCCGCTGATGCTCGCTTGCAACGCCAGATGGCCCCAGGCCGAACCGGTGTCGAAGGTGTGCCACAGGGCCGGGGTTTCTTCGGTGGCGCCGGGCACTGCGAAGGTGGTTTTCGAGATCACGATCACCAGCGCCGAGGCGTGTTGCGCCCAACTGCGGTTGAACTCGTTCAACAGGCCCAGGTAACGCTCCCAGTTTGGCGTATCGCGACGTGCGTAGAGAAACCGCCAAGGCTGCGAGTTGTAGGCCGATGGCGCCCAGCGTGCGGCTTCAAAGAAGCTCAGCAGGGTTTCCTCCGGAATGGCTTCGCCGGTAAAGGCCCGTGGCGACCAGCGGTCGGTGAATTGTGGGTGGATGGCATATTCGGCAACGCGTGGGTTGGCACTCATGCAGAGATTCCTTGCGACGTTTGAGTAAGAAAGTCGATTAAAAACCGGCGGGCACAGTTAGGCTGGGCGATGAGGTTTTTCGTGAGCCTGGCATTTCATCTGAATGCAACGCAGTGGGGCGTTAATGGCACGCAGGTCTGGCTCCTTGCGACTGGCAAAGCTACTGGTCGGCGCAATATCTGACAAGTCCCGGTCTACCGGCAGTCGCCAATGCTTGGCCCGCAAGGGCCTTGGCACTAGACTGGCGGCCTTTTCACCACCTGATGTTGATGCTTGAGCCATGGCCGCCAAAGTCGAACCGTTCTGGATACGCAAAACCCTCGATCAACTCGATCAGCAGGAATGGGAATCGCTGTGCGACGGCTGTGGTCTGTGCTGCTTGCAAAAGCTTGAGGATGAAGAGGACAACAGCGTTTACTACACGCGCATCGCGTGCAAGTTGCTGGACCTGAAAACCTGCCAGTGCAGCGATTACCCCAACCGCCGTGAATTCGTGCCGGACTGCATTCAGCTCACCCCGGGCAAGGCCGATGAGTTCAAATGGTTGCCGCCGACCTGCGGTTATCGTCTGGTCAGCGAAGGCAAGGATTTGCCACTCTGGCACCACCTGGTGTGCGGTGATCGCGACGCCGTGCATCACGAACGCATTTCCCAGTCCGGGCGCATGCTCGCCGAAGGCAGCGTGGCCGAGGACGATTGGGAAGACCATCTGATTTTCCGGGCAGGTTAGTTTTACAAAGGAGTGTGTATGGCTGTGGGATTGCGGCTGGCGTTGGCTATTGGGCTGCTGGCCCTGAGTTCGTCGGTGTGGTCGGCGAAGAAAGTCGATCTGGATTACCATGTGCGCCTGTTGCCGCAAAGCGATCAGGCTGAAGTGCGTCTGACGCTGGCCCAGGGTTCGGCAGTGCGAAGTCTGGATTTCGACCTCGACGATGGCAGCAATTACAGCGACTTCAAGGCTGACGGCCAATGGCAACTCACGCCGGGCAAGCAGGCCCGGGGTGTCTGGCGCCCGGCGGCCGACAAGGCGAGCCTGACCTACCGCGTGCGCATCAGCCACGGCCGCAAGAGCGGCAGCTTCGATACGCGCATGACCCCGACCTGGGCGTTGATGCGCGGCGATGATCTGGTGCCCGCCGCCACACTCGATCAGCAGGACGGCATCGAACTGGTCTCACGCCTAGAATTCGAATTGCCCACCGGTTGGAAAAGTGTCGAAACCGCCTGGCCGCGGATCGGCAAGAACAAATTCCGCATCGATAACGTTTCCCGCCTGTTCGACCGGCCGACCGGCTGGATGCTTGCCGGTCACCTCGGCAGCCGGCGCACCCGGCTTGGGGAAACCGAAGTCACCGTCGCCTCGCCTCAGGGCCAGGGCATGCGCCGCATGGACGTGCTGACGCTGCTGACGTTCGTCTGGCCGCAAGTGCAGGCCGTGTTCCCGCGCCATCCCGCCAAACTACTGATTGTCGGCGCCAATGACCCGATGTGGCGCGGCAGCCTGGCGGCGCGCGAGTCGATCTATCTGAATTCGCGTCTGCCGCTGTTCAGCGAAAGCGGCAGCAGTGTGCTGGTGCGGGAGTTGGCCCAAGTGTTCGGGCGGATCAACGACAAGCAGCGCAGCGACTGGATCAGCGAAGGCTTTGCCGAGTATTACGCCGTCGAGTTGGTGCGTCGCGCCGGTGGCATGAGTGATGAGCGGTATGAGAGTTTGCGCAGGAAGTTGGCCAAAGACAGCCAGAAGGTCACGACGTTGCGGGGCGAGCAGATCAGCCCGGCACAGATTGGCAAAGCGGTCTTGTTGCTGAGTGAACTGGATCAGGAAATTCGCATTAAAACCCGCAACAAGCGCTCGCTCGATGATGTGTTGCGCGGGGCGATGCATCTGGAGAGTGTGGATACCAAGGAATTCGTGCAACTGGCCGAGAGTGTGATTGGCGAGTCCTCGAAAGTTCTGGATACCGGGTTGCTTCAGTAATACCGCCTTCGCGGGCAAGCCCGCTTCCACAGGGATTAGGGGGTGCACACATTCGCGGCCCAACACAAAAACTGTGGGAGCGGGCTTGCCCGCGAAGAGGCCATAAGCCTCGACGAGTATTGCGGATCAAACCCCGGCTTTAGGCGACTTCAACGAATCATTCCCGGTCACGGTGGCGGTATTGGTCGCCGCCTCGGCATTCGCTTTCAACCGAGCCAGATCTTCACCGGCACGCTCGATCTTCGCCCGCACGTTATTCATGTCCTGACGACTGTTCTCCAGCAGGCTTTTGGCCGAACTGTGGCCCGTAATGCCACGGGCCAGCGCTACGCCACCGATCGCCACCTGGATCAAACCGAAAATCCCGCCGCGCCGCAGGCCTTTGCCCACCATCACCAAGCCACCGGCGAGGGAGCCGGCACGTTCCCAACCGTGGACGTTATGGTTTGAATGGGTCTGGAACGGGGTGGATTCGATGCGCTCTACGCGTTTGAGCTCGCTCATGATCTGTCTCCTGCTGGAAGGACTGCTTCAAGAATAGATAATTAAGCTGACTGCCGAGGCGGGCGGCTTGTTCCATCGGATGTGCATCGATTCAGCGGAATTTCGGCCCCGAGCGGGTATTGAGGCCCTTGGCCATGCGGTCATAGAGCACAACGTTGACCGTGGCGGCGAGGTTCATGCAACCGGTGGTCGGGATGTAGACCACGTCTTCGCACCAGTCGCGAATTTCTTTATCCAGCGAGCCGTCTTCCGGGCCGAAGATGTACAGCGCGCGATCCGGGTGGGTGTATTCCGGCAGCGAACGGGCGCCTTCGACCAGCTCCACGGCCACCGGCACGCAGCCTAGCGGCAGGATCTTTTTCAGGTCGTCGATGCCGATCAGTGGAATGTCGTAGTGGACGCGTTTGGTGTCGGTGACGAAGTCGGCGGCGCGGTCATAACGCTTGCCGGTGTAGAACACGGACGCCACGTTGTAGCAGCCGGCGGCGCGCATGACCGAGCCGACGTTTTCCGGTGATTTGGGGTTGAACAAACCAATGCAGCTGTACCGTTTGTCTGCCACGAGCGGGGTGCCTTCGGGGAAAAAACGGCGATTATACGGGGATTGGGGGAGGGGGTGTCTGGTTTGAGATTGGTGGTGCCTGGGCTACCGCTTTCGTGAGCAAGCCCGCTCCCACAGTGTTGGCGGTGATCACAAATGTTGTGTACGCCGCAGAACCCTGTGGGAGCGGGCTTGCCCGCGATGGGGCCGGATCAGGCAATGAAGATATTCAATCGTCTTTCTTCATCAGACCGGCCAACGCCGCAAACGGGTTATGCGTCGCCTTGGCAATTTTCGGCGTGCTCAACGAGCCCTCGTCGAAATACTGCTGATCGGTGTACCGCGAGTGCTCGTTGTCGTGGCAATACAGGCACAACAATTCCCAGTTCGAGCCGTCCTGCGGGTTGTTGTCGTGGTTGTGGTCGCGGTGGTGCACGGTCAGTTCGCTCAGGCGCTTGCCGGAAAACTCACGGGCGCAGCGGCCGCACACGTGCGGGTACATCTTCAGGGCTTTGTCGCGGTAACCCATTTCCTTGTCGCGCTGGTTGTCAGCGAGGATGCGGTCCAGCTTCGAGGTGTTGGTCGGTGTTGACGAACTCATGGGTTCACCTTTGTAAAAGACTAATGACGGTTATGAACGAAGTTTAGCTCAGCCCTTGAGCTTCTCGGCAATCCAGATGGTGTGGCGGGTGCCCTTGTTGCCGTGGGCGAAGACCTGGACTTCCTCGGCCTTGAAACCGGCTTTCTTCAGTTTGTCGGAAAACTGCTTGTCGGCACTGGCTGACCAGACCGCCAGCACGCCTTTTGGCCGCAGGGCTTTGGCGCAAGCGCTCAAGCCGCCTGCGGAGTAGAGCCAGCTGTTGGCCCTCTGGGTCAGGCCTTCGGGGCCGTTGTCGACGTCGAGCATGATCGCGTCGAAACCTTGCGGTTCGGCCTGCAGCACTTTGGCCACGTCTTCCATGCGAATGACCGTGCGTTTATCCAGCAACGGGTTCCCGGCTTTCTCGCCCAGCGGCCCGCGATTCCACTCGACCACGCCGGGCACCAATTCGGCGACAACCACTTCTGCGGTTTTCCCCAAATGCTTGAGCGCCGAGGCGAGGGTGAAGCCCATGCCCAGTCCACCGATCAACACCCGTGAGTTCGGCCGTCCAGCGACTTTGCGGCAAGGGATTTCGGCCAACGCATCTTCGGAGCCATGCATGCGGGTGTTCATCAGCTGTCCGCCGTCACCGCCCTGGATCTTGATGACGAAATCCTCACCGTATTCGAACAGGCACAGGGCGCCGCCGTTTTCAGGGATGGGGGCGGTGTCGAGCAGAACGAAACGTTTCATGGAGCTCTCTTGAGAAGATTGGGTATTGGGGAAGGCAAACGAACGCAGTTGGGAGTAGCCTGCAAACAGACAACAAGGCCAACGGAGCCATTGATGAAGCGCACCATTCTAACGGCCATTGCCTTGGCCGCGCTCTCGATAACTGCAGTGCAGGCCCAGGAGCTGCAAACCATTCCGATCAGCCCGTCGCCGCTGTCCGGTTCGCCCGGCACCGCGACACCGACGCCATACCCGCAAATCTCCCCGACCAGCGTGCCCAAGGCCGGGGCGGGTAGTGGCGGGCCACCGTTGGTGCCGATCCAGATGCCCAGCCCGCCGTCCAAGGATCAACCCTTGCCGGGTCTTGAGCAAAACAGCACAAAGATCAAGTCCCCCGGCGGTTAAACCTGCTGCGACAGCAGTTGCCCATCGGCCATGCGCAGGCGTTTGGACAGCGAGACGGCGAGGGCGCGGATGATCTTGGCGGCGATTTTCGGCGCGTCGTTGAGCATCTTTTCCAGCGAGTCCTTGCCCAGGTTCAGCAACTGACAATTGCTCGCGGCCACGCAACTGGCGGAGCGACGTTCGCCATCGAGCACGGCCATTTCGCCGAACGCCCGACCGCTGCGCAACGTGGCCATGGTCACCCTTTGTCCGTCGCTGTTGGTTTTTTGCACCGCGACCTGGCCGGTGTGGATGATGCACATGAAGCTGCCGGCATCGCCTTCGTGGAAGATCTCTTCGCCCTCGGCCACCGTGCTGATGCTGAAGTAGCCCGAGGCGGCGGCGAAGTCGGCGGGCAGCAGTTGATCGAACAGGCCACAGTCCATCAGCCAGTCGCGGATTTCGTTGTTCAGTAAGGTCGGTTCTGACATGTCGTCACGGTCTTTTTGTTGTCTGTTGCTGTTCCGGTATTTTCAGTAAGTCCCCCATTCCCTGTAGGAGCAAGCTTGCTCGCGATGGGGCCATCACATTCAGCATCAATGCCTAATGTCACACCGCCATTGCAAGCAAGCTTGCTCCTTCAGGGGAGATGGGTTGTACCGGGCCCCGGCGTTATGGATTTAAGACCCGTACGCCAAGCCAAGTTCCTCAGGCAATCCCCAAAACCCCGAAAACAAATGCGTATTCGAGTGCTACGTCACGCAATCCCTGATAACGGCCACTCATGCCGCCATGTCCGGCGCCCAACTCGGTCTTGAGCAGCAGCGGATTGTCGTCGGTTTTGGTCGCGCGCAATTTCGCTACCCACTTCGCCGCTTCCCAGTACTGCACGCGACTGTCGTTGTAGCCGGCGATCACCAGCGTCGCCGGATACGTCTGCGCGGTGACGTTTTCGTACGGGGCGTAGGCCTTGATCCGATCATAAACGTCCGGCTCTTCAGGATTGCCCCACTCGTCGTATTCCGTAACGGTCAGCGGCAAGTCCGGGTCGAGCATGGTGTTCAACACATCGACGAACGGCACTTCGGCAATCGCCGCGCCGAACAGCTCCGGCCGCATGTTGAGCACCGCGCCGATCAGCAACCCACCGGCACTGCCACCGCTGATCGCCAATTGCGCGGAGGTGGTGACCCCGTTGGCGATCAGGTGCTCGGCACAGGCGATGAAATCGCTGAAGGTGTTGTGCTTGTGTTCCTGTTTGCCGGCGCGATACCAGGCCTCACCCAACTCGCCGCCGCCACGCACGTGCGCAATGGCAAACGCCACGCCGCGATCCAGCAGGCTCAGGCGCGCGTGGGAGAACCATGGGTCGAGGCTTTCGCCGTAGGCGCCGTAGCCGTACAGATAAAGTGGCGTTGGCTTACCGAGGGCTTCGCGTTTGACCACCAGGCTGATCGGCACTTGCGTACCGTCCGGCGCGGTCGCCCACAGGCGTTGGCTGACGTAGGCGTCGGCGTCGAACGGGCCGAGCACCGGGGTTTCCTTGAGCACTTTCTGTTCGCCGCTGCACAAATCCAGTTGGCGGATCTGCGCCGGGCGGTTCAGCGCTTCGTAACGCAAGCGGATGCGGTCGCTGACGAATTCCAGGCTGTTTTGCACGTGCAGGCTGTAGGCCGCGTCCGGCAATTGCACGCGGTAGCTCGGCAGGTCTTGCGGGTGAACCTCGATGATCGGCAAGCCGCCGACCCGCAGGCTCAGCGTCAAGGCGCCGGCGTTGAGGCTCATGCCGTCGATCATCGTGGTGTCGCTGTGGGGAATCAGGTTCTGCCAGTCGGCTTCGGTCGGCGCAATGCCGGTATCGACAGCGGTGTACAAGGCAAAGTTGATACCGTCGCGGTTGGTGCGAATGAACCAGGTCCATTGGCCGTCGAGCGCGCCGTGATCAACGTCGTACTCATGGTCTTCAACCCTCGGCGCCACGCAGGTAAACGCCTGCTGCGGCTGGAATGCGTCGAGCACCCACACTTCGCTGGTGGTCTTGCTGCCCAGCGCCAGCAGCAATTGCTGTTCCGAACTCGAGCGATAGCAATGCATGAAGAAACGGCCGTCTGGCTCATGGAACACTTCTTCGGCCGCCGTGCCGTCCAGTCGATAGCGGAACAGCTTGTGCGGGCGATGGGTGTCGTCCAGTTCGCCGAAGAACAGCGTCAGGCTGTCGTTGGCCCACGTCATGCTGCCGTCGCATTCGGCGAACTCCAGTTCACTGACGCGGCCGCTGGATAATTCCTTCACAAACAGCGTGTAAATCTCATCGCCCGTGGTGTCGAGGCTGTAGGCCAGGCGCTGGTGGTCCGGACTGATGCTGAACGCACCGAGGGAAAAGAAGCCGCCGTTGGCCAGTTCGTTCGGGTCCAGCAGCAACTGTTCCTGGCTTTCGTCGAGTTGCAGGCTGTCATCCGTCGGGCGCGGGCAGCGGTAGTGACGGGCGTACTCGTCACCGGCCGTGGTGCGCGTGTAATACAGATACGGACCCCACGGGGAGGGCAGCGACAGGTCGGTTTCGAGAATCCGGCCCTTGATCTCCTCGAACAGGGTTTCGCGCAGCCCGGCCTGATCGGCGGTTTGCGCCTCTAGATAGCGGTTTTCAGCCTTGAGGTAATCGAGCACCGCGTCGGTGTCGCGTTCCTGCAGCCAGGCATACGGGTCAGAACCTTCAGCCTTGTGGGCAATCGGGGCGCTGGTGATGTTGGCGGATTGGGGCATGAAGGGCTCTCGAACAATGTACGGAATAAGGGGCTTCGCAGGCGACTTGCAGATCTTGAAGCCTCTCCAGACCCTGTAGGAGCAAGCTTGCTCGCGATGAGGCCGGAACATTCATCATCAATGTAGTCCGGCAGTCCGCTATCGTGAGCAAGCTCGCTCCTACAGTTGGGGCAAGCCTGATGTGCGAAAAGTCGTTACTATAAGCGCCTCTTTGCCTGCCTTGCCATGGACACCATGACCGAGAACGACTATCTGATCGCTTGGGGCCTTTACGCCTTTGCCGCTTTAGGCTGCCTGTTGGTGTGGATGCGCATGACCCGCTGGATGTGGCGCTGGTTGCGCGAGCCCTTGCGGCTGCTGGTCGCCGTGTTGCTGTTCAGCCCGACGATCATTGATCCGGTGAAGGAAAAGGTCGCGCCGGCCATCGCCATCACCGCCCTGGACCTCGCGTTCAAAGTCGGCAACAACGCCTGGCGGGCGATCTCCGATCTATTCATGTACTGCATGATCGCCTTCGGCATTTACCTGGTATTCGTGGCGATCCGTTTCCCCATCGAACGCGCTTCCAAGGCTCGCAAGGAACGCACGGCGGCCGCCAAGGCTGCGGCGCGGGCTGACGACCCTGACGACGATCATCCTTTCGGCGGTGCCGGTGATGACCGTTACGGTCGCCCGCCGATCCCGAGCAACCCTCAGCGCATGCGGGTCGAACCGCGTTTGTAACCTTGCCCCTGCCTTTCAGAGAGTCCGAGCATGTGTGAGTTATTGGGCATGAGCGCCAATGTGCCGACCGATATTGTGTTCAGCTTCACCGGGCTGATGCAGCGCGGCGGCCGAACGGGCCCGCACCGTGACGGTTGGGGCATCGCCTTTTATGAGGGCCGTGGCCTGCGGCTGTTCCAGGACCCGGCGGCCAGCTGCGAGTCCGAAGTCGCCAATCTGGTGCAACGCTATCCGATCAAAAGCGAAGTGGTGATCGGCCATATCCGCCAGGCCAACGTCGGCAAGGTCTGCCTGTCCAACACCCATCCGTTCGTGCGCGAACTGTGGGGCCGCAACTGGTGTTTCGCCCACAACGGCCAGCTCGCGGACTTTCAACCGATCAAAAGCTTTTACCGCCCGGTCGGCGATACCGACAGCGAAGCGGCCTTTTGCGATTTGCTCAATCGGGTGCGCGCGGCGTTTCCGGAACCGGTCGAGATCGAAGCGTTGCTGCCGGATCTGGTGGCTGCCTGCGCCGAATACCGTAGCAAAGGCGTGTTCAACTGCCTGCTCAGCGACGGTGACTGGCTGTTCTGTTACTGCTCGACCAAACTGGCGCAAATTACCCGTCGCGCACCGTTCGGCCCGGCGCGCTTGAAGGATGTCGACGTGATTGTCGATTTCCAGGCCGAAACCACGCCCAACGACGTGGTCACGGTGATCGCCACCGAGCCCCTGACCGAAAACGAAACCTGGACCCGCTACGAACCGGGCCAATGGAGCCTCTGGCGACGCGGTGAATGCGTCAGCCAGGGCAAGACCGAATAAGGATTCTCCCCCATGTTGCTCAGTTATCTACGGCTGGTGTTGTTCGCGGCGGGCCTGTTGATCGGCGTCCAGGTGCCAGGGTTCATCAACGATTACGCCAAGCGGGTCGAAGCCCACCTGATCGAGGCGCAGACCGGTTTGAGCGGTTTTCAGGGCACCGCCAATCAGTTTTTCAAGGGTGATATGCAGGCGCTGGTCGCTCATTACCGCGCCAGCGAAGACCCGATTTTCCGCAGCGACGCCGACAGCCTGAGCAATCTGCTCACCCGTCAGTTGGCCCTCGATAAACAATTCCAGGCCATGCAAGGCCCGTGGTACATCCGTTTCCTGCAGGTTGTACTGGCCGCCGACCCGGATATCCGCAAGGAAACCTGGAATGGCTACAGCTACCAGATCCTGCTGACGCCGGAAGCGATGATCTGGGGCATGAGCGGCGCGTTGCTGCTGTCGTTCGGGATTGAATGCCTGTTCCGGCTGATCGACTGGGTGGTGCTGGGCGGCAAACGCCTGCGCCAGAGCCGGCCGATCGTGGATCGGGATGTGCGCGGGCTCTAAGCAAAAGGAGTAGGCATGCCGGCTCTTTTTGGGCTTTCACTGGTTCAGCGTGGGCACGGTCCTCTGTAGGCGCCGGCATGCTGGCGATGGTCGTTAACGATGGCGCGCGCTGTCTGGATCAACTCGGCGCACTGGACCATCGCCAGCAAGCCGGCTCGTACAGGTTTTGCGTTGTCAGTGTTTCACGGGATTACGCAAGGAACCTCTTTTACCAGTCCAACGAGTAACTCATGCTGAACGTCCGGCCTTGGGCATTCGCGTAAGGCGCCCGGGCGTTGGCTTGGGCGAACAGGTTTTTATACGTGCGGTTGGCCAGGTTATACACTCCGCCTTCAAGACGTCCGACTGGTAACTGTACCGAGCCGAGTAAATCCACCAAAGTGTAGCCATTGATCTCCCGCCCGTTATTGTCCTTGGCGGCGGCATCGTAATTGGCCAGGCGCATGCCTTGCAGACGCAGGGTGTAGTCGTCCTTGGCGAGCGTGGTTTTTGCGGGTGAAATACGCGTCGCCGGCAGGTCAGTCCATTTGCCATTTTGTTCGGTTTCGCCTTTGGCCCAGGCGTGTGAGCCACCGAACGACCATAGATCGGTCGCATGAAATGTCAGGCTGCTCTCAACGCCGCGAACTCGCTCTTTCTGATTGATCAGGCGTAATACGCGATTATTGGCATCGTAGAACTGCGTTACGTCCGAGGTGTTTTCATACGCGGTCAGGTCGGTCTGCCACTGGTCCCAGTTGCCACGCCAGCCCAATTCGTAGCTGTCGACCTTGATGGCCTGGGCGTTCAGGTTCTGGATGTCGTAGGTGCTGTTCACATCTCGCAGGAACCGTTGAATATCCGGCAGCGAAAATCCCTGACTGAAGTTGACGAAAACGTCCTGGTTAGCGCTCAGGTGATAAACCGCTCCCAGGTTGTAGAGGGTGGCGTCGTATTTGAGGGTGTCCCCTGGCAAAGTGGCGCGCACGCCAGTCTGGACGATCTGACCGTAAGCCACACTGTCGGAAACTTCGCTTTCTATCCACTCGCGTCGCACGCCGCCACGCAAGGTCCAGTCGCCAATGTCCCAGGACATTTGCCCGAACAGCGCCCGGGTAGTGGTTTCGATGTCCGGGCCCATCTCGTAGATGATGCCGGTCTTTGAGTAGGCCAGGCCGTTGAGGGTGTATTGGTCGCCGCGTTGGCGGGAGCGCTCATGATTGTAGTCGGCGCCCCAGACCAGATTGCCGGTGGCACTGCCGATGGCCGGCAAAGGCGTATCAATGGCTGCGCGTAGGCCGTAGACATCCTGCACGCTGTTGTTGTCAGCGATGCCGGCTTTGCCTCGCGCCAGGTCCGGGAAAAACAATGCATCGGCCCGGCGCCAGTAACTTTCCAGCTGCAGGCTCTGGTGGTAGAAGTCCTTGTCTGAGTAGTTAAGGTTGATTGCCTGATTATGCGTGTAGGGCTGATCGCCGAGTTTCAGCCCTTTGACCGCTACCGCTTGCTCGCGGTTTTTCGGGTCTTTGGTGTAGTGGGTATCTTGTTGGTCCTTGTAGTCCTGCAGCGACAGGCTGAGCTTTTTGTCGGCATCCAGTTCGTAACCGAATCGACCCTGCAGGTCGTAAGTCTCGGTGTCCATGTTGCTGCCTTGGGAGGTGTCCTGGGGGATGCGCTTGCCGTTGCCGTCAAATTGATCGTTGCGTTGGGTCAGGTCTGCGGAGACGTACCAGTCCAGTGCGTCGTTGCGTCCGGTCGCACTCTGGAAAACTTCATAGGCGAAACCTTTACGGTTGAAATTGTTGTCACTGGTCAGGCCCAGTCGGGTGCTGTACGCGAAGTCCTGCCCCTGATTTCGCTTGGTAATGATGTTGATGATGCCGCCTGACGCCCCGGCGCCGTAGACGCTGCTGGCGCCGGAAACAACTTCGATGCGTTCGATACTGGCCGGCGCAATGCTGTTCAACTGACGGAAGTTGTCTCGCGTGGCGTTCTGCGACACGCCGTCGATCAGTACTAACATGTTGCGCCCGCGCAGCGTCTGGCCAAAGTTGCTCATCCCTCCACTGGACGGCGCAAGACCAGGGACCAACTGCCCGAGGATGTCGGAGACCCGACGACCTGCGCCACTCTGTTCGCGGACTTGTTGTTCGTCGATGACCTGGACCGACCCCGGAATCGAGGCGATGCTTGCTTCACTGCGTGTTGCGGAAACGACGGTGGCTTGAATGTCCAGGGTGCCTGGGGGCTGTTCAGTTTCATCAGCCGACAGAGCGGTGCTGAAGGCGCCGAGCAGGGGAATCAGATAGGAAAGTCTTATTGGGGTCATGGCAGCATCTTTTTTTGTTGTGGTAAGTGTGGGGGGATCAGACCTAGAGGGCCGGTGTTGCGGTGACGTATCCAGCGGATCCCGAAAGCGGCCAGCACGTAGGTCAACGCCACCAGCCAGAAACTGTGGGCCAGGCCCACCAGCCCCATGCCGGCACCGCCGACAACGACGCCGAGCAGAGCGCCAGCCTTTGCGGCGCTGTTGCCGAGCCCCAAGGCATATCCCTGCTGATTTGAAGAAGCGGTATTGGCGATCAGTGCATAGGCGACGGGAAGCAGCGCTCCTTGCCAGATGCCCCAGACCAGTCGACTGACGAGAAACCCGAGCCATTCGTTGGCCAGCGCTGTCGCGGCAAGCGTCAAAGCGCATAACCAGGCCACGCCTTCAATCACACGCAAGGTGTGAAGCGCTTCCCAATGGTCGAAAAGGCGTCCCCATACCGGAGCGGAGAGGGCCAGGGTCGCGGCACTTGCTGCGTAAGTGGCACCGATCAGCCAGTGAGGTGCCTGCAGAATGTCGGCGACGTACAAGGCGTAAAACGGTTGCGGAATCATCTTTGCTGCTTGTATCAGCACGATGACCATCAGCATTCCGCCTAGCCAGCCTTTGGGCAGGGCCACCGGCGCAGCAGGTTGTTTATGCGACCGCCGCTCTTTGTCCGGCGGAAGGAAGAAGCTTCCAAGCACACACACCAGACAGATCAGCGCCGCGCCATAACAGAGGAGGGCAAATCCCGAGATGTCCATCAACCAACCGCCGAGGACCGGCCCGATCAACGAGCCGACGGCGGTCGCTGATTGCAGGCGAGCCAGGGTATGACCGCGCCGGCCGTTGTCGCAGCAGGCCAGCGCGTAGGCTTGTGCCGCAGCGAGAAATCCGGCGAGCGCCCCTTGCATCACCCGGATACCAACCAGTAACCAGGGGTCGAGGATGATGCCCGCCAATCCTTGGCACATCGCCAGTGCCAGCAACGCCCGGACGAGCATCGGTTTGTGTCCGGTGCGATCGCCCATTCGACCCCATAGCGGCGTCACGATCATGGCTGCAAGCATTGGCCCTGCGTAGACCAGCGCCGATAGTAATGAGGTGTAGCCAGCGCCCTCAGGCCCGAGAAGGTGCTGGATCTGCAAGGGCCAGAACGGGCCGCTCATTTCCATGGCGCCCATGGAAACGAACTGGATGATGATCAACAGGCGCAACGCGCGCCCGTCAGTGCGCATAGGTGCTCGATCGCAACGGGTTATTCAAGCGTCCGACGATGTCGGTGTGACAGTCAAGCAAACGCATGCGCATAAATGATTTGGCTGGCCAGTCCTGTTCCAGCAGGGCGCGACGCTCGGTTTCCCAACGTTCCGGTTCGACGCGCTCGCGCAAGGCATCGAAGCATTGCGCCGTCTGGGTCGCCATCCGCTGCCAAAGGATGCTTTCAGGCACATCCCAGTGTCGTGCGCAGAGCAATGCCAGCTCACCCAAGTGGCACATGAAGGTGGTGTGAAGCAGTTTGTCTCGGACAAAACCGGGGTCGTCGTAGAGTGTCATTGCCGGGTCGTGCAACCGGAGATCGAGGTCCTTCCCCTGCAGCGTTTTTCGGTGGATCCGAATATCGCCAAAGTCGCGAATCAGCAGGTGTTTCAACTGCCTGTCAGCACTCATCACCATGAAGCTGTTCTGCTGGTGAGCTTCGAACGCCACGCCGTACATCAAGTACAGACCCACCAGGCTCGGTACGGTAATCGCCAGATAATCCTCGAAGAACGCCAGCATGGCCGCGCTGTCATCCCGGTGTTGAGCCAGCTGTACCCAGTCACGCAGCAACGGTTGTCCAAACTCGTTGATGGCGAACAGGCTGCCAACCGGGACGACCAGTTCACCGGTTTCAATCAGGGTCAGCGGGTTGTCGCGAAAAAGCACCGCGACATGCCGGGAGCGTTCGTCGTCGCTCGGTTGAGGTGCGTAGTGAACGCCGATGCGTTCGGGGACGATCTTCAGCTGCTGCTGAATACCAGGCTCTCGATCCAGAATTTTCAAAAGCAGTTGGCTGATGCGCGGCCCCATCCTGGCCGAGCGCGGTGACACGGTGCGCTGCACGCTGGTCAGTCGTAACGACACCGGCAGTTTGACCATGGGCGCTGTTCGGCCCGCCTGCGGTATTACCGTGCGGAAGGACATGGTCGGGTGGGCAGTGAATGCAACGATGTCCGTGATGATCAATCGGCGGTCAGCCAGTTCCTCTGCGAACGATTGCGGCAGTTCCTCACGGGCTTGCCAAGGGTGGGAGGGAATTGGGAGGTAGTCCGCAGCATCCAGACCGAGTTGCTCCAGATACTGCTGCAGTTGTTCTGCTGCCTGAGGGAAGTGGGCTCGCCACCAGTCCAGATAGTCGATGCTGTTGGCAAGCGTTTCGACATGGGCGAATTGGCGATGCAAGGCGCAAAGGACTATCGGGAAACTTGCCTCGAACTCTGGGGAGAAGGCGATGACCTGGGTGGCGCTCAAGCCCAGTTTGGTCTTGTAGTTCGGGTGCCAGGGGTGGCCAAGCGTGCCCCATTGCTCAAGCAACAACGTTGGGCTATACGGGGCAGTACCGACCTTAAGCCATGCGAGCAGATTGTTATCGTGCTCGGTGTCGATCTGCTCTCTCAGGCGCTCAGTCCAGCCATGATGGAATGCCAGGCATAAGGTGTCATTGCGGAAGCTGTCATCCAGCTCCTGAGCCAGGCGTTCGAGCACGTCGGGAGAGGCGGAGGGTGAGAAGTGAGTGCTGAGGTGAGCGAGCAGTTCGCTGGGTAACTGGATTTTGTGCGGCGTCTTGCCTGGGGTGTGGAGAACGATGTTGCCGCGCACGTCCCAACTGTCCATTCTTCCGCCAGACAGATGATCGAAGCAAAGGTGCGCACCATCCGCGACGGGCAACCGGCAGCGCTCACTTTTGTCGTAGGTGCGAATGCCGATGGGGATCAGGTTTTCGCGAAACAGTGCCTGGATCAGGCGTTGGCAGCAGCGTTGGGCGGCGGGTTCAAGTGCGTTGCTTAAGTGATCGAGGGTGATGCGATGAGACTGGAAGGCCTCGGTGCCAAGGGCTTCGCTCCAGTGTGAGAGCAACTGCTGCTGTTTTTGCGTGTAAGCGCGCATCGAATTCGACTCCTGTCGATAGTCGTTTGGCTGAAGGCGCGCAAAGAATAATCAGATGGATAAAAATGGTAATGAAGGCGATTCCTATTATCGCGTGGGAAACTTCCTGTTCCTGTTCCTCTTCAATTCAAGGTTTACTCAGAACGATGTAGCGCTCACCGACCTTGCGCGCATACCCCGCCAGCACCTGCTGACACAACGCCACAATCTCCTCGACCCATTCCGCCCCGGTCCGCCACGACACCACCACCTGCAAATCCGGCGGGCGCTGATCGATGGCCAGCAAGGTCAGTTCCCCACGCGCCAGTTCCTCGGCCACCAGCACCGGTGGCAGCGCGCCAATGCCGAAACCGTCGCGCAACAACCGGGTGATCGCCGACACCGAATTCACGCAGTTCAGCCGCGGCGTCATGACGCCATTGGCCTGCATCAGCGCGAGCACCTCTTGATGCGGGTGTGAGTTCTTCGAGTACGTAATGATCCGCTCCCGCGCCAGATCGGCCACGCTGGAATACTCGCGGTTGTAGATCGAGTTGCTGGCCGCAATCCAGCCCATCGGGTGACTGGCCAGTTCTAGGCTGCGCACACTTTCCTGACGCAACAGGTCGGTTTGCAGAGTCAAGTCGAGGAAGCCTTTTTGCAGCTGATCGCAGAGGTTGAGCGAGGTATCGGCCACCAGCTCGATTTCCACCAGCGGGTAGTGATCGGTCATCTGCGCCACCAATGGACTCAGCCAGGTGTGAATCACCGTGTCCATCACACCGATGCGCACCCGTCCGACCTTGCTCGAGCGGGTCTCGATCGACTGCTTGAGCGCCTGCATGGTGTCCATCATCTGCTCGGCATGTTCGAGCACTTTCAAGCCTTCGGGCGTCAGGCTCACGCCGCGTGAATCACGCAGGAACAGCTTCACCCCGAGTTCGCTTTCGAGCACGGCGATGCGGCTGGAAATCGACGCCTGGGTGGTGAAGAGCTTGTCTGCGGTCAGGCGAAAACTCTTGAGGCGGGCGACCCAGACAAAGGTTTCGAGAAACTTCAGGTTCATGGGGTTAAGTTTTTCTTATGCCTAAGGCGGGTTTTTATTAGTTGGACGCAACCGGGCCGCGCGTCCAAAAATCAGGCCATCCGGTTCCCACGATAGGCGTCGTCGGGGCTCAGAACAATACCAATAAAATTTGCACGGAGAGTTGCCATGAGTGCGCCCGACACTACCGCCATCCCGAAAGCCACGGCTCGTCCGGGACCTTTCGACTGGTACCGCAATATCAATCAGCAGGAACGCCGCACATTCTGGAGCTGCAAGATCGGCTACGGTCTGGACGGCATGGACACCCAGATGCTCAGCTTCGTGGTGCCGACCCTCATCGCGATGTGGGGCATCACCACCGGCGAGGCCGGGTTGATTCATACCAGCACGCTGATTGCCTCGGCCATCGGCGGTTGGGTGGCGGGGATTCTCTCCGACCGCATCGGTCGTGTGCGCACCTTGCAACTGACGGTGCTGTGGTTCGCCTTCTTCACCTTTCTCTGCGGCTTCGCGCAAAACTACGAACAACTGCTGATCAGCCGCACCTTGATGGGCTTCGGTTTCGGCGGTGAGTGGACCGCCGGCGCGGTGCTGATGGGCGAAGTGATTCGCGCCAAGGACCGTGGCAAAGCGGTGGGCATGGTGCAATCAGGCTGGGCGCTGGGGTGGGGGCTGACGGCGATTCTGTATGCGCTGCTGTTCTCGGTGATGCCACCGGAAGACGCTTGGCGGGCACTGTTCATTCTTGGCATCGTCCCGGCGATTTTCGTGATTTTTGTCCGCCGTCTGGTCAAGGACCCGGAAATCTACCGCGAAGCCAAAGCCAAACAAGAACCGAGCAACCCGGCGAAGTTTTACGAGATTTTCGCCCCCGGCATCCTCTTCACCACGCTTCGCGCTTCGGTGCTGACCACCGGCGCTTTGGGCGGTTACTACGCAATCACCTCCTGGCTGCCGACATTTCTAAAGAACGAGCGCGGCTTGAGCGTACTCGGCACGGGCGGTTATCTGGCGATGGTGATCGTCGGTTCTTACGTCGGTTATGTCATCAGCGCGTACTTGACTGACATCCTTGGCCGTAAGAAGAATTTCATTCTGTTCGCGGTCGGCTCGTTCACCATCGTGCTGCTCTACACCCAATTGCCGGTCAGTAACGGCGTGATGCTGTGGCTGGGCTTTCCGCTGGGCTTCTTTGCTTCGGGGATCTTCAGCGGCATGGGTGCCTTCCTGACCGAGTTGTTTCCGACGCGGATTCGCGGTTCGGGCCAGGGCTTTTGCTACAACATCGGCCGGGCGCTGGCGGCGTTGTTTCCGCTGTTGATCGGCTTGCTCAGCCAGAAGGTGCCCTTGAGCGTAGGCATCGGGGCGTTTGCGGCGGTTTCCTACGGGGTGGTGATCCTTGCGGCGTTGAGCCTGCCGGAAACCCGTGGCAAACAACTGGATGCGCAGTAATCTGCCCACATCTGAAAAGAATAAAACCTACAGGAGTGTTCACCGTGAGCCGCCTGCTATTGAACTGCGACATCGGCGAGAGTTTCGGCAACTGGACCATGGGTCTGGACGCCGAGGTCATGCCCTTCATCGATTGCGCCAACATCGCCTGCGGCTTCCACGCCGGGGACCCGAGCATCATGCGCAAGACCGTCAGCCTGGCCCTGAGCAACGGCGTGCAGATTGGCGCCCATCCGGCCTATCAGGATCTGGTCGGGTTCGGCCGTCGTTCCATGGCGTACACCGCCCAGGAACTTCAGGACATTCTGCACTACCAGATCGGCGCCCTCGACGGTCTCTGCCGGGCACAGGGCGGGCGCGTCAGCTACGTCAAACCCCACGGCGCGATGTACAACGACATGATGGCCAACCCGGCGCAATTGCGCGCCGTTCTGCAAGCCGTGGCGTCGTATGACCGGACGTTGCCGCTGATGCTGATGGCGACCCGCGACAACAGCGTCGCGCAGCAATTGGGTGACGAGTACGGCGTAACGCTGTGGTTCGAAGCCTTCGCCGATCGCGCCTACGACAGCGCCGGCAGGCTGGTCTCGCGCCAACTGCCGGGCGCGGTGCATCACGATCCGGAAACAATCATCGAACAGGCGCTGACCATTGCCCGTGGCGACAACCTGACCGCCAGCGATGGCAGCGCCTTGCACCTGCAGGCCAACACCCTGTGCGTTCACGGCGACAACGCCAGTTCGGTGGCGGCCGTGCGGCGAATTCGCCAGGCCCTCGATCAGCAGAGCGCACCATGAAACCGCGGGTGGAAGTGGTGGCGCTGGATTGCCTGATGGTGCGGATGTTCGATGAGATCGCCGAAGCCAACATGCCATGGATGCTCGCTGCCAGCGAAAACCTGCGTGCTGCGTTTGGGCCGAATTTGATCGATCTGGTGCCGTCGTATACGACGTTGATGGTGCATTACGATCTGACGGCATTGAGCCCGGCGCAGGCGCGGGAATTGATCGCCGTAGCACTGATCGATCTGTCGCCCAACACCCGCACCGGCGGCAAATGTCATGTGCTGCCGGTCTGGTATGACGTGAGCGTCGGCCCGGAATTGCGCCTGTTGTCTCAGCGCAGCGGGCTGGCCGTGGAGGAGGTGATCCGCCGCCACAGTGACCGTGAGTATCAGGTGTTCGCCTTGGGCTTCGCGCCGGGTTTTGCCTTTATGGGGTTGGTGGAAGAAGTCCTCGCCGCGCCGCGCTTGAATACGCCGCGCAAAAAAGTCGCGGCCGGCAGCGTCGGGATTGCCGAACGGCAAACCGCGGCCTATCCGGTGGTCTCTCCCGGCGGCTGGAACCTGATCGGCCGCACCCCGGCCAAACTGTTCGACCGCGAGCGCGACGGTTACAGCCTGATGCAACCGGGCGACACTGTGCGTTTTGAAGCAGTCAGCCATGCCGAGTTCATCAATCTGGGCGGTGACGACACGCTTCTGGAGGCGCAGGCATGAGCCGGCTATCGATTCAAGCGAGCACGCCGTTGTGCCTGTTGCAGGACGCTGGTCGTTTCGGCGTGCGGCATCTGGGCGTGACCCAGGGCGGCGGGCTGGATTGGCGCTCGATGTCCTGGGCCAACTGGCTGCTGGGCAATGCACTGGACGCACCGGTGATCGAAATCACCCTCGGCGGATTCACCGTGGTGGCCGAGGACGATTGCTTGCTGGCGCTGGCCGGGGCGGACCTTGGTGCACAACTGGAGGGGCAGGCGCTGAAACCGTGGCGTAGTTTCAAGCTGCGCAAAGGTCAGCGTTTGCAGTTCACTCAGCCACTGCTGGGCGCGCGAGCCTATCTGGCGGCGCCGGGCGGGTTTGATGCGCCGAAGGTGTTGGGCAGCACTGCGACGGTGGTGCGTGAGGAGCTGGGTGGGCTGGACGGCATGGGGCGAGCGTTGGCCAAAGGTGCCTCGCTGAGCTACTCGGCTGAAGCGCCGCTGCTGATGCGCGAGTTGCCTGGCGAGCACGTGCCGGACTTCAAACTCGATTCACCACTGGACCTGGTACTCGGCGCGCAAATCGGCGAGTTCAGTGGCCAGAGTCTGTTCGATGCGTTCAACAGCGCCTGGACCCTCGACAGTCGCGCCGATCGGATGGGTATTCGCTTGCTGGGAACCGCGTTGGCGTATCAGGGCAAACCGATGATTTCCGAAGGTATTCCGCTCGGCGCGGTTCAGGTGCCCCCGGACGGGCAGCCGATTGTGTTGCTCAATGATCGGCAGACCATCGGCGGTTATCCGCGATTGGGGGCGTTGACACCATTGGCGCTGGCGCGGCTGGCGCAGTGTTTGCCGGGGACGCAGGTGCGGTTGCGGCCGGTGGTGCAGGATGTGGCGCATCGGGAGCAGGTCGAATATCTGCGCCGGTTTTTGGACCGCTAAAAGCATCGCGGGCAAGCCCGGCTCCCACAGGTAATGATGGTGATCACAGACTGTGTGAACCACCTCAGACCCTGTGGGAGCGGGCTTGGTCTGGGCGGCATTCCGACGATGGCGTCCGACAAGACAATCGGGATTACTTGGACAGAAAACGCATCCCTTCTTCCAACCCCCGCAACGTCAGCGGGTACATCTGATCATCAATCAAGTCCCGCACGATATTGGTCGAAGACGTATAGCCCCACGTATCTTTCGGATACGGGTTGATCCAGATGAGTTTCTTGTACTTCTCCTTGAACCGCTGCATCCACACGTAACCGGCTTCTTCGTTCCAGTGCTCGACGCTGCCACCGGCCTGAGTGATCTCATAGGGCGCCATCGCCGCGTCACCGATGAAGATCACTTTGTAGTCGGCGCCATACTTGTGCAGCAGGTCCTGGGTCGAGGTGCGCTCTGAAGTGCGGCGCATGTTGTTCTTCCACACCGATTCATAAACGAAGTTGTGGAAGTAGAAGTACTCCAGGTGTTTGAACTCGGTCTTGCAGGCCGAGAACAACTCCTCGCAGATCTTCACGTGGGCATCCATCGAACCGCCGATGTCGAACAGCAGCAACAGCTTGACGGTGTTGCGTCGCTCCGGTCGCATCTGGATGTTCAGCAGGCCGGCATCTTTAGCGGTATGGTCGATGGTGCCATCGATGTCGAGTTCTTCGGCAGCACCCTGACGGGCGAATTTGCGCAGCCGACGCAAGGCGACCTTGATGTTGCGCGTACCCAGCTCCACCGAATCGTCGAGGTTCTTGTACTCGCGCTGATCCCAGACTTTGACCGCTTTACCCTGGCGCTTGCCGGCATCGCCGACCCGGATGCCTTCCGGGTTGAAGCCGCCGGAGCCGAACGGGCTGGTGCCGCCGGTGCCGATCCACTTGTTGCCGCCGGCGTGGCGTTCTTTCTGTTCTTCGAGGCGTTTCTTGAATTCTTCGATCAGCTTGTCCAGACCACCAAGGGACTGGATCTGCGCCCGCTCTTCATCGCTGAGGGAACGCTCGAATTCCTTGCGCAACCAGTCTTCAGGGATCAAGGCCTGAAGGTGGTCGTCGAGTTTTTCCAGGCCATTGAAGTAAGCACCGAAGGCCCGGTCGAACTTGTCGAAATGCTTTTCGTCCTTCACCAGAATCGCCCGGGACAGGTAGTAGAACTCGTCCATATCGGCGAAGGTCACGCGCTGTTTCAGCGCGTTGATCAGGTCCAGCAACTCGCGCACCGAGACCGGCACCTTGGCTGCGCGCATTTCATTGAACAGGTTGAGCAGCATGGCATCAGCCTCTTAGCGGGTGCCGCGACGGCTCATGAACGCCAGGCGCTCAAGCAGTTGCACGTCCTGTTCGTTCTTCACCAAGGCCCCGGCCAGTGGCGGAATGGCTTTGGTCGGATCGCGTTCGCGCAGCACGGCTTCGCCGATGTTGTCGGCCATCAGCAGCTTCAGCCAGTCCACCAGTTCGGAGGTCGATGGCTTCTTCTTCAGGCCCGGCACCTTGCGCACGTCAAAGAACACGTCCAGCGCTTCGCTGACCAGATCCTTCTTGATGTTCGGGTAGTGCACGTCGACGATTTTCTGCAGCGTGGCGCGATCCGGAAACGCGATGTAGTGGAAGAAGCAACGGCGCAGAAACGCGTCCGGCAGTTCTTTTTCGTTGTTGGAGGTAATGATGATGATCGGCCGCTTCTTGGCCTTGATGGTCTCGTCGATCTCGTAAACGTAGAACTCCATCTTGTCGAGTTCTTGCAGCAGGTCGTTGGGGAACTCGATGTCGGCCTTGTCGATTTCATCGATCAGCAGGATCACCCGCTCTTCGGACTCGAAAGCCTCCCAAAGCTTGCCCTTTTTCAGGTAGTTGCGAACGTCGTGGACCTTTTCCGTGCCCAACTGCGAATCGCGCAGGCGGCTGACCGCGTCGTACTCGTAGAGGCCCTGATGCGCCTTGGTCGTGGATTTGATGTGCCAGGTGATCAACTTGGCGCCGAAGGACTCGGCCAGTTGCTCGGCCAGCATGGTTTTGCCGGTGCCCGGCTCGCCCTTGACCAGCAGCGGACGCTCCAGGGTGATGGCGGCGTTGACCGCCAGCTTCAGGTCATCGGTGGCGACGTAGGCCTGGGTGCCTTCGAACTTCATCTGCTAATCCTCGAACGGTAAACGCCGACCTGGCTGGGCAGGGCGGGGCGCAATAGTTGTAGTGCCCGACTATAACGCGCTGCCCGGTCGACTGTGAACGCAGACGGCTTATTCAGTCTCTGAATGGGGCGTCACATCTTGACTCGGTTTTGGCGGCTGGCCAGTATTGAGCTATCGCCATTTTGGCGATAGCTTGCGGGGCATGTCTACTAAATATCGATTTCGCGATACGTACCGGATTCAGCTGCGAGAGAAAGATCATCCGCCACCCCATGTCCACCTGACCGGTGGCGGACTGGATGTGATGCTCTGTCTTGAGACCGTTGAAGTGATGGTCGGCAAGGCATCGCCACTGATTATCAAGGAAGCGCATGAATGGGTCAGGGCCCATCAGGCGCAATTACTGGAGGACTGGAAACGATGTTACCCATGAGACGACCACGGTTGTCCGCCGTACATGCGTTGCCGGATTACCGATTGGCGCTGACATTTATCGACGATCAGCAGCTCACGCTCGATCTGAGCCGTGACTTGCGTACCTATCCGGGGTTGCAACCCTTGCTGGAGGCCGGCGCTTTCGAAGGTGCAACCCTGGGCGATGATGGCTGGAGCGTCGAGTGGCCTGAGCAGGATATCCAGATCGGCGCAGACACCGTTTATCTGGATGCGCTCGCGCAAAACGCGGCGGATGAAAACACCCGGATCTTCATCGACTGGCGTGCGCGTACCGGATTGCCGCTCAATCAGGCGGCCGAGGCTTTGGGGGTGAGCGCCCGTAGCATCACGCGCTACAGCAGTGGTCGTGAAGCTGTGCCGCGATCACTGGCCTTGGCCTGCCTGGGTTGGGATTTTCTGCAACAGCAATCCAATTCGGCACGTGCGGCTGAAGAAACCGGCCGCTATACCGTTACGCGCAAACCTTAGCCGGCCTCCGGCTTCGGCCGTTCATACCGGGCATTGAAGGCCTGGACAAAACCATTACGCAAAATCTGCAAAAACGCCTGGAACGCGCTGATATCTTGCCGATGAACGTTGCCGCTCAGTTCCACACGGGTCGCAAACTGGTTTTTGCCCTGGTTTTTCAGCACGGTTTCGGAACCGCCGACAATGGCTTCCCAAATGGACCGGAACAGCCCTTTGTCCTTGTTCTCGACGTCCTGATGCCAGTTGAAAACGTCAACATCCTTCAGCAGCGGTTTGATGTAGCCGGTCAATTGGGCCTTTTTCGCTTGCGCTTCAATCACCACATCCCCGTGCCCGGCATTGAAGTCGAACTTGCCATAGGCGGAAGCGAAGTCGTTCATGCGTTTGAGTTCGATGTCTCTGGCGCGCAGGCGGAACTGGAAATCTTCGAAATTGCTCAGTGGATCGAAGGTTGCGGTGGTTTCCAGGGGCGCGTGCCCCAGCAACAGCGCTTTGCCATCGAAGCGTGCTTCGCGCTTGCCTTCCTTGTCGACGACGTTGGTCAGGTTGTAAATGCTGGCGTTGACCTGGGTCGCGTTCATGTTGACGGGGGGCTTGGAGTTGAAGTTTCGAAAGCTGATCTTGCCGTCGAAGATGCGCACTTCGTCGAAGGTGACCGGTGCCAGTTTGCTCAGTTGCGCCCGCCAGTCGGTGCCCTGACCGGTCTGCGAGTTCTGCTTGTTGGCGCCGCCGTCGACGAAGTTCACTTCAGGGTTGAAGAACTGCACCTTGGCCACGACGGCATGGTCGTACCAGAGCGAGTGCCAACTGACAGAAAGATCGATCAGCGGCGCGTTGACGAAGGGCACCGGCACCTTGCCATCGACCTTGACGATTTTCAGCCCGTTGATTTTGTAGGCCCCGCGCCACAGGGCCAGGTCGACGTCGGTGATCTGGCCACGGTAATCGCCCATGTCGGCGAGCTTGTCGTTCAAGTAGTCACGCACCAGATAGGGCAGGGCAATATGCACGGCCATCAGCAGTACAACGAGACCGACGAGGATCCACAAGGGCCAGCTGTATCGACGTTTCATGATGGTAAATCTCCTGCGATGTAAAGCCATTGACTGCGGCGGTCACTGGACGTTCGACCTGACTGGACGACCACGGGCAACAGGCATACCGTGGAGCGCTAATTCAACGCTGCATAAGGACCCAGCCATGAGCCGTATTTTCGCTGACAACGCCCATTCCATCGGCAATACGCCGCTGGTGCAGATCAACCGCATTGCGCCGCGCGGTGTGACCATCCTGGCCAAGATCGAGGGGCGCAACCCGGGTTACTCGGTGAAGTGCCGGATTGGCGCGAACATGATCTGGGACGCCGAAAGCACCGGCAAACTCAAGCCTGGCATGACCATCGTCGAACCCACCTCCGGCAACACCGGCATTGGCCTGGCGTTTGTCGCCGCCGCACGGGGTTACAAGTTGATGCTGACCATGCCGGCGTCCATGAGCATCGAACGGCGCAAAGTGCTCAAGGCGTTGGGCGCCGAGCTGGTGCTGACCGAGCCGGCCAAGGGCATGAAAGGCGCAATCGAAAAGGCCGCTGAAATAGTTGCCAGCGACCCGTCCCTCTACTTCATGCCGGCACAATTCGAAAACCCGGCCAACCCGGCCATCCACGAAAAAACCACCGGCCCGGAAATCTGGAACGACACCGACGGTGCTGTCGATGTGCTGGTGGCCGGCGTCGGAACAGGCGGAACCATTACCGGCGTTTCGCGGTATATCAAGAATACTCAAGGCAAACCGATTCTCTCGGTGGCGGTGGAGCCGGTGGTGTCGCCGGTGATCACGCAAGCGCTGGCCGGTGACGAGATCAAACCGAGCCCTCACAAGATCCAGGGCATTGGCGCCGGGTTTGTGCCGAAAAACCTCGATCTGTCGATGGTGGACCGGGTTGAGCTGGTCACCGATGACGAATCCAAGGCGATGGCGTTGCGCTTGATGCAGGAGGAAGGGATTTTGTGCGGCATCTCTTGCGGGGCTGCCATGGCCGTGGCCGTGCGCCTGGCCGAAACACCGGAAATGCAGGGCAAGACCATCGTGGTGATTCTGCCGGACTCCGGTGAGCGTTACCTGTCGAGCATGCTCTTCAGTGATCTGTTTACCGAGCAGGAGAATCAGCAGTAATCGATCAAACCTGTGATGTTCCGATGGTGATCCCGATTGGGGGGGCTGATCCAGGTCAGCCCCCATTCAGGTGCCCTATGTTAAGAAGTACGTTGTTGCACATCCCTTAACAGTGAATGTTGAGAAAAGCGGGTTTTTCCCGAGGCCGGTAGTGTTTATCATGGCCGGCTGCCACGTCGGGTAAATGGCGTCGTGCAGAGTTGTTAATCCTCAAGGAGTTGTAGATGACCTTTTCCTTTGCCGCGAAGGCGTCGCTGTTGCTGCTGTTCCTCGGCAGCACTCTCTATGTGCACTTGCGCGGCAAGGCGCGTTTGCCGGTCTTGCGTCAGTTCGTCAACCATTCCGCTCTTTTCGCACCGTACAACGCCCTGATGTACCTGTTCTCCAGCGTGCCGTCCAAACCCTATCTGGATCGCAGCAAGTTCCCGGAACTTGATGTGCTCAGGGACAATTGGCAAGTCATCCGTGACGAAGCCATGCACCTGTTTGACGAGGGCTACATTCGCGCTGCCGAAAAGAACAACGACGCCGGTTTCGGCTCGTTCTTCAAGAAAGGCTGGAAGCGTTTCTACCTCAAGTGGTACGACAAACCCCTGCCATCGGCCGAAGCGCTGTGTCCGAAAACCGTGGCCCTGGTCAGCAGCATTCCCAACGTCAAAGGCGCCATGTTCGCCTTGCTGCCGGGTGGCAGTCATCTCAACCCGCACCGTGATCCGTTCGCCGGTTCCCTGCGCTATCACTTGGGATTGTCGACGCCCAATTCCGATGATTGCCGCATCTTCGTCGACGGTCAGGTTTACGCCTGGCGTGATGGTGAAGATGTGATGTTCGATGAAACCTACGTGCACTGGGTCAAGAACGAAACCGAGAAGACTCGGGTCATTCTGTTCTGCGACATTGAGCGTCCGTTGAGCAACCGCGTCATGACCCGCCTCAACCGCTGGATCAGCGGCCTGCTCGGTCGCGCCACGGCGCCGCAGAACCTCGATGATGAACGTGTCGGCGGGATCAACCGCGCCTATGCGTGGAGCAAGAACTCCAGCGACAAGGTCAGCGGCGTGGTCAAGCAGTGGAAGCGCCGCCATCCTAAAGCCTACCGCGTGTTGCGGCCGGTGCTGGCAGTGGTGGTGTTGACGTTGTTGGGGTATTGGTTGTTTGGGTGATTCGCTTTCCAGATGAAAAAAACCGCTCTTTTTGGAGCGGTTTTTTTTGCCAATAAATCCAAAGTGCCCGGTGAGTGCGTCAGGTTTTTCGCCTTGAATGACCGTCGCGGCTGTTGTTGTCCAAGTTATTGCAATTTATGTCGCCCGCTGGTTATAGTCGGCGCTCGGTAATTTCCAACCTACCGTCCACCTCACCAAAAAAGATCAGCCCATGCCAGCTTCCCTCATCAACGCGGTAGTCGATTCAGCGGTCCACGCTGGCGTCGTGCCGTGCGGGAATCAGCAGCCTGCGCAGATCAGTCATTACCCCCCACCTGTCTGTAGCACGCCGGTGTACGCAGTCGTATCACCGCCGGGCGTTGGCGTTTCGGGCTGATCAGCTTCTGTTTGCTGTGACCCGTGCCAGCCTGAAAAAACTACTGAATTTCAGCTTCGGCTGAGTTGGCTTTTTGCCTGACTACAGGTGGTCTTGATGTTTGTCCTTTCGAAAAAATCCGCGCTCGCGGCGGCGTCCACGAGCCTGTTCGTTCTGCTGTGGAGCAGCGGGGCGATCTTCTCCAAATGGGGGCTCGCCCACGCGTCGCCCTTCGCTTTTCTGCTGATTCGCTTTGCCATCGCTCTGTGTGGGTTGGTGCTGCTGGTGCCATTGCTCAAGCTGAAATTGCCCAAACGTGGCAAACCGATGCTGTATGCAATGGCCACGGGTGTGGTGTTGTTGGGGGCGTATCAGATTTTCTATCTGCTGGCCCTGGACCTGAAAGTTACGCCGGGGGTGATGGCCACGATCATGGGCGTGCAGCCGATTCTCACGGTGGTGATCATGGAGCGACAGCGCTCAGCCAGCCGAATGTTCGGTCTGACCCTGGGCCTGGCCGGTCTGGTCATGGTGGTTTACCAGGGCATCGGCTTGGCCGGCATGTCATTGGCCGGGATGCTTTTCGGTTTGTTGGCGTTGGCGAGCATGACGTTCGGTTCGATCATGCAGAAACGCATCACGGAAAATCCCCTCGGTACGCTGCCGGTGCAGTACCTCGCGGGGTTGTTGCTGTGCGGAATCTTTGTGCCGTTCCAGCCGTTTCACTTCGAACACAGCAGCGGCTTTATCGTGCCGGTGTTGTGGATGGGGCTGGTGGTGTCGGTGCTGGCGACGTTGTTGCTGTATCGGCTGATCGCCCGGGGCAACCTGGTGAACGTCACCAGTCTGTTTTACCTGGTGCCGGCGGTGACTGCGGTGATGGACTATCTGTTTTTCGGCAACAAACTGGCGACGTTAAGCATGCTCGGCATGCTGTTGATCATTGTCGGACTGGTGTTTGTGTTCCGTAAAACCGGGTAAAGCGCCCCGCCTGGTTGTACACGTTCTACTGTAGGAGCTGCGATGCGGCGACCCGACTTGCCAGCGATGGCGTTATCAGGTGCGATGCAAGGCTCATTGGTCCCATCGCCAGCAAGCTGGCTCCTACAGAGTTTGCGTTAATGTCTATTTGCTCAGCGCATGCTCCGCCCGCACCGAATTCATGAACGCCTGCATCGCCGACGACTGAATGCGATGACGCCGGGTAATCAACCCATACGGCGGCAGCCGTGCTTCAAACTTGATCGGCAATACCGCCAGCAAATCCCGTCCCGGATAATCCTCGACCACCGATACCGGCGTGACGCCGAGCATGTCGGTCTGCTGAATCAACGAGAGCAAGGTCATGATCGACGTGGTTTCAACGATGCTGCTGGGGATGTCGACCCGCGCATTGTGGAACACCTGATTGATGATCGCGCGCATCGGACTTGGTTGCTGTTGCAGCACCCAGGTCATGTTCTGCAACTCCGCCCAGCTCAGGTTTTTCTCCTTCGCCAACGGGTTCTGCGCGCCGGCAATCACGCATAACGCCTCCTCGCCGAGGCTGTCGAACAGCAATTCTTCGGCCCGTGCACCGGCCGGAATCCGTCCCAGAACGATGTCCAGTTGATCCTGCAACAGCGCCTGTACCAGTACGTCGCTGGTGTCGACCTGAATGCTCATCGACAACCGAGGATGGCTTTGTTTCAAGGTGGCGATGGTGCGGGTCAACAGCCCTGAAGCCAACGCCGGAATCGCGCCGACTGCGACGCGCCCAAGGTTGCCGGATTCCAGTGCGACCAGCTCTTCACGCATGCCGCTCAGTTCAGCAAACACCATGCGTGCGTAGTAAATGACGGTTTCGCCGAACGGGGTGGAGCGCATGCCCCGAGGCAAGCGTTCGAAGAGCTCGACGCCGAGCAAGTCCTCGGCCTCGTGCAGCATCTTGGTCGCGGCCGGTTGGGTCATGCCGATGTGATCGGCGGCGCGGCGCAATGAGCCGAATTCCTGCAACGCCAGCATCAACCGCAGTTGGCGCAGACGCAGTCGACTGTGGATCACATTGGCATCAGGAATTCGGGCATCGCCGTGCTCGCGAAAAAACACTGTGGCAATCCTGAAAATAAATGTCAGGCGTTGCCAGCATTGCTGTGTCCAATCTTCTTCACCACCGAAGTCTTCAACACCAACCACAACGCCGCCGCAATCAACACCCCGCCATAAATGTGCGCCATCGACAACGGCTCATCCAGCAACAACGCGCCCCACAATACCCCGAACGGCGGAATCAGGAACGTCGTTGTCATCGATTTCAACGGCCCGATCGAGCTGAGCAAGCGGAAGTAAACGATGTACGCAAACGCCGTGCAGCCCAGCCCCAACCCCAGCAACGACAGCCACACATTCCAGCCGCCCCAGCTCGCCGGTGGCTGGCTGATCACGCTGTAGCCGAACAGCGGCAACAGGAACAAGGTCGCCCCGAGCATGCTGCCCAGTGCCGAAAGACGACTGTCGAGCCCCCCGGCCTGATCGAGCCAGCGGCGGGCGAGGAATCCGGCGAAGCCATAACAGGTGGTGGCGAGCAAGCAGGCGAGGGCGCCCATCAACAGCGTCCAATCGAACGCCACCGGACCGGCGCGGGTCAGGATGCCAACGCCGAACAAGCCGAGGAACACCCCGCCCAGCTTGGCCGCGGTGAGTCGTTCACTGAAGAACAGGCCGCCGATCAACACGCCCATCAATGGCGTGGTGGCGTTGAAGATGGCCGAGTAACCGGCCGGCAACACTAGGGCCGCCACGGAATAGAGGGTCGCGGGAATCCCGGAGTTGATCACCCCGAGCAGCATCACGGTTTTCAGCTTGCCCTTGAAATCCCAGCTGATACGCATCAGCCCGAGAATCACCAGCAACCCCAGCGCCGCAATCGACACGCGGAAAAACGCCGTGGGAATCGAGCCGATCACCGGGGCAATGATGCGCATGAACAGGAAACTCGCACCCCAGATGGCTGCCAGCGACAGTAAACGAACAGTATCGACGGGGCTCACGGCGCACTCCTTCCTTGATGGGGACGAGAGTGTTGCCGAGAGCTCTGGTGTTCGCAACCGCTAACTGGGCATCGAAATCACAAGGTCGATATTTCGGTGCATTTTTGGTCAGCGTCCGTTTGGAAAGCTGATTATGTTTCGCGAAATCTCACTCTCGTCTGGTAGCGATCGTAGCTTAAAGATTGAAAGGGTCAGTCTCACCCTTGCATTGCTTTAGCCGAGCAATAACCTCAGGGGCAGTTTTAGCTATGTCGATCCTACCTGCTTGATCGAGATAGACGTCTATCGTCATGCCCCATTTGGGCGTGATATCGATGCACCTCTGAAAACCTTTGTCAGTCCACCAATCGAACCTCATAAAAAAATTTTCATCAGGGAATATGTAGCCGAACTCAACCGCTGAACCGCCATGCTTAATATCACCTCTATGGATTCTGTTCTTAGTGTTCCAAACGTATTGGAATTCTTCCTTACCATTTGGTGAAAAATTGACCGCTACGACCGGAGAGGCTAGATACAAAAATGCCGGTGGAAGGATAACGAGAATAAGTAGTACCCAGCGCCCGTATCGGACGTTAGGTTTGTTTACATGCATGTATTTTGACTCCCTTTCCCCACGCGTCGGGTGTTACTGCTAACACTTCGTCCATGATTATTTTGGCGGTCACGCCTCCATCAGGATGTTGGCGATACAGCTTCACGCCAATGCTGATTGATATTCGGTCGGGAACATCATCCCAGGCCCTTAGGCCATCCATATCTGCTGACCGATTTGGGCCGGGCAGTTCCCATTGTTCCTTAGGTTTTTTTGCTACCTCTAAAACCTTCCTTTTAGCATCTGAAATTATCTGCTCAGCCCCGGCACCATCCAATAAAACGCTTTCGGAAAGGCCACCGGCCATGCCCACATATCCATAATGAATGTTCGACCAAATATCGTAGTAGTACGCGTACTTACCGTGCTTGTGCCAAACGTTTTCGTCGTACATCGCTAGAAGTTTTGGCTTGTGATCCCATTCCTGATCCTGGCCAACTTTTCGCGTCCAGATCGCTGCGGCTGCAACTTTCTTCGCTTTTGCAATGCCGGCGAAGTCAGGTGAGCCGTTCATACGAGCAGGCCATGGTAGCTGCGCAAATTCTTTCGCCGCCGAGTTGTGATCGTAGTCAATCAGCTGTCTCATCTCCAAAACAGCGGGATCATGGATGTTTCGATTCATCTCCCCAGCAATGTAACCCGCCACATCTTCCATCATGTCAGGATGAGGGCAGGACTGTGCAATGCAAAAGGAAATGTAGAACGGCGGGATTTCGGTGTTCGGAAACCAAATCACCATGTCTTGGTAATCCGGCGGAAAGACCGGCTTACCGAGGATTTTTTTGGCAGTTTCCGTCGGCGGGTACACCCAAACCGGCGGCAACGGCTGCGTATCTTTCACCATCGGCATGGGCGCTGCGGTGGCGGGTGCCCAGGTCAACTTGACGCCTTGTCCTAATTCAACGACAAAGCGTTCTCCCACAGCGGTCGCCGCAATGACGGGCACGTTTTCCCAATCCTTGTTTTTGCCGGTATAGAAGCCATAAGCGCGAACCGAATCATCCGCGAGTCGCTCGACATGGAGTCGCACGCGGGTCTTGGCGGTCGTGAGCGTTGTGTATTGATCGAGGGTATACAGCGCGCAGTCGGTTGAGGTCAGGTTTGACACGAGCACAAGGGCGAGAATATCCAGATTCGCCGGCTCGGCTGTCAAAGTCCCGCCAAGGCGTCCGGTCAGGGCCGTGGCGCTGCTGGAGCCACCGATCCATGCCAGCGCTGCGTTGGCCGAGCCGCTGCCGAGTACAGCGAAGGAGCCATATTGCGTCAGTAACTCCATGGGAATGAACCCGCTGGGGCTGCTGTGATTGATTACGCCTTCTGGCAACCCGCAGGATTTGGCGAATACACAGCCTCGAATTCCCGGCTTGGCGAGTGGTGGTTGGGGTGTTGCATTACGTCGGGCTTCATCGCGAGCCTGAGCTAGTTCGTAGCGCAAACTGTCCGCTTCTTGGCGGCGTATTTCGTCCTGGGTCGGTCTACGGGCGCGGCGGCATTGGGGGCAATCACACATGATAAAAGCGTCCGTACTTTATTTAAAAAAAAGCACACGCTAGCGGCGAGTTCAATCGTCGGCTGTAGGGCTATTCCGAAATTACGTACTCCGCTTTCCTGTTTTGTCTGGCCGCTGTGTCTCATCGAAAGTAAATTCCACTTCTCCTTTACCCGCTTCACTGGCTAAGCTCAGGCCTTCCGAATTCCCGCAGAGGTCTCACCATGCCGCAGCAATGGCCAGCCGCCGACATCGCCCGAATGATCCTCGATGGCTTTGACGATTACCGCGAGCATTTCCGGCAGATCACCGACGGCGCCCGGGCGCGCTTCGAGCAGGCCAAGTGGCAGGAGGCGCAAGTCGCCTCCGCGGCGCGGATCAACCTCTACGAAGAGAAAGTCAGCGAAACGGTCGACCGGCTGCGCATCGCGTTCGACGCCGACACGCTGGATGTCAGCTGCTGGCCGCTGGTCAAAAGCGCCTACATCAGCCTGATCGACCTGCGTTTCGACGATGAGTTGTCCGAGACCTGGTACAACTCGATCTTCTGTGGGCTGTTCAGCCACGACCTGATCAGCGATGGCTGCATGTTCATCCACACCACCCGGCCAAGCCTGCGCCGGGCCCGTGCCGCGCAAACCCGCACCTACAAGCCCCAGGGCAAGCTGTCCGACATGCTGGCGAGCATTTTTGCCGACTACCGTTTCAGCGAGGATTACGCCGACCTGGCGGGCGATCTGCACCGCCTCGAAGCGCAGCTGCGCGAGAACCTGCCGGATTGGGTGTGCAAGGACCCGGAACTGAGCGTCGAGCTGTTTTCCTCGGTGCTCTACCGCAACAAGGGCGCTTACCTGGTCGGGCGCATCTACACCACCGACGAGCAATGGCCGCTGGCGATTCCGCTGCTGCACCTTGAGGGCCGTGGGATTCAGATCGATGCGTTGATCACCGATGAAGCGGACGTGTCGATCATCTTCTCGTTCACCCGTTCCTACTTCATGGTCGATGTGCCGGTGCCGGCGGAATTCATCGGTTTCCTGCGGCGGATCCTGCCGGGCAAACACATCGCCGAGCTGTACACCTCGATCGGTTTCTACAAACACGGCAAATCCGAATTTTACCGGGCGCTGATCAACCACCTGGCCAACACCGACGACCAGTTCATCATGGCCCCCGGCGTGCGCGGCATGGTCATGAGCGTGTTTACCCTGCCGGGGTTCAACACCGTGTTCAAAATCATCAAGGACCGTTTCTCACCGTCGAAGAACGTCGACCGCGCGACGGTGATCGAGAAGTACCGGCTGGTGAAAAGCGTCGACCGCGTCGGGCGCATGGCCGATACCCAGGAATTCGCCGATTTCCGCTTTCCGTTGAGCAAGTTCGAACCGGCGTGTCTGGACGAATTGCTGGATGTCGCCGCGTCCACGGTGTCGGTGGAGGGCGATACCGTGTTGATCCGCCACTGTTGGACCGAACGGCGGATGACGCCGTTGAACCTGTACCTGGAAAATGCCAACGACGATCAGGTGCGCGAGGCGCTGGAGGATTACGGGTTGGCGATCAAGCAACTGGCGGCGGCGAATATTTTCCCTGGCGACATGCTGCTGAAAAACTTCGGCGTCACCCGGCACGGTCGCGTGGTGTTTTATGACTACGACGAGATCTGCTTTCTGACCGAAGCCAACTTCCGCCACATCCCGCAGCCGCGCACGCCGGAAGATGAGATGGCGTCCGAACCGTGGTATTCGATCGGGCCGCTGGATGTGTTCCCCGAGGAATTCCCGCCGTTTCTGTTTGCCGATTCCGCGCAGCGGCGCTTGTTCGATCAGTTGCATGGCGAGTTGTACAACGCCGATTACTGGAAAAGCCTGCAAGAGGCGATTCGTGCCGGCAAAGTGATCGACGTGTTCCCGTATCGGCGCAAGGGCCTCGATAACGAATAACGCTGTGTGGGCGACCCCGGACCGGTAGGAGCCCGGCTTGCCGGCGATAGCGATCTCACGGACGCCATCGCCGGCAAGCCGGGCTCCTACCGGTCCGTGGTCCGTCGAAATATCGCAGCGCTCATTTATGCCGCCAAATCTGCGACAATCCGCCCCCTGCGCCACTAGACGACTTATTGCGTACCTGATGACTGACGAATCGCCTTCACTCGACAAACTGCTGAAAAACCTCGATCACGCCATGCTCGCCGACCGCCACCGGCTGCGGCGGCAGTTGCTTGAGCTGCGCAAGAAACCCGACGAGGCCAAGCTCGCCCAGTGGGTGACGCGCATGCAGGCGTCCTGTGATCAGGTGTTGGCGCGGCGCGCCAGCCTGCCGGTGATTCGTTACGACGACAGCCTGCCAATCGCCGCCAAGCGCGATGAAATCAAGGAAGCGCTGCTCAAGCATCAGGTGCTGATCATCGCCGGTGAAACCGGTTCGGGCAAAACCACCCAGTTACCGAAGATCTGCCTGGAAATCGGTCGTGGTCAGCACGGTCTGATCGGCCACACCCAGCCGCGTCGAATTGCGGCGCGCAGCGTGGCGAGCCGGGTTGCCGAAGAACTGGCGACGCCATTGGGCGCGTTGGTCGGCTATCAGGTGCGGTTCGAGGACCAAAGCGATTCCAACACCCTGATCAAACTGATGACCGACGGTATCCTGCTGGCGGAAACCCAGAACGACCGCTACCTCGAGCGCTACGACACGATCATCGTCGACGAAGCCCACGAACGCAGCCTGAACATCGACTTCCTGCTCGGTTACCTGAAAACCCTGCTGCCCCGTCGTCCGGACCTGAAAGTCATCATTACCTCGGCGACCATCGACCTGGAGCGCTTCTCCAAGCACTTCGACGATGCGCCGATTGTCGAAGTCTCCGGCCGCACCTTCCCGGTGGAAACCTGGTACCGACCGCTGACCCTGGAGCAGGATGAAGAGGGCAACCGCGTCGAGGATGATTTGACCGTGGATCAGGCGATCCTCGCGACCCTCGACGAAATCGCCGCGTTCGAACGCAGCGAGCGCAAGAGCCCCGGCGACGTGCTGGTGTTCCTGCCCGGCGAGCGTGAGATTCGCGACGCCGCCGACATGCTGCGCAAGGCGCAACTCAAGCACACCGAAATCCTGCCGTTGTACGCACGCTTGTCGCCGGCCGAGCAGCAGCGGATTTTCCAGTCGCACCCGGGGCGTCGCGTGGTGCTGGCGACCAACGTCGCCGAAACGTCGCTGACCGTGCCGGGCATTCGTTACGTGATCGACAGCGGCACCGCGCGCATCAGCCGTTACAGCTATCGCGCCAAGGTTCAGCGCCTGCCCATCGAAGCGATTTCCCAGGCCAGCGCCAACCAGCGTAAAGGTCGATGCGGTCGGGTCGAGCCGGGTATTTGCATCCGCCTGTACGGCGAAGAAGATTTCATCGGGCGTCCGGAATTTACCGACCCGGAAATCCTGCGAACCAATCTCGCGGCGGTGATTTTGCAGATGCTGCACCTGCGCCTCGGCGAGATCACCGATTTCCCGTTTATCGAGCCGCCGGATGGCAAGGCCATCAGCGACGGTTTCAACCTGCTGCAAGAGCTGTCGGCAGTGGACCGCAACAGCCAACTGACGCCGCTCGGCCGCCAATTGGCGCGCCTGCCGGTGGACCCGCGCATGGGCCGCATGTTGCTGGAAGCGGCGAAACTCGGCAGCTTGCAGGAAGTGCTGATCGTCGCCAGTGCAATGTCGATTCAAGACCCGCGCGAGCGTCCGCCGGAGCGTCAGCAAGCGGCGGATCAGGCGCACGCCCAATGGAAGGACGTGGACTCGGATTTCGCCGGGCTGGTCAATCTGTGGCGTGGTTTCGAAGAACAGCGCCAGGCGTTGACCGCCAGTCCGCTGCGTAACTGGTGCCGCAAGAATTTCCTCAACTACCTGCGGTTGCGCGAGTGGCGCGATTCGCACCGTCAGTTGAGCCTGATCTGCCGCGACATGCAGCTGAGCCTCAATAAAGAGCCGGCGGATTACCCCAAACTGCACAAAGCCGTGCTCTCGGGCCTGCTCAGTCAGATCGGGCAGAAAGCCGATGAAGGCGATTACCTCGGCGCCCGCCAGCGGCGCTTCTGGATTCACCCGTCATCGGGCCTGGGCAAAAAGCGTCCGCAATGGCTGATGACCGCAGAATTGGTGGAAACCACCAAGCTCTACGCGCGCATGGTCGCCAAGATCGACGCCGACTGGATCGAGCCGCTCGCCGGGCACCTGATCAAGAAAAACCACTTCGAACCCCATTGGGAAAAGAAGCGCGGGCAGGTCGTGGCGTTCGAGCAGATCACGTTGTTCGGGCTGATCGTGGTCGGTCGCCGGCCGGTGCATTACGGGCCGATCGACCCGGTGGTGTCCCGTGAGTTTTTCATTCGTGAAGGCCTGGTGCGCGGCGAGATTCAATCCAAAGCCAAGTGCCTGACGGCCAACCAGCAACTGCTGGAACAGCTCGACGAGCTGGAAGCCAAGGCCCGCCGTCGCGACATTCTGGCCGACGAGGAAACCCTGTTCGCCTTCTACGATGCGCGGCTGCCGGCGGAGATTCACCAGACTGCGACCTTCGACAGCTGGTATCGGGTCAACAGCCAGAAAGACCCGCAACTGCTGATCATGCGCGAAGAAGACGTGCTGGCTCGCGAGGCCAGCGAAGTCACTGCGTTGCATTACCCGGACACCTTGCACATCGGTGATCTGGAGCTGTCATTGAGTTACCACTTCGAACCGAACCACCCGCGTGACGGCGTGACGCTGCGGGTGCCGGCGCCGCTGTTGCCGATGCTGCCGCCGGAACGCCTGGAGTGGCTGGTGCCCGGTGTAATCGAAGCCAAGTGCATTGCCTTGGTGCGCAACCTGCCCAAGGCGCTGCGCAAAAACTTCGTGCCGGTGCCGGATTTCGTCAGGGCTGCGTTGCAGCGCATGACCTTTGCCGAGGGCTCGTTGCCTCAAGCGTTGGGTCGCGAGTTGCTGCGCATGACCGGAGCGCGAGTCAGCGATGAAGCCTGGGCGGAAGCGGCGCAGCAGGTCGACAATCACCTGCGGATGAACCTGGAAATCGTCGATGGCCAGGGCAAGTTCCTTGGCGAAGGGCGGGATCTGGCGGAACTCACCGCGCGATTCGCAGAGGCCAGTCAGGCCGCATTGGCCGTCCCGCAAACGGCGAAAAGTCAGCAACCGGTGGAGGCGAAAGTCTTCGCCGCCGTGGCGCAAAAGACCCAACAGAAGATTGCCGGGCTGTCGATGACGGTGTATCCGGCGCTGGTCGAAGAGGCCGGCACGGTCAAGGAAGGACGGTTCTCGACGCCGGCCGAAGCCGAGTTCCAGCATCGCCGCGCGTTGCAGCGCTTGCTGATGCAACAACTGGCGGAGCCGGCGAAGTTCCTGCGTGGCAAGTTGCCGGGCCTGACCGAGCTGGGTTTGATGTACCGCGACATGGGGCGCGTCGACAGTCTGGTGGAAGACATTCTGCTGGCCAGTCTCGACAGTTGTATCCTCGACGGCGAAGACCCGTTACCGCGTGATGGCGCCGGATTGGCGGCGCTGGCCGAGCGCAAACGTGGCGGCTGGACCGAACATGCCGAGCGTCTGGCGAAGCTGACCCTGGAGATTCTCAAGCTCTGGCACGGCCTGCAGAAACGCTTTAAGGGCAAGATCGATCTGGCGCAGGCTGTGGCGCTGAATGACATCAAACAGCAGCTCAGTCATCTGGTGTATCCGGGTTTCGTCCGCGAAACGCCGATGCCGTGGCTCAAGGAACTGCCGCGATACCTGAAAGCCATCGAGCAGCGCTTCGAGAAATTGGCTGCGCAGGTGCAGAAGGATCGGGTCTGGAGTGGTGAGTTGTCCGGTCTCTGGACTCAATACCAGACCCGCGCCAACAAACACGCTCAGGAAGGCAAGCGAGATCCGCAGCTTGAGCTGTATCGCTGGTGGCTGGAGGAATACCGGGTTTCGCTGTTTGCCCAACAGCTGGGGACGAAGGTGCCGATCTCGGACAAACGCCTGAACAAGCAGTGGACTCAGGTCGAGCCTTGACAATGACCTTGTACGAGCCGGCTTGCCGGCGATGGCGATTTCAAAGACGCCATCGTCGGAGCGCCGCCCGCAGCAAGCTGGCTCCTGCGCGTTCGTCATACCCCATCCGTCAATTCCAGAATCGTAAGGTCCCTTAGCTCGCCAATAGGGCCAAACCCCAATGTTTATGGCAAACTTCGCGCCTATAAACGCCGGCCCCGCGGTTTTGAGCCTCTTAAGGTTCGGGCGGAACGGAATAAAGCGATGCCAGGTTTGATTCCTCTGACGGGAATAGACCCTTTGTGTGTTGGTACGTCGGTACCAACACTTTCTGCCTGAACAGATTAGAGAAACGACCATGCATAACGTCGTCATCAGCGGCACCGGCCTGTACACCCCGGCCAACAGCATTTCCAACGAAGAGCTGGTGCAGTCTTTCAACGCTTACGTCGCGCTGTTCAACGCCGACAACGCCGACGCCATCGCCCGTGGTGAAGTCGAGGCATTGACCGAATCGAGCGCCGCGTTTATCGAAAAAGCGTCCGGCATCAAAAGCCGTTTCGTCATGGACAAGGACGGCATTCTCGACCCGCAACGCATGGCGCCACGCCTGCCGGAGCGCTCGAACGACGAGTGGTCGGTGCTTTGCCAAATGGCCATCGGTGCGGCCGAACAAGCCTTGCAGCGTGCCGGCAAAACCGCGGCGGACATCGACGGTGTCATCGTCGCTTGCTCCAACCTGCAACGCGCCTACCCGGCCATCGCCATCGAAGTTCAGGAAGCGCTGGGCATCCAGGGTTTCGGTTTCGACATGAACGTCGCCTGCTCCTCGGCGACCTTCGGCATTCAAGCGGCGGCCAACAGCGTGCAACTGGGCCAGGCCCGGGCAGTGCTGATGGTCAACCCGGAAGTCTGCACCGGTCACCTGAACTTCCGTGACCGTGACAGCCACTTCATCTTCGGCGACGCGGCCACCGCGGTGATCATCGAACGCGCCGACCTGGCAACGTCCAAGTACCAGTTCGACGTGGTCAGCACCAAGCTGCTGACCAAGTTCTCCAACAACATCCGCAACAACTTCGGCTTCCTCAACCGCGCGGCGCCAGAGGGCATCGGCGCCAAGGACAAACTGTTCGTGCAGGAAGGCCGCAAGGTGTTCAAGGAAGTCTGCCCGATGGTTGCCGAGCTGATCGGCGCGCACCTGGAAGAGAACCAGCTCAACGTCGGCGACGTGAAGCGCTTCTGGCTGCACCAGGCCAACCTCAGCATGAACCACTTGATCGTGAAGAAACTGCTGGGCCGCGAAGCCACTGAAGTAGAAGCCCCGGTGATTCTCGACACCTACGCCAACACCAGCTCTGCGGGCTCGGTGATTGCGTTCCATAAGAATCAGGATGATCTGGCGGCGGGTTCGCTGGCGGTGCTGAGCTCGTTCGGCGCCGGTTACTCGATTGGCAGCGTGATTCTGCGCAAGCGTTGAGTTGTCGCGGTAAATGAAAAGATCGCAGCCTGCGAAGGCTGCGATCTTTTTTTTGCATAAAAAAACTCGCGCTGCTGTATCGGACGGATGATGGGGACCGATACCGCAACGCGAGTTTGTAAAATCAGCTTGGGCTTCCTTGCCCGAACTGTGTAGCAGGGATCAGAACTTGGCTTCGGCATCCAGTTGCAGGGTGTTGATTTTCGAGTCCCGCAGAGTGGCGTTGGTATAGTCGGATTTCGCCATGAAGTACGTCGCGCCCAGGGTGAAGTTCTTGTCCAGCTCGTAGTTAACTTTCAACTTGCTGCCGCGCGAACCGGTGAAACCGTTGGCGAAGTCAGAGTCGGTGAAAGCGCCGACCACGGCGTTACGTTGTACGTCGCGGTAGTTGTAGTCCACGCCGAAGCCGTAGAACTTGGTTTTCACACCGGCCAACCAGCCAGTGTCCTGATCGTTGCTGGCGTCTTTGTTGTTGACGATCTGACCGTACAACGACAGCGGCACTGCCAGGCCGCCGATGTCGAGCTGACCAAAGCCTTCGTACAACTTGAACTGCTCGTTCGGGGTGTTGCCGTTGGTGGCCAGTACCGATGGAATGCTGGTGCCACCGGCGGTGATGTCGTCGTCGTTGTCGTAGCCGTAGACGCTGCCACCCAAAGTCAGTTTCAGGTTGTCGGTGATGGCGAAGCGTGCGCCCAACTGGCCAGCGTACAGACGCAGGTCGTGTTTGAACTGCACGCCGTCGCCGTCGACGTTGTCCTTGAGGGTGTAGTGGCCGGCGCTACCGAATAGCTCCGCGCTGGAGCCCAGTGGGTATTTGTAAGCCAGGGACAGACCTTCCGGGCTGATGTCGCTATCCCAGATTATGTCGCCCATGCTCACCCATTGCTGCGGCATCTTGCCGCCAACGATGTGCAGGTTCTTGGCGAAGTCGGGGTGGTAGTCGACGTAACCCTGGTCCAGCCATATCGACTTCTTGTCGAAGTAGTTGTCCAGACTCTGGTTGGTGGAACGAGCGTCGTCGTTGTTGCCGGTGGCGATGCGGATACCGGTGTCGACTTGCGGGTTGATTTCGGTATAGGCACCCAGGCGGGCACGAACGCGCTGGCGATCCTGGTCTTTGTTGTTTGAAACACCGTCGTTCTTGACCGTTTCCTGGCGGAAACGCACGTCACCCTTGAACTGGGTCTTGGCAGCCCACGCCAGCTTCTGGTCGAAGGTGCTCAGTGCTTCGGTTTTCTTCGCGGTGGCCGCGATCTGCTCGTTGGTCTCTTGTTGAGCCTGACGGGCGATTTGCTGTTCTTTCTGATCCCGTGCCAGTTCGGCTTGCAGTTCGTTGTACTGCGCATTGTTAATCGAACCGTTAGCCTTCAGCATGTCGAGCAGTTTGGCGTCGACTGCGGCGCTGGCCGGAACACTCATGGCCAGCAGCAGACCACCACACAGAGCCGCCGCAGTTTTCGTGGAAGCAAGACGCATATCAATCTCCGAAGATGAATGGGATGACTGAGCCATCCGGGGCACAACCGACCGCAAAGGGACGGAAAACAGTGGCCGAGTGCTATAACCCGGCGCTCTAAAAACAGGCGCCAGTATCGCGATGGTTTATGACAAAGCAGTGGCAAAGTGATGGCGGGTAGATGACGATACAAAGGACCAAGGAACTTTCTATTCCGGGCCCTGTCGGCGGATCGTGAGTGTGGATTGCGCCTCGATAGGCGATACTCGCGAGGCTTTTATGCCAAGAAGTGGAGAGGGAAGTGATGCCGCTGCAACGTCTGGAACGCCTGTCCGCAATACCGCCGCACACCTGGGATGCCCTGGTGCCGCAAACCCAGCCGTTTCTGCGCCATGCCTTTCTCAGTGCACTGGAAGACAGTGGCAGCGTCGGCGCGCATTCCGGTTGGCAGCCCGAGCATTTGTTGCACATGGATGGGGACCGATTGATTGCCGCGCTGCCCAGTTACCGTAAATGGCATTCCTATGGCGAGTACGTGTTCGATCACGCCTGGGCCGATGCCTGCGAGCGTGCCGGCATCGACTATTACCCCAAACTGTTAACCGCCGTGCCGTTCAGCCCGGTCAGCGGGCCGCGCTTGCTGGCGGCCTCGGTCGAGGACGGTTTCGAACTGCTGAAGAGTTTGCCGGGCTACCTCGAAATCGAAGAACTCTCCAGCGCGCACATCAATTTCACCGATCCGTTCACCGACGCAGCGCTGTCCGAACAACCCGGCTGGTTGCAGCGCATTGGCTGTCAGTACCACTGGCAAAATCGCGGCTATCGGGATTTTCAGGATTTCCTCGACGTCCTCAGTTCGCGCAAACGCAAGCAGATGCGTAAAGAGCGCGAGCAAGTGGCGGGGCAGGGCTTTGATTTCGAATGGCTGGAAGGTCGGCAACTGGATCAGGCGCAGTGGGATTTCGTTTACGCCTGTTACGCCAATACCTACGCCGTGCGCAGGCAAAGGCCTTATCTGACGCGAGAGTTTTTCAGTCTGTTGGCCGAACGCATGCCGGAATCGATTCGCGTGGTCCTGGCCAAACAGGGCTCACGGCCGGTGGCCATGGCCTTCAGCCTGGTGGGTGGCGACAGTTTTTATGGCCGTTACTGGGGCTGTCTGGCGGAGTTCGATCGTCTGCACTTCGAGACGTGTTTCTATCAAGGGATGGACTACGCGATTGCCAACGGCTTTCAGCGTTTCGATGCCGGTGCTCAGGGTGAGCACAAACTGATTCGTGGGTTTGAACCGGTGATCACCCACTCCTGGCACTACTTGCGCCATCCCGGCCTGAAAGCCGCCGTCAAAGACTTCCTTCATCAGGAGCGTCTCGGCGTACTGGCCTATGCCGAGGAAGCGAGGACTGCCTTGCCTTATCGACAAGGCTGATCCTCGTCCGAAGGGTCAAGTGCCTTCCTTGCCCAGCCATCGATAGGTCACACCGCCGACCACCGCACCCAGCAGCGGCGCGACCCAGAACATCCACAATTGCGCGATCGCCCAACCGCCGACGATCAGGGCCGGGCCGGTACTGCGGGCCGGGTTGACCGAGGTGTTGGTGACGGGAATCGAGATCAGGTGGATCAGCGTCAGGGCCAGGCCGATGGCGATCGGCGCGAGCCCGGCGGGTGCACGTTTGTCGGTGGCGCCGAGGATGATCAGCACAAACATCGCCGTCATCACCAGCTCACAGACAAAGCCTGCAGCCATCGAGTATTTACCGGGGGAGTGTTCGCCGTAGCCGTTGGAGGCCAGGCCGGCGGAGAGGTCGAAGCCTTCCTTGCCGCTGGCGATGTAGTAGATCAACGCGGCGGCAATAACCCCGCCGATGACCTGGGCGATGATGTAGGCGGGCAGTTCTTTGGCCGGGAACCGCCCCCCCACGAACAAACCCACCGATACGGCGGGGTTGAGATGGCAACCGGAGATATGGCCGATGGCGAACGCCATGGTCAGCACGGTGAGACCAAAGGCGATGGCGACACCGAGTACCCCGATCCCAAGCGGAGAAGACGCGGCCAGAACCGCACTGCCGCAACCCCCCAACACCAGCCAGAACGTACCTAACAACTCAGTGACTGAACGTTTGAACAGAGACATGAGAGCGTCCTTGATAGGCTTCCTATCGAGACTTTATCGAGTTATGCATCCTGCTGATTTACGACAGGCTCATCTCCAGAACCTTGGCTGAGTACAGCAGGGTTTTTCTGGAATTCCAGTGGGTATGGGAACTGCCGGGGCCCGTGGGTGGCGGGTTGGGGCGGTTTTATTGGATTGGGATTGGCATTGGGGGCATATCCGTTTTTGCGGTAATGGCGGAACCCACATCAGCCATCACCAAAAAACGGATATTCACCCAATCCAGAAGCCTCAATCGATCCCGACAAACCCCCCGGTCTGGTGTTGCCACAACCGTGCATACAACCCACCATGCGCCAGCAGCTCAGCATGAGTCCCCATCTCGGCAATCTGGCCTTTTTCCAGCACCACCAAGCGGTCCATCCGCGCAATGGTCGACAGCCGGTGGGCAATGGCAATCACGGTTTTACCCTGCATCAGGGTTTCCAGGCTTTCCTGAATTGCCGCTTCGACTTCCGAATCCAGCGCCGAGGTGGCTTCGTCCATGATCAGGATCGGCGCGTCCTTGAGCAGCACGCGGGCGATGGCGATCCGCTGACGCTGCCCGCCGGAGAGTTTCACCCCGCGCTCACCGACATGCGCATCGAAACCGGTACGACCTTCGGCGTCCGAGAGCAACGGGATGAACTCGTCGGCCCGGGCCTTGTGCACCGCTTCCCAGAGTTCGGCATCGGTGGCGTCCGGTTTGCCGTAAAGCAAATTGTCGCGGATCGAGCGGTGCAGCAGCGACGTGTCCTGAGTGATCATGCCGATGCGCTCGCGCAGGCTTTCCTGGCCGACTTCGGCGATGTTCTGGCCGTCGATCAGAATCCGCCCGCCCTGCACGTCATAGAGGCGCAGCAACAGGTTGACCAAGGTCGATTTGCCAGCACCGGACGGGCCGATCAAGCCGATTTTTTCACCCGGTTTGATCGTCAGGTTGAGGTCGCCGATGATCCCGCTCTTCTTGCCGTAGTGGAAATCCACGTGCTCGAAACGTACTTCGCCCCGAGCGACGGTCAGCGGTTTGGCTTCCGCACGATCGGTGATGCTGACCGGTTGCGAGATGGTCTGCAAACCGTCCTGAACCATGCCGATGTTTTCGAAAATGCCGGTGACCACCCACATGATCCAGCCGGACATGTTGACGATGCGGATCACCAGGCCGGTGGCCAGCGCAATGGCGCCCACCGTAATCAGCGACTGCGTCCACAGCCACAGGGCCAGGCCCGTGGTGCTGACGATCAGCAAGCCGTTCATGCTGGTGATGACCACGTCCATGCTGGTGACCACGCGACCGGCCAGTTGGGCTTTGACCGTCTGTTCTTCGATGGCTTCCTTGGCGTATTGCTGCTCGAAATTGGTGTGGGCGAACAGCTTCAAGGTGGTGATGTTGGTGTAGCCATCGACGATCCGGCCCATGAGCTTGGAGCGCGCATCCGAGGACACCACCGAGCGCTCTTTCACCCGTGGCACGAAGTAGCAGAGGGCGCCGACGTACGCGGCGATCCAGGTCAGCAGCGGAATCATCAGGCGCCAGTCAGCTTCGGCAAACAGCACCAGCGAACTGATTGCGTAGATCCCCACATGCCACAGCGCGTCCACTGCCTGTACGGCGGAATCGCGCAGCGAGTTGCCGGTTTGCATGATGCGTTGGGCGATGCGTCCGGCGAAGTCGTTCTGGAAGAAATTCAGGCTCTGCTTGAGCACGTAACTGTGGTTTTGCCAGCGGATCATGCTGGTCATGCTCGGGCTCAGGGTCTGGTGCACCAGCAAGTCATGCAGGCCCACGAATATGGGGCGCAGGATCAGCGCGACCACCGCCATCCAGGCCAGTTCGATGCCGTGTTCCTGGAAGAAATTGACGTTGGGTGTGCCTTGGGCCAGGTCGATGATACGGCTCAGATAACTGAACAGCGCCACTTCGATCAGCGCGCCAAACAGGCCGACGATCAGCAGGGCGGCGAAACTCGGCCAGACCTGCTTCAGGTAATAGGTATAGAAGGGCAGAACACGATCGGGCGGGGCCGCCGTCGGGGCTTCACGGAAGATGTCGATCAGTTTTTCAAAACGGCGATAAAGCATCAGTTCTCCGCCCGCGTGCGGGCTCTCCTTTAAACACTATGAGCGGCGCCGGATGCCGGCGCCGCTCAACACTCCCTGTGCGTTTCGGTCTCAGTCGATGCGCTTGGCCGACTTGATGAACACAGGATCGGCCGGCACATCTTTCATGCCGCCACGGGTCGTCGTTTGCGAGTTGACGATGACGTCCACGACATCCATGCCTTTCACGACTTTACCGAAGACAGCATAGCCATCGCCCTGGTCCAGGAAGTCGTTGTCCTTCACGTTGATGAAGAACTGGCTGGTGGCCGAATCCGGCACGGAGGTGCGTGCCATGGACAGCGTGCCACGGACGTTATGCAGGCCGTTTTTGGACTCGTTCTTGATCGGAGCCTTGGTTTCTTTTTGCTGCATTTGTTGGGTGAAACCACCGCCCTGGACCATGAAGCCCGGAATCACGCGGTGAAAAATCGTGTTGTTGTAGAAGCCGCTGTCGACGTACTCAAGGAAGTTCTTGGTACTGATCGGCGCCTTGACCGGGTCCAGTTCGATTTCGATCTGGCCGTTGGTGGTTTCCAGCAGCACGTGTGGCGCCTTGGCGGGCGTGGCGGCCATCAGGTTGGCGGCAAACAGAACGGTGCCAGCGACGAGGGCAATTTTTTTCAGCATGGGTCAGTGATCCTGAGTGTGGTGGTGTCGACTGCGGTGAGAAACTCGAGCAGGGTTTGGTTGAAGCGTTCGGGTTGATCCAGCGGGGTGGCGTGACGCGAATCGGCGATCACCACCAGCCGCGCATCAGGCAGCAGTTTTACGTAAGTCTCCTTCAGCGACACCGGTGTGTAGTCACGGTCGGCGCTGACGATGAGGGTTGGACAGGACACCCTGGAAAGTCGTTCCTGAACACCCCAGCCCACGATCGCATCGAAGCTGGCGAGATAAGCATGTTTGTCGTTTTTTGCCCAGCGCTCGGCCATCTTTTGGCGCAATTCGGTCTGTTCCGGCTTGGGGAACAGTTTGCCTCCAAGGGCTTTGCCGATGGTGCCCAGGCTGAGCGCGCGCATCAGGCTCCAGCGTTTGAACCACTGCCAGTAATCGTCGCGGCTGCGCAATTTGACCTCGGGCGCGCTGTTGACGATGCACAGGCTCTTGAGCAATTGCGGCTGATCCACCGCCAGCTGGAAGCCGATCATGCCGCCCATCGACAGGCCCACATAATGTACCGGGCCGAGGTTCAGATGTTCGATCAGGGCGACCAGGTCGGCGCTGAATCCGGCGATGCTGTAGCGCTCGCGGGGTTTGTCGGAGCGGCCGTGGCCGCGCACATCCGGGACGATCACCCGGTAGCGGGCCGACAAGGCCGGGATCTGTTTTTCCCAGTCCAGGGTACTGGAACCGAGCCCGTGAACCAGCAGCAACGGCGTACCGTGGCCATATTCCTCATAGTGCAGGTTGCAACCTTCGTGTTCGAAATAGGCCATGCGATCACTCCGTGTCAGGCTTGTTCAGGGGCGGCGAAGGGCGCATCCAGCGGCGCGGTGTCGAAGGTGCGCAGCAGTTCGATGAGGATTTGCGTCGCCGGGCCCAGCGGTTTGTCCTTGTTCGAATACAGGTAGAAGCTCGGGTTGCGGCTGCCGCCCTGATCCAACGGTAGCAGCTTGAGCGTGCCTTCCTTCAGTTCGCGTTCGATCATGTGGCGTGGCAACCAGGCAAATCCCAGGCCGCTGCCGACAAACGTCGCGGCGGTGGCCAGGCTGCCGACGGTCCAGCGCTGTTCGGCGCCGAGCCAGCCAACATCCCGTGGTTGCTGACGGCCGGAGTCGCGAATCACCACTTGCATCTGGCTTTCCAGGTCCTGGAAATTCAATTCGCGGTTCAAACGGTGCAGGGCGTGCTCGGGGTGGGCGACGGCGACGAATTCGACGTCGCTCAATTCCGCGCCCAGATAGCCGGGAATACTGAAACCGGTGATCGCCAGGTCGGCCACGCCTTCGAGCAAGACTTCTTCAACCCCCGACAATACTTCTTCGCGCAGCCGCACACGGCAGCCACGGCTTTGCGGCATGAACGCGGTCAAGGCGCGGACGAGGCGGGCGCTCGGGTACGCGGCGTCGACCACCAGCCGTACTTCCGCTTCCCAGCCTTGCTCCATGTGATGCGCAAGGTCTTCCAGTTGGCTGGCCTGTTTCACCAGTTGCCGAGAACGGCGCAGCAGTACGCCGCCGGCTTCGGTCAATACGGCTTTGCGCCCGTCAATGCGCAGCAATGGCACGCCGAGCTGATCCTGCATGCGTGCCACGGTGTAGCTGACTGACGATTGCGAGCGGTGCAGCGCTTCGGCGGCCTGGGCGAAACCGCCGTGGTCGACCACGGCCTGTAACGTTCGCCATTGATCAAGGGTCACGCGGGGCGCTTTCATCTTGAGCTCCTCTTGTCCTAAGCTGGCGGTCCTTATTGGAGACTGCCGAATGAAAAAATTCTGTTATGTGCTGCTGGCGATGCTGCCGTTGACTGCGTTTGCCTATCCGATCGACGTGCAAAAACAGCTGAATGGCTTGAGCATCGACTACAACGCCTATGACACGGATACCGACATCGCCTCCATTCAGGTCAACAACTACGGCAGCACCGATGCAGTCTGTAAGGTGGTTTTCAATAACGGTCCGGAAGCGCCGCGCACCCGCAATATCGAAGTGGCTGCCGGTAAACATACAAATGCCACCGCCAAGTTCAGCCGAACCATCATCAAGATGCGGATCAACCTGAGCTGCACCCCGAAATAACATCAACATCCTGTGGGAGCGAACAAGGTCCCTCCCACGAGGCATGCTCAGCTTATAAACGAATTTATTGATGGGTTATAGCAGTTATTTGCGCTTTTTCATCGATATGGCTCTGTTTAACCTTCACTCCATCGACTTACAGCATTCTCAGATGGAGGCTACATCCCATGTCCCGCGTTCTGATCATCGAAAGCAGCGCCCGTCAGCAAGACTCGGTTTCGCGTCAACTGACCCAGACCTTCATCAGCCAGTGGAAAAGCGCCCACCCCAACGACCAGATCACCGTGCGTGACTTGGCGGTCAATCCGGTGCCGCACCTCGACATCAACCTGCTGGGCGGCTGGATGAAACCCGCCGAGCAGCGCAACGACATCGAACAGGCTTCTCTGGAACGCTCCAACCAGTTGACCGATGAGTTGCTGGCCGCCGACGTACTGGTGATGGCTGCACCGATGTACAACTTCGCGATCCCGAGCACGCTCAAAGCCTGGCTCGACCACGTGCTGCGTGCCGGCGTGACCTTCAAATACACCGACACCGGCCCGCAAGGCATGCTCAGCGGCAAACGCGCTTACGTGTTGACGGCGCGCGGCGGGATCTACGCCGGTAGCACCGCGGATCATCAGGAACCGTACCTGCGCCAGGTCATGGGCTTCATCGGCATTCACGACGTGACGTTCATCCACGCCGAAGGCATGAACCTGGGTGGCGACTTCCAGGAGAAGGGTCTTAACCAGGCCAACGCCAAGCTTTCCCAGGTTGCCTGACCCGTTAATCGCCAGATAATCACTGGATGGTCTAGTGACCTGGCGCAACCCTTCAAGCCTGTACGCGCATCGACCTCCCTTTGCACTTGTTGCTCCTGAGTGCTGTAGCCCGATTGAACGCTTTAGCGAGATCGGGCTTTTTTTTGCCTGTGATTTGGTTGGCGTACACATAAACCTGTGGGAGCGGGCTTGCCCGCGATGGCGGCGCCATATTCACCATGTATGTCGGCTGATATACCGTCATCGCGGGCAAGCCCGCTCCTACAGGGATCTGTGTGTTCTCGCGATCGCCGACAAAACCCGCTATCGTCGCCGCCATTCAAAACGAGGCGAGCATGGGCTATCTACTTTTTGTCACGCTGATCCAGGCGTTTTCCTTCAGTCTGATCGGCGAATACCTGGCCGGTCATGTCGACAGTTACTTCGCGGTGCTGGTGCGGGTGCTGCTGGCGGGATTGGTCTTTATTCCGTTGACGCGCTGGCGCTCGGTGGAGCCGGCGTTCATGCGCGGCATGCTGCTGATCGGTGCGTTGCAGTTCGGTGTGACTTACGTCTGCCTGTACCTGAGCTTCCGGGTGCTGACGGTGCCGGAAGTGTTGCTGTTCACCATTCTCACGCCGCTGCACGTGACGCTGATCGAAGACGCGCTGAACCGACGCTTCAATCCGTGGGCCCTGGTCGCAGCGCTGGTGGCGGTGCTCGGCGCGGCGGTGATTCGCTACGACCGGATCAACCCGGATTTCTTCATGGGGTTCCTGCTGCTGCAACTGGCCAACTTCACCTACGCCGCCGGGCAGGTGCTTTATAAGCATCTGGTGGCGCGTCATCCGAGCGATCTGCCACATTACCGGCGCTTCGGTTACTTCTACCTGGGGGCATTGGCGGTGGCGTTGCCGGCGTTTCTGCTGTTCGGCAAACCGAACTTCCTGCCCGAAGCACCGCTGCAATGGGGCGTGCTGGTGTTCCTCGGTCTGGTCTCGACCGCGTTGGGGTTGTACTGGTGGAACAAGGGCGCATGCCTGGTGAATGGCGGGACGCTGGCAGTGATGAACAATCTGCATGTGCCGGTCGGATTGCTGATCAATCTGCTGATCTGGAATCAGCATGAAGAACTGGGGCGGTTGTTCTTTGGCGGATCAGTGATTTTGATGGCGGTTTGGATCAGTCGACTGGGCATCAGGCGCACCGCCATTCGCTCTGCGTAGGAGCAAGCTTGCTCGCGATGAGGGCGTGTCAGGCGCTATCAATACTGCCTGACACTCCGCCTTCGTCGGAACGCCGCCCGCAGCAAGCCGGCTCCTACAAGGCTTTGCGTTATTTCTCTGCCAGCTGCGCCACCAGAAACTCGATGAAGGTCCGGGTCTTTTGCGGCACCCGGCGTGCCGAGGGATAGACCGCGTTGATCGTGATCGCCGGCGCCTGCCATTCACACATCACCGGCACCAACCGGCCAGCCGCCAACGCATCCTCGACAATGAAGTTGGGCAACAGCGCGATGCCCATTCCGGCCTCGGCGGCCTGGGCGAGCAAGTCGCCATTGTTGGCGTGCAACGGACCCGTGACGTTGACCCGTTGGGTTTCCTTGCCGTTGCACAGCTGCAAACTCACGCCGCTTTGCAAATATCCGTAGTTCAAACATTGATGGGCCCGCAGATCCTGCGGCGTCTGCGGCGTGCCAGCGCGTTCGAGGTACGCAGGTGAGGCGACCATGATGCGCGGGGCTGGCGCCAGTTGCCGGGCAATCATCGTCGAGTCCGGCATGCTGGCGATGCGGATAGTCACGTCGAAACCACCGCGCACCGGGTCAACCTGCTGATCGCTGAGCACCAGTTGCAGCTCTATGTTCGGGTGTTGTTCATGAAACAGCGGAATCAGCGGCCCCAGTCGGCGCAACCCGAAAGACATCGGCGCATTGACTCGCAGCACCCCGCGTAACTCACCGATGCCATTACGAGCACGCTGTTCGGCCTCGTCCAGCGAGGCCAGCACTTCCCGCGCCGCGTCGAAATACTCCGCGCCAGCTTCGGTCAGGTGCAGGCTGCGCGTGGTGCGCTGCAGCAATTGCACGCCGATGGCTTCCTCCAGCGCCTGAATCTGTTTGCTGACTTTTGATCGCGGCACATCCATTGCCCGTGCCGCGGCCGCGAAGCCGTTCTCGCCGACCGTGACGACGAACGCGCGCATGCATTCGATGCGATCCATGATTGTCCCTATTTTAGAATCAATGATTCTCGATTTTAGGTAATTGTCCCTTTCCTTGCTAGCCCCTAAAGTGACATCCAAGCCGACGACAAAGCCTCTGAAAGCCGCGTCGACTAACCCATTACTGATTTGAATTATCGACATCAAAAGGAACGCGCCATGTCTATTCGTGAATTGCTCAACCCAACCAACTCCGCTCTGATCCTGATCGACCACCAGCCGCAAATGGCATTCGGCGTGCAATCGATTGACCGTCAGACCCTGAAGAACAACACGGTTGGCCTGGCCAAGGCCGCCAAGATCTTCAACGTGCCGACGATCTACACCTCGGTGGAAACCGAAAGCTTCAGCGGTTTCATCTGGCCGGAGCTGCTGGCCGTGCACCCGGATCAAAAGCCGATCGAGCGCACCTCGATGAACTCCTGGGAAGACAAGGCACTGGTTGACGCGGTGAAAGCCACCGGTCGCAAGAAGCTGATCATTGCCGCGCTCTGGACCGAAGTCTGCCTGACCTTCCCGGCGCTGGAAGCCCTGGCTGAAGGCTACGAGGTCTACATCGTGACCGACGCGTCTGGCGGCACCACCAAAGAAGCTCACGACATGTCGGTGCAGCGGATGATTCAAGCCGGCGCGGTGCCGGTCACCTGGCAACAAGTGTTGCTGGAATACCAGCGTGACTGGGCACACAAAGATACTTACGAGGCCGTGATGGAACTGGTGCTGGAACACAGCGGCGCGTATGGCATGGGCGTGGATTACGCTTACACCATGGTGCACAAGGCACCGCAGCGTCAGGTCAAGTAAGCAGTGATCATCTGAACGATGCGGTCCATGTGGGAGCGGGCCTGCTCGCGATGGCGGAGTGTCAGTCTACGAATCCATTGACTGACACGCCCCCATCGCGGGCAAGCCCGCTCCCACAAGTTTTTGTGGGGTTACATGATGTGTTTTTCGGGTTCGGGGATGTGGCTAGCGCCCAGCATGGCCGGGAGTAATCCGGCCCGCAGATCCCCGCCACTCGGCTGCTGGTAAAGGCTCAACCCGAACTCCGGCAGCACCGCCAGCAAGTAATCGAAAATATCCCCCTGAATCCGCTCGTAATCCGCCCACGCCGTGGTGCGGGTGAAGCAGTAGATTTCCAGTGGAATCCCCTGCGCCGTGGTTTGCATCTGCCGCACCATGCAGGTCATGTTGGGTTGGACCTCCGGGTGGCTCTTCAAATACGCCAGCGCATAGGCGCGGAAGGTCCCGATGTTGGTCATCCGCCGACGGTTGGCCGACATGGCCGCGACGTTGCCCTGCGCCTCGTTCCAGGCTTTCAGTTCGGCTTGTTTGCGGCTGATGTAGTCCGTCAGCAAATGCACCTGCGCCAGTTTTGCTTCTTCGTCATCGCGCACGAACCGCACGCCGCTGGCATCGATGAACAGACTGCGCTTGATCCGTCGCCCACCGGACTGCTGCATGCCGCGCCAGTTCTTGAACGACTCGGACATCAGGCGCCAGGTCGGAATCGAAACGATGGTTTTATCGAAGTTCTGCACTTTGACCGTGTGTAGCGTGATGTCCACCACATCGCCATCGGCGCCGACTTGCGGCATCTCGATCCAGTCGCCGACCCGCAGCATGTCGTTGCTGGTCAGTTGTACGCTGGCGACGAACGACAGCAGGGTGTCCTTGTAGACCAACAGGATCACCGCCGACATGGCGCCAAGCCCCGACAGCAGCAACAGCGGCGAACGGTCGATCAAGGTCGCGACGATGATGATGGCGCCAAACACATACAACACCATTTTCGCCAGTTGCACGTAGCCTTTGATCGAGCGGGTGCGGGCGTGTTCGGTGCGGGCGTAGATGTCCAGCAACGTATTGAGCAGGGCGCTGATGGCCAGCACCAGGAACAGAATGGTGAAGGCCAGTGCGACGTTGCCGAGGAAAGTCAGGCTGGTTTTGCTCAGTTCCGGCACCAGGTGCAGGCCGAACTGGATCACCAGCGACGGCGTCATCTGCGCCAATCGGTGAAACACCTTGTTATGCCGAAGGTCGTTGACCCAGTGCAGCGCCGGTTGGCGGCCGAGCATTTTGGTCGCGTGGAGGACCAGGTAACGCGCCACTCGTCCGAGGCCTAGCGCCACCACCAGCAACACAAGCAGCCCGAGGCCGGAATGCAGGAGCGGATGCTGATCGAGCGCACCCCAGAGGTCTTGGATGTTGAGCCAGAGCTGTTTGATATCCATGGGTAAAACCGTTTCTTCTATAGGACGCGTCGGCGCGATTAGAGCATTTAAGAGGCTTTGCATGACGTTTGAGGACAAAAAACGCAACAAAAAAGCCACTGTTTACGCTCGATTGCATAAAGAAACTCGGCCTTCGCGCTCGAAACCGTTACCCTATGCAGCTGTTTTTTTGTATTTCTTCGAGGTAGCACCCGTGTTTTCCCAATTCGCCCTGCACGAACGCCTGCTCAAAGCCGTGGCCGAGCTTAAATTTGTCGAGCCAACGCCTGTGCAAGCAGCGGCTATTCCGCTGGCGCTCCAAGGGCGTGACCTGCGGGTGACAGCGCAAACCGGTAGCGGCAAAACCGCTGCTTTCGTTTTGCCGATCCTCAACCGTCTGATCGGCCCGGCGAAAATCCGCGTCAGCATCAAGACCCTGATCCTGCTGCCAACCCGCGAGCTGGCCCAGCAGACCATCAAGGAAGTCGAGCGCTTCGCGCAGTTCACCTTCATCAAGTCCGGCCTGATCACCGGCGGTGAAGACTTCAAGGTCCAGGCCGCCATGCTGCGCAAGGTGCCGGACATCCTGATCGGTACGCCGGGCCGGATGATCGAACAACTGAACGCCGGCAACCTTGATTTGAAAGAAGTCGAAGTGCTGGTACTCGACGAAGCCGACCGCATGCTCGACATGGGCTTCGCCGAAGACGTGCAGCGTCTGGTGGAAGAGTGCACCAATCGCCAGCAGACCATGCTGTTCTCCGCCACCACTGGCGGTTCGGGCCTGCGCGAGATGGTGGCCAAGGTTCTGAACAATCCGGAACACCTGCAGCTGAACAACGTCAGCGACCTGAACGCGACCACCCGTCAGCAGATCATCACCGCTGACCACAACCAGCACAAAGAGCAGATCGTGAACTGGCTGCTGGCCAACGAGACCTATCAGAAGGCCATCGTGTTCACCAACACCAGGGCGATGGCCGACCGTATCTACGGCCGCTTGGTCGCCCAAGATTACAAAGCGTTCGTGCTGCACGGCGACAAGGACCAGAAAGACCGCAAACTGGCGATCGACCGTCTGAAGCAGGGCGGCGTGAAAATCCTCGTCGCCACCGACGTCGCCGCGCGCGGCCTCGACGTCGACGGTCTGGACCTGGTGATCAACTTCGACATGCCACGCAGCGGCGATGAGTACGTTCACCGCATCGGTCGTACCGGTCGCGCCGGCAACGATGGCCTGGCCATCTCGCTGATCTGCCACGGCGACTGGAACCTGATGTCGAGCGTCGAGCGCTACCTCAAGCAGAGCTTCGAGCGCCGCACCATCAAGGAAGTCAAAGGCACCTACGGCGGACCGAAAAAGGTCAAGGCCTCGGGTAAAGCGGTTGGCGTGAAGAAGAAAAAGGTCGACGCCAAGGGCGAGAAGAAGAAAACCGGCGCCAAGGCACCGACCAAGCGCAAAATCGCCAACCGCCCGAAGACCGACGCCCTGTCGCTGGTCAGCAAGGACGGCATGGCGCCGCTCAAGCGCCGCAAGCCGGAAGCCCCGGCTGCTGAATAAAGCGCCGTAGCAAGCCAAAAAAACCGGACTAATGTCCGGTTTTTTTATGCCCGTAAAGCAATCACTTGCAGGAGCGGCGGGCTGCTTTCCCAATGATCAGCTTTCGGCTTTTTTATCCGCCGTCTCCAACTCTTTCATGCGCTGATCGATCAACTGGCACTTGTCCGGTAGATCCGCGCTGGCCGTACCCAAATCCATTTTCTGCAACTCATCGTTGATCTCCTTGGCCTTCTTCGGATTCTGCTCGGTGAGCTTGGCGACTTCCTTGGCCAGTTGTTCGCGTTTGAGGGTGGCTTCCTCGGGCGTACAGGCCCAAACGGGCAGGGCGCAGGCGAGGGTGGCGGCGAGGGTAAGTTTCAGTAGGGTTTTCATCGGTTGGGCCTCGGTTCCATATCGGGCGGTTAAACGGTTGAGGCCACTCGAGGCCTTAAAGTTCCGCTGGCTGCGCACGGTGGAAACAGCGCTTGGGAATCGTCCTGCTGCCCTTGGTTTCTTCCGGCATGCGTTGAAGAGGTTTCCTGCCGTCTTCCCGGATTCGTCTGCTTCAGGCGATAACGCTCATCGGTTAGCGTTTCCTGAATCTGACCAACCAAGGGCTGATTTCGACCCAGCAGGCGTTGAAAATCAACGCCGTCAACGTGACCCAGAACGGCGGCCGAATCGCCAGTGCCGGCAACGGCGCACTGGCCCTCAGCGGCACCCTCGACAACTTCGGCCGGCTGACGTCCAGCGCCAATCTGAGCGTCGTCGCCGACCGCATCGACAACGGTGGCACGCTTGGCGCGCAGCAGCTACTCAGCCTCAGCGCTGCCCGAGACATCAATAACCGGGCGGACAGCCTGATCTTCAGCGGCGCCGACATGACCTTGCGCGCCGACAGTCTGCTCAACCGCTACGCCGACTTCTACAGCAAGGGAAAACTCAGCTTCGCGGCCCTGGATGGTGGCAAGGCCAGCCAGTTGATCAACCGCTCCGGCAGCATCGAAAGCGCCAGTGACATCGACATCAAGGTGCGCGAGCTGACCAACGAAAAGGCTGATTTCGAAGCCACCCAAGCCATCGCCAGCCGCAGCATCGTGATCAACTGCACCGATTGCAGCGGCGGCACTCACTCCGGCTATTACATTGTTCGCACCCTTTACGAAGGCCGCATTCTCAAGGACTCCCCAGCGTCGCGCCTGCTGGCTAACCAGGACCTGTTGCTCGACGCGGTCATCGTCATCAACAGCCAAAGCCTGCTGGCCGCCAACCGCCACGCGACCATCACGGCCAGCAACTTTTATAACCGCGGGTTCACCCTCGACAATCGCGAAGAGAACATCAACTACTTCCTCAGCGGCGTCAGCAAGAGTGCCTACCGGGTCACCGAAGCTGCGACCAACGCCTGGAACGCCAACTACGCCGGGCAGCCTCTCGCCAATCAGGCGCCGATTCCGATCGAGGTGACGCAATACCCGATCGAGAACATCACCAACACCATCATGCCCGGCAACAACACGACCCATGTCGGCACCGTGCAGGCCGGTGGCACGCTGAAACTGAACGTCAGCGGAGAGCTGGTCAACGGCAGCCTCACTAATCAGGGGAACGCCCAGCTCATCGGCGCCACCCTCGACAGCCAGGCCTTTGGCGCCGGTGGCCAGCAAATAATCCTCGCCAGTCCGGTGGGCAGCCCGGGCCCGCTGAAGGACGTCACACGCATTGAAACCGTCGCTGTCGACGGCAGCGTAAAAGTCAGCTTTGTCCCGGTCGATTTTACCGGCGCAGCGTTCGTCGGCATCGACCCGACCTTGCTCCCGAGTTTCCGCCTGCCTCAAGGCGATTACGGCCTGTTCACCCAGAGCCGAAACCCGGCCAACAAATACCTGATCGAAACCAACCCCTCGCTCGTCGACCTCTCGAAGTTCATGAGCTCGGACTACTTGATCGGCAAGCTCGGCTACGACCCCGACCAGGCCGCACGCCGATTGGGCGATGGCCGCTACGAAACCCGACTGATTGCCGACGCCGTGCGCGCCCAGACCGGCCAGCGCTTCCTCGCCGATGGCCTGAGCAGCGACTACGAGCAATTCCAGTACCTGATGGACAACGCCATCAGCAGCAAGAACGCCCTGAACCTGAGCGTCGGCGTCACGCTGACCTCGCAGCAAGTGGCGGCCTTGACCCACGACATCGTCTGGATGGAAGAGCGGGTCATCGACGGCGAAACCGTGCTGGTGCCGGTGCTGTACCTGGCCAAAGTCGACTCGCGAAATCTGCGCGGCGGCAGTCTGGTTCAGGGGCGCAACGTGGAGATGATCACCGGCGGTGATCTGAAAAACGTCGGGACATTGCGCGCCAGTGAAAATCTGAGCGCATTGAGCGGCGGCAGTATCTTGCAGGGCGGCCTGGCGCAGGCCAACGCCAACCTGACCCTGCTGGCACAAGACAGCATCCGCAACGCCATGGCCGGGGAAATCCGCGCCGACAAGGTCAACCTCACCAGCCTCAAGGGCGACATCACCAACGACCGCACCGCCACGACCTTCAACATCGGCGCCGGCAGCAACACCCAGGTCGATGCCGGCAGCAGCATCAGCGCCGGTTCAAAACTGACGATCAACGCGGCGAACAACCTGACCAGCAAAGGCCAGATCAGCAGTGGCGGCGATGCCACGTTGACCGCCGGCAACGACATCAACCTGCTCGCGGTTGAAGACCGCACCGTCACCCGCGACGCCCTGCGTCGCGGCCTGCGCACCGAAGAAACCCTCACCCAGTTGGGCTCCAGCGTAACCGCCGCGGGCAACCTGACCCTGCACGCGGGCCGCGACCTCAACTCCGTCGCCAGCAAGGCCAGTGCCGGAAAGGACCTGAACGCCAGCGCCGACGGCGACATCAACCTGATCTCGGCCGAGGACGAACACAACCTTGAGAGCCGCTACAAGAAGGGCAACAAAAAGGTTCATGAGATCGATGACCAGACTCGTCAGGTGGCCAGCGAGTTTAGTGCGGGTGGGAATCTGTCCGTCAAGGCCGCAGGGGATGTAACGCTGCTGGCGAGTAACCTGACAGCAGGCAACGAGGCCTACGTTTACGCCGGCAACAACCTCAACGTGCTCGCCGCGGAAAACAGGGATTACACGCTGTATGACATGAAGAAAAAGGGGAGTTGGGGCAGCAAGGCAACTCGCCGCGATGAAGTGACGGATGTGAAAAACATCGGCAGTCAGATTACCAGCGGAGGGAACCTGGCGCTGGAGAGCGGCGGGGATCAGTTGTATCAGGTGGCCAAGCTCAATAGTGGTAAGGACCTGACGCTCGACAGTGGTGGGAGCATCACGTTTGAGGCGGTGAAGGATTCGCATCAGGAAAGCCACGACAAGAGCAAAAGCAGCCTGATTTGGAACTCGATGTCGGGCAAAGGCAATACCGACGAAACCTTGCGTCAGACCCAGATGGTTGCCCAAGGCAAACTAGTGATCAAAGCGGTCGAAGGCCTGAAAATCGACATAAAACAGGTCGATCAACAATTGGTAAGTCAGACCATCGATGCGATGGTCAAGGCCGATCCGCAACTTGCGTGGCTTAAAGAGGCTGAGAAGCGTGGGGATGTGGATTGGCGTCAGGTCAAGGAGATACACGACGCCTATAAGTACAGCCATTCCAGTATGGGCGGAGCTGTGCAGTTGATCATTGCGATCATCGTGACGTACTTCACGGCAGGTGCTGCCAGTGGCTTTATCGGGGGGGCAATGGCTGGTTCTGGCACGGCCATGGCGGCAGCAGGTACAGCAACAGCATCAGCCGTAGCTGGCGGCGCTGCGGTCGGTTCAACAGTAGCGGCTGGCTGGGCCAATCTGGCGCTTAGCGCTATCGCAGCAGGTGCGGCGAGCAACGCGACTGTTAGCTTCATCAATAACGGAGGTGATCTAGGGGCGGTTCTGAAGGATGTCACCTCCGCAGGCGCTCTGCGTGGTTATGTGGTTTCGGGTGTCACGGCCGGTCTGACAGCCGGTGTTTATGACCAATGGACCAGCACCCAAACAGGCGCCGGCGGCGTGTTGCAAAACGGCGGCAAGGTTATTACAAGCAGTGGACTGTCCACTCTGGAGGGTGCAGGGCGTTTTGCTGCTAACCAACTCCTGCAAAACGGTACTTCGACACTCCTGGATCGTGCATTGGGAGGGGATAGTCAGTTCGATGATGCTCTGCGCAGCAGCCTGGCAAATACCTTTGCGGCAGTAGGCTTCAACTGGGTTGGAGATTTCAGTGATCGTCACAAGCTATCCGAGGGAGGATTGGCCAAGGCGGGTCTGCATGCCGTGATGGGCGGCTTGGCCGCGGAAGCTGCCGGTGGGGACTTCAAGACCGGTGCACTGGCTGGCGGCGTGAATGAGCTTCTGGTTGATATTCTGGCCACGCAGTACAGCGGGATGCCTAAGGAGCAGAGAAACAAGCTTCTGGTTATGAACTCCCAAGTGATCGGCGTACTGGCAGCCGCCGCGCAAGGTGGTGATGGGAGTGCCCTGCAGACAGGATCTTGGGTCGCCGGGAGTGCAACGTCCTATAACCGGCTGTTGCATTCTGCAGAGAAGAAAGCCCTAACCGAAGAAGCAGATGCCCTTGAGAAACGTTTGGGTAAGCCTACGTCCGACATGTCCTGGGGCGATGTTCTGCTGCTTGCTGCTAATGCCCAAGTGGATGCGACAGAAAACGCACGACTGCAGGCGCTTCTGGCGAGCTTTCCTCCGGGTAGCCCGGAGGGACAGCATTTCGCAAATGACCTGCAAGAAGCAATAACGAGCATCCATCGCCTGGCGTCTCAGAATATCGCACTTACTTGGGGCGACGGGCGCACGATCGTCGCCAATGGCGCGGAGGTTCATGCCTTCCAGTCGACAACGGCGCAGTTTGTTGATTCAGCATTGTTCAATACATCTTCGCAGTGGTCTCAGAGTGGCGGTAGCAACTGGGCTGACGATAAAGACATCGTTCCAGAGTCCTGGAAGAAGCAGTTTGGTGAGAAAAATGCTGCCATTTACCTGAGAGAAATCGCTGGAGTTTCTAGCAGCCAAAGCGAAATCGATGATCTGGTGCAAAGGGTTTCAACCGTACTGGGTGGCGGTATCAGTGACGTAACCTGGGATCTTGATGTTGCACTTGCGCTTACAGGGGCTCCTGCTGTATTAAGGGCTTTACTGGCTAAGCGGCTTGCTACGGTTGGTGCAAAAGTAACTGGTGCAGCTGAAGTGCCGGCTACTTCTGCAATTGCGCGTGTTGGGTTGAGAGACGATCTGGCCGCCCAAGCAGGGATTCCTCGAAATATTGCTGAATCGCCGTCGAGCATGTGGGGTAAATCGATTGATGATATCAAGCAGTCGCTAACGCTTGATGGTGCGAGCGTTACGCCGAAAGCACCATTGGCTGGCACTTCAGGTAAAGCACAGGTCTTTAACATTGAAGGACACCCGACAATAAAAGAGGTAGAGTTCCATCCGGGCGGTGGAACCCACGGTGATAGTCCGTACTATAAGCTTGTTAGTACTGAGAAGATTGGCAATAAAAATATAGAAATACGGGTAATTGATCCGTTGCCTGATTTTAGTCCGGGCACTATTACGCGTTATCAACAATACTTTGATACCCAAGGAAATCGTCTGAAATATGAGGGCGGTGAGTGGAAGGGGTGGAAGTGATCTATGAGAAATTTATTCCCTGATTTGTACTCTGACCTTGTTCCAGGTATGTCAGCAGCAGGATTCTCTTTAGGTGAATCGTTTTCCAATGTTAGCGAAAAAGTTGGGGCGGTTGAGTGGTACGGTCCGGAAGTACCTGTTCGTGACATTCTCCTTCAGAATAACTCTTGGGTCGGAATTAAGAGAAAAATCGGTTTTGGCAATGAGCTTTTATTTTCATATCGATTTATGAATGAGGTGGTCTCGCTGTACTTCGAAAATAGCGGAAGGCTTTATAGGATTGCCGTAGGTGAAGGGTATCGTGGAAGATTTAATAGTGTCAGCGTGGGGGATGATCTCCGGAGCTTAGAAAGGGAGTTTGATGTTTTGTTTAATGATGCGGATGATGACTTTCTTCTAAGAAAAAGTGGAAGCATATTGACAGGGATTAGTTTTGTTACAGACTACAGAGCTTCCTTGGAAGATGCGCCAGAACAAGTTATCAAGTTTATATCAATACATGACTGGTCCCTTCGATAAAAATAGTGGGCAGACCACGTTTTCATAAGCCCATAAAAATAAATAGGTGCAAAAGGGGTAGCAGGAGTTGCTGATGAGATACCTGCGACTTCAGCTATCGCCCGAGATGGGCTGCGAGAAGACTTAGCCACACAGGCGGGAATACCGCGTAATCTTGTGGGTCAGCCCTCTAGTATTTTGGGGGATCGATAGACGATATTAAGCAGTCGTTCATTATGGATGGCGCTACGGTTACATCTGTACCTGCAAAAGCCAGTTCATCAGGCAATGCTCAAATATTTAAAGTTGAAGGCAGTGGTACGGGTATTAAAGAATTTCAATAACGGGGACAGACCACATTCTTTGAGGCGGATGTATCGGTAGTAGTCCACATCTTTATTAATAAAGTTGAGGTCTATCTCTTTTTATCCCTTCCTCGGCGGCGTCAGCAAGAGTACCTACCGGGTCACCGAGGCCGCGACCAACGCCTGGAACGCTAACTACGCCGGGCAGCCACTCGCCAATCAGGCGCCGATTCCGATCGAGGTGACGAAATACCCGATCGAGAACATCACCAACACCATCATGCCCGGCAACAACACGACCCATGTCGGCACCGTGCAGGCCGGTGGCACGCTGAAACTGAACGTCAGCGGTGAGCTGGTCAACGGCAGCCTCACCAACCAGGGGAACGCCCAACTCATCGGCGCCACCCTCGACAGCCAGGCCTTTGGCGCCGGTGGACAGCAAATAATCCTCGCCAGCCCGGTGGGCAGCCCGGGCCCGTTGAAGGACGTCAAACGCATTGAAACCGTCGCTGTCGACGGCAGCGTAAAAGTCAGCTTTGTCCCGGTCGATTTTACCGGCGCAGCCTTCGTCGGCATCGACCCGACCTCGCTCCCGAGTTTCCGCCTGCCTCAAGGCGATTACGGCCTGTTCACCCAGAGCCGAAACCCGGCCAACAAATACCTGATCGAAACCAACCCCTCGCTCGTCGACCTCTCGACGTTCATGAGCTCGGACTACTTGATCGGCAAGCTCGGCTACGACCCCGACCAGGCCGCACGCCGATTGGGCGATGGCCGCTACGAAACCCGACTGATTGCCGACGCCGTGCGCGCCCAGACCGGCCAGCGCTTCCTCGCCGATGGCCTGAGCAGCGACTACGAGCAATTCCAGTACCTGATGGACAACGCCATCAGCAGCAAGAACGCCCTGAACCTGAGCGTCGGCGTCACGCTGACCTCGCAGCAAGTGGCGGCCTTGACCCACGACATCGTCTGGATGGAAGAGCGGGTCATCGACGGCGAAACCGTGCTGGTGCCGGTGCTGTACCTGGCCAAGGTCGACTCGCGAAATCTGCGCGGTGCTCCTACAGGATTTGCGGTGTTCACGGGAACTGCATCCAGTCCAGACCGCTGTAGGAGCAAGCTTGCTCGCGAAGGCTGCGATTTACCCCCAATGGCAGCAGCTCGAAGACTCCTTGTCTTCATACCTATCGTGATGCTTCACCCATTCCATGATCTCCTCTTCATTGCGCCCCTTGGGCGTGAGGTCGAGGTAGTTGTAGGCGCCGACCAGCATGTCCAGGCCTCGGGCGTAGGTGGAATAGGTGTGAAAGATTTCGCCGGCGTCATTGCGATAAAACACACTCAGGCCGGGGAGTTCTTCTTCGGCGCTGTCAGATTTTTCGTAGTTGTAGGTCGCCTTGCCGGCAGCGACATCCTCTGATCGGGCGGTGACGCCAAAGTCGTAGTTGAAATCGCAGCCTTCTGACGAGACCCAGTCGAACTTCCAGCCCATGCGTCGCTTGAACCCCAGGAATTCGGCGAACGGTGCGTGGGAAACCGCCACGACGGCGACGTCATGGTGCGCCAGGTGCTGGTTGGCGCCGTCGATGTGGTCGGACAGGAAAGAGCAACCGGGGCAGCCTTCGTCCCAACCGTGGGCGAACATGAAGTGGTAGACAACCAGTTGGCTACGAGTGCCGAACAGGTCGGCCAGTTTCAGTTCGCCGTTGAGGCCCTGGAAGTGATAGTCCTTGTCGATTTTCACCCAGGGTAGTGCACGCCGCTCGGCGCTGAGTTTGTCCCGTTCCCGGGTGAAGGCTTTTTCGTGGACCAGGTGTTGGCGGCGGGCGCTGAGCCATTCTTCTCGGGACACGAGCGGATGGTTCTGAATGTTCATCGGTTTTTCTCCTGCGGGGGGCTGGGAGCGGCCTTACACAGCCTAGTCGTTCGGCCTACGCTCCAATCGACATACCGCCGGTCGGTACGGGCAAACAGCCTGGCTGAACGGCTGACGACGCAGCCGGTCACAACCTATGAAGGCCATCACACTCACGGGCTTTGGAGGTTGGATAGGATGACGACTTATAACTGGGATTTGATTGAACGCCTGCTGCACGAAGTGCAAAACGCAGCACCCAGCTTCACACCGCGACCCTATGCAGAAGAGTACGCGGCAGAAAAAGGTGCGGAAGGCGAGCAGACTGAAAACCTGGATCACCTGAAAGCGGTGGCCGGTGAGTATGAAAAGTTACTGTTGGCGCGGGGCTATATCGAGCCTCGACCTGAAGAGCAAGGCGGCACCGGCTCGAACTACATGCTGACCATGCGTGGTTCGCGGCTGTTGAGCCTGATCGACAGCAGCATTCCGGGCAATGACCATCCGCGGCAGGTGCTGGATGAGCAGGTCGATGCGTTGGATGAGGTGACGTTTGATGAAGTGGCGTCCAAAGCGCAGATAGCCTGACGTACACACGACCCCTTGTAGGCGCTGGCTTGCCAGCGATTGCGGTCTTTCAGTCAACATGGATGTTGGATGTTATGGCCTTATCGCTGGCAAGCCAGCTCCTGCAGGGGGGATGACTATCCCTGCTTCGCTGCTTTCAGGCACTTCAAATCATTGAAGTCTTTGCGCACTCCTTCGATTTTCTTTAACAGCCGCTCACGCTGGGTCGGCGTGCTCTCGGCCATCAAATCGACAAATAACCCGCGCGCCTGAACTTCGGTGTTGGCGTAAGCCTTGCGGTAATCGGGCGTCCATAGGCTCTCTCGATTCACCAGAAGCGTCTCTATACGCTGTGGGAATTCTGGACTCTGGCGCTGCGCAACTGCCGCGCTGAACTGTTTCTGCCAGTGAGCTCGGTTGGCAATCCATTGCGTGTTCTGGTCGCCCAATGCATTTGACCAGGCAACGACCCGTTGTCTTTGGGTCGGGCTAAGCGGTCCTATCCAGTCATCCAGACGTTTTTCCATGCGCTCGCCACGCTCCTTGATCTGCTGATCGAGCGACGGTTTTACGTAGTCCTGTTGGCGTTTGCGCTGGTCCTTGGTAAAGGCTTCGTTCATTTCAGCGACTTGCTTGTCGTCCAGCCCCTGCAACAATTCGATGGCCGACGGGGTGATTTCCCGGGCGGTCTGGGCGATGGCTTGTTTGGCTTCCTGGGTGCGGGTTTGCAGGGCGGCGTCGCTAACCTGGTTGGTTTCGACCATCACCTGCAAACGGTCCAGCCAGTCAAGATAGCCCGGCAGTTGCGTGGTGCAGTGCCAGCTCAGGTGTTCCTTCAGGCGTTCGTGGAACCAGCCTTTCTGTTCGCCATTCATGTCCAGGTAATCGCTGAGCGTCCACGGAATGATCACGTCGAGGTTGCGATAGGCCAGGCCCACGCGGCTGCAGGCGCCGAGGGCGAGACTGAGGGTGATGACGACGGCAAGACATTTCAACCAGCGCGACATGGGCGAGTCCTTGCGAAAGCGTAGGTTCTCATGTGAACGCAGGATGAGCCTGCCAGTTCAGCCGATCAATAGAACGCGCGTTCGGCCTTGAGGGTGACCAGGCCGTCACATTGGCTGTTGTGTCCGGAATAGGCGGAGCAGTCACCGCCGCTGAGGCTCGAGTCGCTGTAGATCAGGTCAAGGTCGATACCCATGAATGGTCGGGACAGTGTCAGCGACCAGTCGGTGAAATTGCCTACGTACCCGCCGTCCACCGACACCGGGGTGTTGAGCTGGTGAGTGGTGTATTTCATGCTGATCCCGATGCCGAACGGCTGATTACCACGGAGGTCGGCGAACACGGTGCTGTTCTGTTTGTCCGGATCGTTGCTGAACGCTGCGCCGAAACGACTGCCCAGCAGAGTCAGGCCACCGAAGAGTTCCTGGGTGTTGAGCGTGTCCACTTTCGGGTAGCTGTAATGGATCATGCCGACTTCGTAACCGAGGGTTTGATCGAAGGGCTGTTTAAAACCCATGTAGGAATCCACTTCAAGGTTGTTCCCCGGACTCAACCCCATGCTCGGAGACCACTGCCCGAAGTAAAAGCCGCTGGCGTGGCTCAGGTCGAGCCCGCCGTGGAAAGAGCCGGTGGTCGAAGGTTTGACCAGCCCCTGGGCCATGCTGCGGCTGGGGGTGGTGCCGAGCTTGAGGTCGAAGTCGCCCAGCTCACGCTGGAAAACTTGCGCGTTGGCGACCGAGCAGAAAAGCAGGTTGCCCAGCAAGAAAAGAGAGAGTTTGAGCATGCGTCACTCCATGACCGCGAGGAGCAGAAACAAAAACTGCTGAAACGCTTGATCTAGACGTGTGCAAGCATACCGGCGAATGCTCGGCATCGAGGGCCGTTCGTCGATTTTTGAAATATTGGTGTGTTTGGCGGGGTGTTGCGGGAGGGTTCCAGTCCAAGCGCTTCGAAGCTCAAAGCGCTTAGGGACCAGTTAACGCGGTGGAATATTACTTCTTGCCGAGCGTGATCTGCTTGGACGGGCCGAACGTCTGGCCGCTGACGCCTTTGGCAATTTGCTGGATCTCGCCGCCAGACTTGAGGAACGCAGCAATCTGGTTGTTGATTGATTCGCTGGTTTCAACGGCTGGAGCTGGCTTTGCTTTGCTGTTGGATGCTTTTACACGCATGGCGGCCATTAACCTGTAGAAATTAACTTGGCCACGCATCGTACAGGAAATACTTGACAATTGCTTGGCAAATATCCCCCTGAAATACACATCACGGAAACTGGAATAATCGCAAGTTATTATTCGAAATATTCCCCTAAGCTGCTGTTTTAACTAAGAACATGGGTGGGTGGACATGGGCTTTTGCCTGGCTGGAGGGGGCGAAAGTGCTTGGGCTGTTCTGACGAGTGGCCAGCCGTGCGCGACAAAACCCAGAAAAATTAAGGCCTTCAGAGGATTTTCTCGCGCCACCGGGCCGGCCGCCGAACGCGGCCGGCAAAAACGGGTAGAATGCCGCCCACGCAATGAGGGTATTGGACATGGCTTTAGTCGGGCGTTACAACAGTTTGCAAGTGGTTAAACACACTAACTTCGGTTTATATCTGGACGGTGGCGCGGACGGCGAAATCCTTCTGCCTAATCGTTACATTCCCAAAGATATTCCCAGCGAAGATGAAGACTGGCTCAACGTTTTTATTTATCTGGACAGCGATGACAAACTCATCGCAACTACCGAAAAGCCGAAAGTTCAGGTCGGTGAATTCGCCAGTTTGAAAGTCGTTGAAGTCAACAGCATCGGTGTCTTCCTGGATTGGGGCCTGCCGAAAGATCTGTTGCTGCCGTATTCCGAAGAAAAACGTCAGATGACCGCTGGCGAGTACGTCGTGGTGCACGTCTACCTCGACAAGCACACCCGTCGCATCACCGCGACGGCGCGTCTGGACCGCTATCTGGACAAGACTGCGGCCAACTACACCCCGGGCCAGGAAGTTGATCTGCTGGTTGCCGAAGCGACCGATATGGGCTTCAAGGCAATCATCAACAACAAGCACTGGGGCTTGATCCACAAGAATGAAATCTTCAAGTTCATGCGTGCCGGTAAGGAAGAGAAGGGCTTTATCAAAGAAGTCCGTGCCGACGGCAAGATCAGCCTGAGCCTGCAACCGGTGGGCGAAGAAGCCGCCACCAGCCTGAACTCGAAGATCCTCGCCAAGTTGCGCGACAACAACGGCACGCTGCCGGTGAGCGACAAGAGCGACCCGACGGTGATTACCAGCATGTTCGGTGTCAGCAAGGGCAACTTCAAGAAGGCCATCGGTGCGTTGTACAAGAACGGCCAAATCGTCATTCATGCCGATCGCATTGAACTAAGCTGATTTCGCACCGGCCCCATGTAGGTCGATGACATGGGGTTGGCCTGCTATGAAAAATGCGCTGTTCGCCTACGTTGGCACCTTGCTGGCGTTTCTTGTGCTCGACGGGCTCTGGCTCGGCGTGCTGATGGCCCCGACCTATCGGGGGCTGCTTGGGACGTTGATGCTTGACCAACCGCTGCTGGCCCCGGCAGCGGTGTTCTATCTGCTCTATACCGTCGGTTGTGTGGTGTTTGTGGTGTTGCCGGCGAGTACCTGGCCGCGTGCCGCACGCCTGGGTGCATTGTTGGGGCTGGTGGCTTACGGCACGTATGACCTCAGCAACTGGGCGACGCTGCACGGGTGGTCGGCGCAGTTGGCATTGATGGACATGGCGTGGGGCACCCTGGCGACCGCTGTCGCTTGCACGGTCGGCTATTGGGCGTCGCGCAAGATGACGTCCGTGGGGATTTGAAGGTCTTGCGCAGGCTACTTTTTCAGGCCACCTGGTTAATAATCGACAGACTGTTTTTTGCCCCGGCCCTGAGTCGGGGCTTTGCTTTTTACTGTGAGTCACTGTCATGGATTGTGTTGTCGAGGTGTTCCGGTGAGCGCCACCCGGCGTAGCGCCGATGGGTTTGCCCTGCAAGTGATGATCGGGTTGTGCCTGATCTGGGGCGTGCAGCAAGTGATGATCAAGTGGGCGGCGCCGGATATCGCGCCGGTCATGCAGGCGGCCGCTCGGTCGGGCATTTCTTCTTTGCTTGTAGGATTACTGATCTGCTGGAAGGGTGGCTGGGATCAGGTCAGCCATACGTGGCGTGGTGGACTACTGGCCGGCGCGCTGTTTGGGCTGGAGTTTTTCTTCATTTCCGAAGGCTTGCAGCTGACCACGGCCGCACACATGTCGGTGTTCCTCTACACCGCGCCGATCTTCACCGCGTTGGGTGTGCACTGGCTGTTGCCGAGCGAGCGTTTGAGACCGGTGCAATGGTTGGGGATTTTCCTGGCGTTTGTCGGGATTGCCATCGCGTTTGCCGGTGGGGTGTCCTGGGACAACCTCGATCACCGCATGTTGATGGGTGATGCGCTGGGCGTGCTGGCCGGCGCCTCTTGGGGGGCGACCACGGTGGTGGTGCGGGCCTCGCGCCTGTCGGAGGCACCGGTGACGCTCACGTTGTTCTACCAATTGATTGTCGGTTTCGTCGGCCTGCTGCTGATCGCGCTGCTCAGCGGCCAGATCACCCATGTCAGCCTGACTACCGTGGCCGTGGCCAGCGTGCTGTTCCAGGGCCTGGCGGTCTCGTTTTTCAGCTACCTGACGTGGTTCTGGCTGTTGCGCCGGTATCTGGCGGCGAATCTCGCGGTGTTTTCGTTCATGACGCCGTTGTTCGGCGTCACGTTCGGCGTGGTGTTGCTGGGTGAGGCGCTGAGTCTCAACTTTGTCATCGGTGCCGTGTTGGTGCTGCTTGGCATCACGTTTGTCAGCGCTGAGCTGTGGGTGCGCCGCCGTTTGCGCAAAGCCCTTGGCCAGCAGTGAACGGACCGAGCAACAAGGCGTCGAACGGCGCAGCAGGCGGTTTAGCCATGATGTCGATTCAGGCCAAGACGATTGCTTGAACTAATGGTCAGGTATTTGGATCAATTCAGTAACAGATCATTGCGGATTTTGCTGAGCATTGCTTAGGACTTCGGACTATTATCAGTGCGAAGGGGCTACAGAATTTCAGCCGCTCGGCACTACCCTGAAGGGGGCACCATGAAAGAGAAAATTCAAAACTGGCTGCATGACCTGGGTGTCGCACTCGGTTTGATCGAACCGCCTCTGCAACCTGTGCCTATTCGCACTGACGACGAACAGCGCCGACGCCAGCAGCGTCGGCGGTAACGTCAAGGTCTGGATGACCGCAGCCGTGTTGTAGCCGCTGCCAAAGGCTGCGTTCGGCTGCGTAGCAGGCGTAAATTCAAAAACCGGGCGGAAATCACTGCCGCCCGATCTCCATCAAAAACCGACTCAGATCATTCGCCGTCCTGGCGCTCCTGAGCATCCGGTCTTCCTCAGCGGTAAACGCCGTCAACCCCAGTTCATCTTCCAGATGGAACATCAGGTCTTCGATGTCCGCTTTATCCAGGCCCAGTTCCGCCAGGCTGGCGTTATCGTCGAAGTCATCCTGACGTTCCAGCAAGCGGCTGATGTACTGATGAACGGCAGCACGCACGGCGGCTCTTTTCATGGTCGTTCTTCGAGGGCGTTATTGTTGTTGTCCCTGAGGTTGAGTACAGCAGGCCTCAGCCATGCATGCGCTGCCATTCATCAATCATCGTGCGCAGATGCTCCCCGGAAAAACTCCCGAAATGCCCGCCATGCACCGTGCGGATTGGCAACGCGCGCAAGCGTTGCAGACTGCGCGCGTAATCGTCGAGGTTGGAATGGTAGGCGTCTTCGATCAGCGGCCCGTCATAGATGATGTCGCCGCTGAACAGGGTTTCGGTCGCGGCTTCGTACAGGCTGATGCCTCCCGGTGAATGCCCCGGCGTGTGCAGCACCTGCAACACGCGATTGCCCAGATCCAGCACGTCACCTTCCTCAATCATCCCCGTGGCCGGTGCGGCTTTGACACGGTACTCGGCGTAACACAGCGGGCAATCGGGGTGAGCCTCGAACATGTCGTCGCCGACGAACGCCCGGCTCAAGTCGTTTTCGCCGTCAGGTGCCGCAAGGATGTCGGCCTCGGCGGGATGCACCAGGCGTTCGGCAAATTCGTGATGACCGGCAATGTGGTCGAAATGGCAATGACTGGCCACGGCCACCAGCGGCCGCTCGGTGATCCACGGCAGTTGCTCGCGCAGGCTCACCAGCCCGGAGCCGCTGTCCAGCAGCAGGTCCTTGTCACGGCCCTGAATGTGCCAGAGGTTGCAGCGGTAGAAGGGGCGGATGTACGGCTCGTGAATCAGGCGGATGCCGTCGCTGAGCTGTTTGACCTCGAACCACTGATCGCGAGAAACAATCTTCATCAAAGGTTTTCTCCAGACGAAAAAAAACGGGTGTGGCAACCGACGTCACACCCGTCGAAGAAAGCATCAAGTCGTTATGTTCAGCTTAGGCGGCGCTGGCCACCACTGCCGGGCGAGGGGACAGCAAGCTGACCAGCACAAAGCTCACCAGGCCCACGCCGAGGCTGTAGTAGATCGGGGTGTTGGCGTCCATACCGTCCTTGATCATGAACAACAGCGCAGTGGCGAAGCCCATGCCCATGCTGGCGATAGCGCCGGCGGTGGTTGCGCGTTTCCAGAAAATTGCACCGATCAGCGGGATCAGCATGCCGCCCACCAACAGGTTGTAAGCCAGGGTCAGCGCGCTGATCACGTCGTTGACCACCAGTGCGATACCCAGCACCACGAAACCGGTCAGCAAGGTGAACAGGCGGTTGATGCCCAGGCTCGACTGTTTGCCGCCGCGCAGTTTCGGCAACAGGTCTTCGGTCAAGGTGGTGGCAGCGGCGAGCAGGCCGGCGCTGGCGGTGGACATCATGGCGGCCAGTGCGGCAGCGATCACCAGGCCACGGATACCGTCCGGCAGGGACAGTTTGACGATGGCGGCGAAGGCGTTGTTGACGTTGTCCAGGTCCGGGATCAGCACATGAGCAGCCATGCCGATCAGGGCGCAGGCCAGTCCATAAAGGATGCAGTAGAAACCTGCGAATGTACCGGCGACCTGAGCCACTTTGGCGCTCTTGACGGTGAACACACGCTGCCAGATGTCTTGGCCGATCAGGATCCCGAAGAAGTAGATCATGAAGTAGGTGATGATGGTGTCCCAGCCAATCGTGGTGAAGCTGAAGGCGGATGCCGGCAGTTTCAACACCAACTCATCCCAACCACCGACGCGGTACAGGCAAATTGGCAACAGGATGAACATCAGGCCTACGGTCTTGATGACGAACTGGACGATGTCAGTCAGGGTCAGGGACCACATGCCGCCGATCGCCGAATAAATCACCACCACGCCACCGCCGACCAATATCGATAGCCAGAACGGCAGGTCGAACAACACTTGCAGCACGGTGCCGATGGCCAGGATCGAAACGACGCCGATCATCAGTGCATACGCCAGCATGATCACCGCGCTCGCGGTGCGGGCCATCGGGTTGTAGCGTTTTTCCAGCACCTGGGTAACGGTGTAGATTTTCAGTTTCAGCAGCGGTTTGGCGAGGAACAGGTTCAGCGCAACAATCCCGCAACCGAGGGCCGCGCAGAGCCAGAAACCGGAAATGCCATGGACGTAGCCCAGCCGTACGGTGCCGACGGTAGATGCGCCGCCCAGAACGGTAGCGGCCATGGTGCCCATGTACAGGCTCGGGCCGAGGTTACGACCGGCGACCAAAAAGTCTTCGTTTGTCTTGGCCTTGCGCATGCCGTAGTAGCCGAGTATCAGCATCGCGGCGGCGTAGATGAGTACGACGAATAAATCCAAAGCCATTCTGGCGTGTCTCCGATTGTCTTTTTTATGGTGAGGCGAAAATCAATCCCTTGTGGGAGCGGGCTTGCTCGCGAAGACGGCGGCACATTCAATAATGATGTGACTGACGGATCGCTTTCGCGAGCAAGCCCGCTCCCACAGGGGGAGTGCGTTGAATCAGGCGGCTTGTCGCAACGCCGGTTTACCGAGCGAATCCGTGCCCTTGCTGCGTGGATCATTCGGTCCGAACACAGTTGCCGATTCCGGGAACAGGCTCAGCAGCGCCAGGTACACCAGCGACGCCAGGCCGAGGGTCACCGGCAGGCTGATGTCGATGCCACCGGCCAAATTGCCCAGGACGCCGACGAATTGCCCTGGCAGGTTCACAAAGCACAAACCGACCAATGCACTCGGGATCCAGGCACCCAGCCCACGCCAGTTCCAGCCGTGGGTGAACCAGTAACGACCGCCTTTCTCGCCGCGGGTGAACACTTGCAGGTCATCCGGGCAGTAGAAACCGCGGCGCACCAGCAGGCCGATGATCATGATCACCATCCACGGGGTGGTGCAGGTGATGATCAGCACAGCGAAGGTCGACACGCTCTGCACCAGGTTTGCCGCAAAGCGCCCGATGAAGATAAAGGCAATCGACATCACTCCGATCAACAGGGTGGCCTTGACCCGCGACAGCACTCGCGGGAACACGCTGGACATGTCCAGCCCGGTGCCATAAAGCGAGGTGGTGCCGGTGGACATGCCGCCGATCACCGCAATCAGGCACACCGGCAGGAAGAACCAGCTCGGCGAAACGGCCAGCAGGCCGCCGACGTAGTTGTTCGCAGCGATGTAGTCCGGCGCCTTGATCGCGACGATGGTCGCGGTGGCGAGGCCGAACAGGAACGGGATGAACGTTGCGATCTGCGAGATCACCACCGCGGCCATGATCCGGCGCTTGGAGGTTTCACGCGGGATGTAACGCGACCAGTCACCGAGGAACGCGCCGAAGGAAATCGGGTTGCTCATCGCCACCAGCGCGGCGCCGATAAAGGCTGCCCAGAAGCCGGGTTGACCCATGCTCACGGTGCCGGCGTAGTTCACATCGAAAGGACCGGCGAAGGCGAAGATGCCCAGCAGGAACAGGAGGCTGGCGCTCCACACCGCGATCTTGTTGACCCACAGCAGGAAACGGAAACCGTAGATGCACACGGTCAGCACCAGGATCGCGAACAGACCGTAGGCCAGGCCCAGGGTCAGGTCGGTTTCCGGCAGGCCGATCAGGCGTTTCGCCCCACCGATCAGCGCATCACCCGAACTCCACACCGAGAGCGAGAAGAAAGCGATGGCGGTCAACAGTGACAGAAACGAACCGACGATCCGCCCGTGCACGCCGAAGTGCGCACCGGAAGACACGGCGTTGTTGGTGCCATTGATCGGGCCGAACAGGCCCATGGGCGCGAGGATCAGCGAACCCAGCAACACGCCCAGCACAATCGCGCAGACGCCCGCCTGAAAGGACAAGCCGAACAGTACCGGGAAACTGCCGAGCACGGCGGTGGCAAAGGTGTTGGAACCGCCGAAGATCATCCGGAACAAGTCCGTCGGGCCTGCGGTGCGTTCGTTGTCCGGGATCTGTTCGACCCCGTAGGTTTCAATGTGCGTAAGGCTTTGGTCGTTGTTGTTGTTATTCATGATCTGCTCCGATCATAAAGGCGCGCTCATCGTGTGTGAGCGTCACCTGTTTGGCTAAGGGGATGGCAGCCCTTCCGGCATTGCGGACAAATGTTCGTGGCAGGCCAGCCATAGGCCTTGTTGTTTTTGGCCAGACGCTTGTTTCTTGAAAACAATCGTCTCGCGCTCCTGGCTGAAGTGTTGCTCCCCTTGCATGCGCAGCTCGGTGGCGACGTCATGGATGAAAATCGCGACGTCACCTTGCAGGCTGACGAAAGCGTTGCTCGAGGTGCACGACAGCACCTCGAAACTATCCTCGGCACGCCAGGTGTCCCACAACGCCTGATAGGCATCGCGCGACAGCAGAGGCTGTTCGAGGGTGTAGAAGACGAAGCTGGCATCGGCGCTGAAGGCGCCGAAGTAAGCTTCGCGATCATTGCGGGCAAAGGCTGCCACCAGATCGGCGGCCGCCTGCAAAACCTGATCACGTTCGTTCATGACCAATCCTCAGCGATGGACCACGCCAGGCAGTACGCAGAGCATTTCGTACAGCAGGTTGGCGCCCAGCAGCGAGGTATTGCCGGAGGTGTCGTACGCGGGCGAGACTTCTACCAGGTCGCAACCGACCAGGTCGAGACCCTGGCAGCCACGAACGATCTCGATCGCCTGAATGGTGGTCAGGCCGCCGATTTCCGGGGTGCCGGTGCCAGGTGCCCAGGCCGGGTCGATACCGTCGATATCGAAGCTCAGGTACACCGGACCGCCGCCGACTTTCTCGCGAACTTCGGCCATCAAAGGAGCCAGGGATTTGTGCCAGCATTCTTCGGCCTGAACCACACGGAAGCCCTGGTTGCGGCTCCAGTTGAAGTCGTCGGCGGTGTAGCCCTGGGCGCGCAGGCCAATTTGCACCACGCGGTCGCAATCCAGAAGACCCTCTTCGACGGCGCGACGGAAGGTGGTGCCGTGGGCGATTTTCTCGCCGAACATGTGATCATTCACATCGGCGTGCGCGTCGATGTGCACCAGGCCGACCTTGCCGTGTTTTTTGTGGATGGCACGCAGGATCGGCAGGGTGATGGTGTGGTCGCCGCCGAGGGTCAGGGGGATCACATCGTGTTCAAGGATATTGTCGTAAGACTCTTCGATGATCCGCACGGCGTCGAGCAGGTTGAAGGTGTTGATCGCGATGTCGCCGATGTCGGCAACCGACAGCGAGTCAAACGGTGCAGCGCCGGTGGCCATGTTGTACGGGCGAATCATTACCGATTCAGCGCGGATTTCACGTGGCCCGAAACGGGTGCCGGGGCGCAGGGAAGTGCCGATGTCCAGCGGGATGCCGATAAAGGCAGCGTCCAGGCCGGCAGCGGTGGGTACATGCGGCAGTCGTAGCATGGTGGCGATGCCGCCGAAGCGCGGCATTTCGTTGCCGCCCAGTGGTTGGTGAAGAATCTTGTCCACGGGTAGGGCCTCATCGTCGTTGTTTTATTTATGTCGGTTGCACCGCACCGGGGAGGTTCGGGCACCGTTAGGGGTTGATTCTGCGAAATGTAGTGGTCGGGAAGAATCGCTACGGGCAAATACTTAGTTCAGATTTTTCTAAACTAATGCCTTGGCTGGCGATAGACTTCAAGATCACCACAGACCCTGTGGGAGCGGGCTTGCCCGCGAATGCGGTGGATCAGGCACCATTGATTCGAATGACACGCCGCCTTCGCGGGCAAGCCCGCTCCCACAGGGTCAATGTTTTTACCGAGACAGCGCGCGTAACCTTGCGACAGGAACTCCCCATGGCCAACGCTTTACCCGACCTGAAACTGTTGCGCATCTTCGTCAGCGTAGTCCGCCATCAGGGGTTCGCCAACGCACAGCAAGAGCTCAACCTCTCAACCTCGGCGATCAGCACCTACATGAGCCAGCTCGAGGCAGCCCTTGGCCTGGTGCTCTGCCATCGCGGGCGTGGCGGGTTCAGCCTGACCAGCAAAGGCGAGCTGTTCCATCAGGAAACCCTGCGCCTGCTCGGCGAACTCGAAGGCTTCGAGCAATACGCGGCGGCGCTGAAGGGCGAGTTGCGCGGTACGCTGAACCTTGGCGTCATCGACTCCACCGTCAGCGACAAAGCCTTGCCGTTCGCCGAAGCCATCGGCGCCTACAGCCAGGAACACCCGGCCGTGCATTTGCACTTGTCGGTGATGAGCCCGTACGAGCTGCAACTCGGCGTACAGGACAATCGCCTCGACCTCGCCATCGGCGCGTTTTCCACGCGCATGAGCGGGCTGGTCTACATGCCGTTGTACCGCGAACAGCACTGGCTGTATTGCAGCAGCCGCCATCCGTTGTTCACCGAGCGGCGCATCCCCGAGCAAGTCATCACCCAGCAGCGCATGGTCGGCCGTGGCTATTGGAGCCAGGCCGAACTGGCGCGCCACGGCTTCAAGCACAGTGCCGCGACCGTGGAAAGTATGGAGGCGCAACTGATTCTGGTGCTGTCCGGCGCCTACATCGGTTACCTGCCGGAGCATTACGCCCAGGCCTGGGCCGACAAGGGTGATTTGCGCGTGTTGCTGCCGGCGACCTTCGGTTACCAGGCGCCGTTCTCGATGATCATGCGCCGGGGCCGCAGCCGCGAACCGTTGATCCAGACCTTCCGCGATCTGCTCAAAGCACAACTCAATCAGGCTTGAGAACATGTCCAGAATCCAATGCCCGCGCTGCCTGCGTCCGCAAACCCACTGCCTGTGCCCACTGATCCCGAGCCTCGACAGCCGCACTCGGGTGTTGCTGTTGCAGCATCCGAGCGAAGTGAACCACGCGCTGAACACGGCGCGGCTGGCGGCGTTGGGCTTGAACAATGCCGAGTTGATTGTGGGTGAGGTGTTCGAGGATTTGCCGGCGCTGTTGAATCAGCCAGGCTATCAAGCTCGGTTGTTGTTTCCGGCGGAGGAGGCGCAGCCGTTGCAGGCTTATACCGCGAATGATCAACCGCTGCTGTTGGTGGTTCCGGACGGCACCTGGCGCAAGGCGCGCAAAATGCTGCACCTCAATCCGTTGCTGGCGGCGTTGCCCCGCGTGACCTTGGTGGAGGGCGGTGTGTCGCGGTATCGCTTGCGCAAGGCGCCGGGGCCGGGTGCGTTGTCGACGGTGGAGGCGATTGTGCAGGCGTTACAGGCGTTGGAAGCACCTGTCAGTTTCGAGCCGTTGTTGAAACCGTTCGAGGCGTTGATCGAAGCGCAGATTGCGGCGATGGGGGAGGAGGTTTTCCAGCGTAATCATGGGCCAAAATAATTGTTGTTCGTGCTGGCCCCTTCGCGGGCAAGCCCGCTCCCACAGGGATTTTCGTCGTACACAAATTATGTGAACACCCCAAAAACCTGTGGGAGCGTGCTTGCCCGCGAAGACGGCCGAACAATCACCGACAACTTCGAATGTTGACTACCTTTCCCGCATCGCCTCCGTCCGCGCTTTAAGCACCGGCTTCAGCAAGTAATCCAGCACACTTTTCTCACCCGTGATGATGTCCACCGTGGCCACCATCCCCGGAATGATCAGCAGCGGTTTCACATCCCCACCCAAGTGGTTCTTATCGGTCCGCACCTGAATCAGATAAAAACTGTTGCCCTTGTCATCGGTAATCGTGTCTGCCCCGATCAGCTCAAGCTTGGCACTCAACCCACCATAAATCGTGTAGTCATACGCACTGAACTTGACCATCGCTTTCTGCCCCGGATGCAGGAACGCCACGTCCTGCGGCCGCACCTTGGCTTCGATCAGCAGGTTGTCTTCGATGGGCACGATTTCCACCATGTCGCTGCCCGGCTGGACCACGCCGCCGATGGTGTTGACCTTCAGCACTTTGATAATCCCGTGCACCGGCGAGACCACCGTCGTGCGGCTCACGCGGTCGTCGATGGCGATGCTCGACGCGGTGATTTTCGACAGGTCGGTGCGTTTTTCATTCAGCTCTTTCGCCGCGTCCGAGCGGAAGGATTGTTCCGATTCGTCGATCTTGCTTTTGATCTCGTTGATCGCCGATTCGGCGCGAGGAATCGCCAGCGTCGTGGCATTCAGCGAACCGCGAATCTCCACCGCGCTGCGTTTGAGCCGCAGGATTTCCACCGGCGACACCGCGCCGGTGCCCACCAGCGGCGCAGACATGTTCATCTCCTGTTGCAGCAGTGCCAGGCTGGAACTGTATTGCCCCTGTTTCGAGCGGAACTCCGCCAGTTCCTGGGTTTTCTGCCGCAGTTGTTCGGTCAGCGTGCGTTGCTCGCTGGCCAGGCGACGTTGCCGTTGTTCGTACAGCGAGCGCTCGTCTTCGGCGACTTGCGGGGCCTTGGCGATCACCTCCGGCGACAACTTGAACGGCCGTCCCTCGGCCTCGGCGGACAGGCGTTCGACCTGCGCGGTCAACGCATAACGATCGGCCTCGCTTTCTCCCTTGTTCGACAGAAAGCGCGTGTCATCCAGGCGCAGCAGGGTGTCGCCCTTGTTCACCATTTGCCCTTCGCGCACGAAAATCTCGGTGACGATGCCGCCCTCGAGGTTCTGGATCACCTGCACCTTGCTCGACGGAATCGCCTTGCCTTCGCCCATGGTGACTTCCTGCAACACGGCGAACTTGGCCCAGACCACCGCACTGATGATCAACGCAGCGGCGAGCCACACGGTGATCCGAGACCAGCGCGGGGAATCCTGCAATGAGGCGCCGGCCGTTTCCGGCATGAACTCGCTTTCGGCACTTTTAGTGAAGCTGTCGAAGTACCCGCGTGTCTTCGACGTTACAGGCAGGGAATTAGGCATGGCGGACTCCTAGACGGCCGCAGAGCCGACGCGGCCCTTGCGCAGTGCATCGATGACCGCTTCTTTCGGACCGTCGGCGACGATCCTCCCGTTGTCCAGCACCACCAGCCGATCCACCAGGCTCAGCATCGAGGTGCGGTGAGTCACCAGCAGCAAGGTTTTGCCCTGGACCCAACCGTGGAGTTTTTGCCGCAGGACATCTTCGCTGCTGTTGTCCATGGCGCTGGTGGGTTCGTCGAGCAGCATGATCGGCGGGTCGAGCAACAAGGCGCGGGCCAGCAACACCGCCTGACGTTGACCGCCCGACAGCAATTGCCCGCGTTCGCCGACCGGCCGGTCAAACCCTTGCGGATGTTGACGTGCGAGTTCGGTCACACCGGTCAGTTCCGCCACTTCCAGCATCCGCGAATCGCTGATGTAACGCGCGCCGAGGGTCAGGTTGTCGCGCAGGCTGCCGGCCAGCAGCGGCAGGTCATGGGCAACGTAACCGATCTGTTGGCGCAGGTCGGCAACGTCCAGTTGCCGCAGGTCCAGGCCATCGAGCAACAACTGGCCTTCTTCCGGTTCGTAGAAACCCATCAGCAGTCGCCCCAGGGTGCTTTTGCCCGAACCGCTGCGCCCGATGATGCCGACCCGTTCACCGGGTTTCAGGCTGAAACTGATGTTGGCCAGTGCGGGCGCATTCTGGCCGTTGTAGTGAAAGGTCACGCCGCTGACGTCGAGGGCGCCTTGCAGTTGCGTGCGTTCCAGCGGTCGCTGTTTGGCGTCGCGCTCTTGCGGCAGGCCCATCAGCGCATCGGTGCTTTTCATCGTCAGTTGCGCTTGCTGATAGCGCGTGATCAGCCCGGCGATCTGCCCCAACGGCGCGAGCACGCGGCTGCCGAGCATGTAGGTCGCCACCAGTGCGCCGACGCTGAGGTTGCCGGCGATGATGCTGTAGACCCCGGCGACGATGGTCGCCATGCCGGAGAACTGCTGGATGAATAAAGTGCCGTTGGTGGCCAGCGCCGACAGGTTGCGCGCATGGCTGTCGAGGCGGGTGAGGGCGCCGTGGGTGCTTTCCCATTTGTGCTGGCGTTCACTTTCGGCGCTGCAAGCCTTGAGGGTTTCCAGGCCGCCGAGGGTTTCGATCAGCAGGGCCTGGCGTTCGGCACCGAGGGTCAGGCTTTTTTGCACGGTGTCGCGCAGCCGCACCTGAATCACCATCGCGAACAGGATGGTGATCGGAAACGCCAGCAACGGAATGATCACCAGCCAGCCACCGAGCAGGCCGATCACCACCAGCATCAGCACGGCGAAGGGCAGGTCGATCAGGCTGGTCAGGGTTACGGCGGTGAGGAATTCGCGCAGGCCCTGGAAGTCATGAATGCTTTGGGCGAAACCACCGATGGTCGCCGGGCGCGCTTTCATCGACATGCCGGTGATGCGTTCGAACAGCGTGGCGGACAGGATCACGTCGGTTTTCTTCCCGGCGGTGTCCAGCAAATGCGCGCGGACTACCCGCAATGCCAGCTCGAAACCGGTGCCGATCAGCAAACCGATGGACAACACCCACAGGGTCGACGTGGCCTGGTTCGGCACCACCCGGTCGTAGGTTTGCATGACGAACAGCGGCACCATCAGCCCCAGCAGGTTGATCAGGAAACTCGCCAGGATCGCATCGCTGTACAGCCATTTCGACAGCTTCAAAGTGTCGCGAAACCACGCCTCCACACGCGGCACCAGCGGCGAGCGCAGGTCTTCGAGTTCATGCCGTGGCCGGGCGAACAAGGCTTGGCCGCTGTAGTTTTCGGCCAACTCTTCACGGCTGACCCATTGCTCGCCGCCGTCGGCTTCGCTCGGCAGAATCAGCAAGCGGCCGTCATCGCCGAAGCGACGCAGGATGGCGGTGCGGCCGTTGTTGAGGATCAGCATCACGGGCAGGTTGAGCGCGGAAATGTCGTCCAGTTCGCGGCGAAGCAAACGCGCCTGCAAACTGGCCCGGGCCGCTGCGCGCGGCAGCAGGTCCAGGCTCAGGCGTTGGTGTGCCATTGGCAGCCCGGCACTCAGGCTGGCGCGACTGACCGTCGCGCCATGAAGTTTGCAGAGAATCAGCAGCCCGTCCAGAAGCGGGTCATCGAAGCTCAGCCGCGGATCGACACCATTGTTGCCGGGTTCCATGCTGGTCACATTGATCGCTCCAGTGCACTACTTCAATTCAGGCAGACGGGCTTCGTTTTTCACTTCGGTCCGGGCGATTGCATCGGCGGGCAGCACCACCCGTTGTTTGCTCAGTAACTGGCCCATGTTCGCCAGCACGCGGTACATCGAGTATTCCTCGGTGTAGCGCACTTCGGTGTAGCGGCGGTTGGCGTTGTAGAGTTCATTTTCACTGTCGAGCACGTCGAGCAGGGTCCGTTGGCCAAGGCCGAACTGGTCCTGATATGCCGCCCGAACGCGGGTGGTGGTTTCAGCGTATTCGCGGGCGGTCGGGGTTTGTTTTTTCGCGTTGACCATGGCGTTCCAGGCCAGGTGAATGTTCTCGTTGAGCTGGCGCAGGGCGTTGTTGCGGATGTCCATGGCCTGGTTGATCTTGTGCGCGTCAGACGCCAGCCGTGCCTTGTCGCTGCCGCCACGGAACAGGTTGTAGTTCATCACGACGCCGACGCGCCATTCGTTGTCGTGGCCTTCTTCACCGGCGATGTTGTTGTTTGCGCCCACCGCCGCTTCAGCGTCGAAGCGCGGGTAGAACGGTGACTTGGCAACTTCGTACTGGCTCTCGGCCGATTGCACGTCAGCCTGGGCCGATTTCAGGTACGGGTTGTTGTCGACCATGCTCTGTTGGGCATCCTGGATCGTGGCCGGCAGTTCGCCGCGAATCGACGGCAGGGTTTCCAGTTCATCGGGCAAGCGCCCGGTGACGGCGTAGAAATTTGCTTCGGCATCGGCCAGATCGACTTCGGCGGTGTCGAGGTTGTTCTCCGCAAGTGCCCGACGTGCCACGGATTGATCGGCGTCGGCGTTGCTGCCGATGCCGCGCTGGGTACGCAGGCCGATCTGGTCGTTGACCCGCAGGTGGGCTTGCAGGTTGTTCTTGGCCAGGGTCACCAATTCGCGGCGCTTGAGCACGTCGAGGTAGACCTCGATGGTGCGCAGGGCCAGGTCCTGAGCGGTGCCCTGAGCGTAATAGGCCCGGGAGTTGACCACGCCTTTGGTGCGCTCGACTTCGTTGGCCGTGTTGAAACCGTCGAAGAGCATCTGCCGCAGGCGCAGTTCCGATTGGGTGTAGTTGAGGATTTCCGTGTGGTGATTGCCCAAGGCCCGGGTGTTGGTGTTATCGCTGTACCCGCGCCCGTACGAGGCATTCAGATCCACGGATGGATAAAAGCCACCCTTGGCGACTTTCACGTCTTCATCCGCCGACAGACGGCTGTCCACCCGCGACGCCAGTTCCGGGTGGGTTGCAATAGTGCTCTGGATCGCCTCGGTCAGTGACATGGCCTGAGCCTGAGAACTACAGGCCATGGCCAATAAAATCGCGCTGCAGATAGGGTTCAATCGGCGCATGGGTACATCTCCCTGAGTCCTAATGGTGCTTATTGGTCGCCAATTTATTGACGACATTTATAGGTAAAACCGTTTCATGCCTGTAACAACAGAGCTAAGAACATTCTGGGAGAAACCTAAGAAGGATTTCTCATAAGGGTTATGCCAAAAAAAACTTATGCGCTCTGCAAAATCCAGCACATTGTTCAAGTCGAAAGCCCTTGATTTGTGAGCGTTAGGGCGCTCAAAAGGGTCAATGGAATGTTCTACCCACTTATCGATATAGGGCGTAGAAGTGCTGGAGGGGAGGGACGCGAAACGGTTTTTTTAGTGACGGTTTTTTGTCACTTGATTGATTCAGAACCGTTACGCATCACTCACTGGACGAGGTGTTGCCGAACAGGAGCCCGATGCCTTTGATTGCAGAGGGTTTTTTTTCCCGAACCGGACACCGCGCCCGTGAGCGACACGCTTGGCGAGAGAGTCGCCAGGACAGCGGCTTGGTGTTGACCCGCCGCTGCCCGGTAGATGTTCGCTGGCTATCCGCTTGACCCATGAGCACGTTCTTCGCAAACAACAGGATGCCGACAGCGGTTGGCAGCGGAGGAAGTGCACATGGCTACGCTCATCGGTATCGTCAGTAAGGTCATTGGTCAGGTATTCGCCCAGGGGAGCGACGGCACCCGGCGTGTACTGATCGAGGGGGATCGCCTGTATACCGGCGATCAACTGATCACCGGTGCCGAAGGCGCGGTGGCGGTGCATCTGCAAAATGGCCAGGAACTGACGCTCGGGCGTGGCAGCAGTCTGCAAATGAATCCTCAGTTGCTCGCGGATCACGCGCCGCATGTGGACACCACTGAGGCGACCACGCCGAGTCAGGCGCAATTGACCGATGTTGAGCAACTGCAAAAAGCCATCGCTGCCGGCGATGACCCGACCCAAACCGCTGAAGCGACTGCGGCAGGTCCGGGCACACCGGGTGCGCCCGGCGGCGCATTGGGTGGCGGTCATAATTTTGTGCTGCTGGAGGAAGTGGCCGGGCGGGTCGATCCGACCATCGGTTTTCCCACCGCAGGCTTCAACGGTATCCCCGAAATTCCCCTGGAGCGTCTGGCCGGCGATCCGGACAATGGCGGCAACGCGCCCGCTGCGGCGATTGTTGCTGATACCCCGGATCGTCCGGACGTTCCTGATACTCCGGACAACCCTGTC